>NZ_JBUZNP010000003.1:0-442948 GCF_055326215.1 Tessaracoccus pujii | reverse complement strand
GGCTCATCACAATCCAGGGTGTAGTCGGGGTCTGAATCCGCCGGTCTCGAGCAGTGATCTGGCGATGTAGTTGGTGAGGTTCCGGAAGCCGAGTGCTGATCCGCGGAGATGTTCCAGGCGGCCGTTGAGGGCCTCGGTGGGACCGTTCGAGGTGCCGGGCCGGTCGAAATAGGCCAGCACGTCGTCGGCTCGCTTCTTCAGCGTTCGGCCGAGTGTGATCACCTCGCTCAACGCGGCGGGGACGCCCTGGCTGACCGAGGCGATCAGGCTGGTCATCAGGGCCCGGCCTCTGGTCCGATCGGGTTCGCGGTAGGCGGCGATCATGCGTTGGTAGATGCCCCAGGTGGCTTCGACCTCGACATGGTCATCGCCGGCGAACAGGGCGGTGAGCCGGTCCTTCTGTCGGTCGGTGAGGAGGTCGGTGCCGGTGTGGAGGGTGCGGCGCGCCGAGTAGAGCGGGTCGCTGGTGCGGCCTCGGTGTCCGTGGATGGCTTGTTGGACGCGTCGGCGGCATCGGTCGAGGGCGTCGCCGGCGAGGCGGACCACGTGGAAGGGATCCATGACGGCGGTCGCGTCGGGCAGCTCTTCGGCGGTGGCGGTCTTGAACCCGGTGAACCCGTCCATCGCGACGACCTCAACTCTGTCGCGCCATGCCTGGTCGCGTTCGGACAGCCACTGCTTGAACGCCTGCTTGGAGCGCCCTTCGACCATGTCGAGCAGCCTGGCAGGCCCTGTCCGGGTGCGGATGCCGGTCAGGTCGATGATGACGGTGACGTACTTGTCACCGCGGCGGGTGTGGCGCCACACGTGCTCGTCCACGCCGATGGCCGTCACCCCGTCGAACCTGGTCGGGTCGTCGATCAGGACCCGCTTGCCTTCGGCCAGGACCGCCGTGTTGGCGGTGTTCCACGACACCCCCAGCCCTTCGGCGACCCGGGCGACGGTGAGGTGCTGCACGACCAGACCCTCCAACGCCCACCGCAGCCCGCGGCGTGACAGCTTCGCCCGCGGCTCCGCGGCGAGGCTGGTGTCTTGCCGCCACACATGCCCGCAGCCGGTGCAGCGGTAGCGACGGATCGTGACCAGCAACGTGGTCGGCCGCCAGCCGAACGGCTCGTGCGCCAACGCCCGCGTCACGGTGTCACGGGCCACGCCTTCGCAGCCGCAGCGTCGGCACCACTGATCCGGCTCCACCACCCGGCAGGCGAGCACCGCACGGCCAGGCTCCAGCAGTTGGCCGGTGACCTCCAGGCCGAGCTCATCGAGCCGACAGAACGAGGTCAGGTCAGGGCAGGCGAACCCCGCCCCAGGGGTAGCATCAGACACGTCGAGGTCTTCCAGATGGGCAGCGTGAGAACTTCCATCATCGGGAGACCTCGACCCCTACCCGGCCCGACGCGCCGAACAGCCTCCTACACCCTCATCTGTGATGAGCCGCGTTCCGGGCTCGAGGCGCTGTTGGGGGGCGCCGCGGGTATCGATGTGGTGGGGGCGGCCGCCTCGGGCGAGGAGGCACTCACCATGGTGGTGGAGACCGCGCCGGACGTGGTGCTGTGCGATCTGCGGCTCGGCCCCGGCCTCGACGGCGTGGGCGTCACGACTGCGCTCCGCTCGCGCCAGGGCGGCCCGGCTGTGCTCATCCTCACCACCTACGACAACGATTCCGACATCGCGCGTGCCGTGCTCGCCGGTGCCGCGGGCTACCTGCTCAAGGATGCGGAGCCCGAGGAGATCATCCGGGGCATCGGTGATGCGGCGCAGGGACGGCTCGTGCTCTCGAGCGACCTCGAAGGCCGCGTGGTGGACCGCATGGCCCAGGGGGTGCCCACGCTCAGCGCACGGGAACTCGACGTGCTCCGGTTGGTTGCCGAAGGCGTGACGAACCGGGGGATCGCCAAGGGCCTGTTCATCTCAGAGGGAACGGTCAAGACCCACCTGGTGCACGCGTTCGCGAAGCTGGGGGCCGAGTCGCGCACCGCCGCGGTCGCGGCCGCGCGCCGGCATGGCCTGCTGCACTGAGGTCAGGCTCCCACGTCGTGCAGGTGGTGCACGAGGTCGTGGGCGAAGTACCTGCCGAGCGAGAGCGTGGTGAACCGCGACCCATTGCTGCGCAGCCCGGTCCACTCCCACTCCGCCCCCTGGGGCTCGGCCCACGCCTTGGCGGCGGCCTGGGCGCGCTCGGCTATGAGGATGCGGGTGGCGTTGGCGTCAGAGAGCCAGTACTCCTCCTCCGCGGCGGCCGCGTCCTGATCCCAGTCCGCGAACTCAGCGCCCGCGCCGTCGCTGTCGAGGATGAGGTGGAGGCGCGCCGTCATCACCTCGAACACGTCGGCCACATGCCGGCCGTACTCGATCACCGACCACGTGGTGGGTTCCGGCCGTGCCTCGGCACCTCGTCGATCTACGGCCTTCTGGAAGCGGGCCGAGGCATCGAGGATCAGGGACGGCAGGTTCTGCGGCGTCACCGTCGTCGCGTCGAACCCGCACTCGGGGCACGGCCGCTCGGTGACCCAGGTCCAGTCCTTGGTGTCCGGAACGGGGGGCTGGGGCGGGATCGGCGACTCGCTCATCGTCCGAGCCTAACCGATCCCGCCCCAGTGCTCGGCTCAGCGGCGGCCCGGCTCGTCGTCCGGCACGGCGCGCGTCACGGACAGCTCGGCCAGGGACACCCAGCGGTCGGCGGGGTTGCCGTAGGTGCTGAGCACACGCAGCCGCACGACCCCTGCCCGTCCGGTCAGCGGGATGACCTGGACGTCGGCGGAGTCCGGAAGGACACCCTCGGCCACCCTGACCAGCGAGTCGACGTCCGAGCCGGCGTGGACCTCGTAGCCGCGGATCCGCCCGTTGGTGCCCGCCTGGCGCGGCAGGAGGGCCAGAGACGCCAGATCCACGGGGTCGCCGCCGACCGCCAGGTCGACATCGAGCGGCAGCGACACGGTGCCGGACCACGGGGTGTGCCACAGCGTGGCCGGGTCGCCGTCGAGCATCCGTCCAGCCTCTTCGCCTTGCTGCGCCTGCACGTCCCCGAGCAGCGTGAGGCTCACCGGTTGGGAGGCGTTCTCGTGGGGCCGCAGCCGGAGCTCCGGCGCGATGCTCCCCGAGGCGGTGCGGTCACCGTCGGTGACCGTCGCCGTGATCCGGTGCGACGCCGGGTCCGCGGTCGCTGGTACCACCATCGACACCTCGACGTCGGCGGACTCGCCTGCCGGCAGGTCCACGGTTGCGGGGGAGACCGCCTTCAGCTCCCAGCCCGTCGGGAGGTGCGGCTCGACGCCGAGCCCGGCGAGGTCGCGGTCCCCGACGTTGGTGAGGGTGTAGGTGAGCGACGTCGTGCCGCGGTGCACCACCGGATCGGCGCCGTTGCCGAGCGTCACGGGCAGTGCGCCGATCCAGTCGAGTGAGATCTGCATGTAGCGCATGGCGTAGCCCGCGCCCTCGTAGAACAGCCCGTAGGTCCCGGGGGCGCTGAGCGGCGTCAGCGTGGAATAGGACATGGCGCCCGGTTCGAACACCTTCGACGCCGACCACGTCTGCCCGTCGTCGAAGGACAGCCGCACGGTGCCGTTCACGCGGCCGGCCGTGCTGGCGGCGTTGGAGAACAGCAGCATCCGCGACCTCGCAGACCCGGCGGGTGCGTCCGGGAAGGCCCGGATGATCGAGGCGTTGTTTCGGGGGTCGATGAGGGTGTGGTCCACGGCCATGTCGCCGTAGGTGACGCCGCCGTCGGCAGAGATCGCGACCTTGCGCGCGAGCGTGGAGTCCGAGGACCGCGAGTTGAGCATCACGTCCCCGTTCGACAGCTCCACCACCTTGTTCTCGTCCATGCCGGAGCCGACGGGGACGCCGGCCCGCCAGGTCAGGCCGTGGTCGTCGGAGTAGACGCTCACCGCTCGCATGACACCGCCGTCGCGCACGGTGTACTGCTGGATCAGGCGGCCGGAATGCGGCCCGTACCGCAGTTGGATGCCTTCGCCGGACGCGGCGAAACGGCTCGTCCAGTCGGGTTCGTCGGTGATGTCGGCCGTGATGACCGCCGGCTCGCTCCAGGTGAGGCCGTTGTCCGTGGACCGCACGACCGCGGCGTGCAGGACGTTACGGTCGTCCGGATCCGTGCCGGCCCGGGACCCGCCCCAGCCCTGGTCGTAGGACTTGACGAAGAAGTTGAAGATGGTGCCGGTCTCCCGGTCGACGACATAGGACGGGTCCGAGTAGCCGTACTTCGGCGCGGCCGTGCGGCCCCCGGCGATGACCGTCAGTGGTCCCCAGGTGGCGCCACCGTCGGTGGAGATGCGCTGCACGATGCTGTTGGCCTGGGGGGCGTCCCCGCATCCGCCGGGGCGGCCGTCCCAGGAGGCCAGCAGCCATCCGTTCGGAGCCTCGGTCAGGGCAGGGATCCGGTGGCACGTGAAGCCGAACGATCCGGCCACTGCCAGGGTCGTCGCGACGCCCTCCCGGAACTCGGGGGCCCCGGGCGCTGTCGTCACCGCGTCGCCCGTGACGACGATGCCGTCCTGCAGGATGACCGTTCCCGCGCGGTCGGCCGTCGCCTGCCAGAGGGTCGTGGGGGTGAAGGAGCCGGCGGCCACATCGTCGGCTGTGACCAGGTGCCATCCTGAGGTGCACGTGGCCGACTGCCCGGGCCGGAGGTCCGCCCACCGGCAGGCGCCGCCGGCGGGGCTCACGGCGACTCCGTCGATGCTGGAGCTCCGCGGGAAGGCCGTGATGGCGACCGGGCCGGTGTTGGTGTACGTGAAGCTGTAGGTCAGGAGCTGGCCCTCGTACACGGGGGCGCCCAGGGTGTCGGTGCGGCTCATCGTCACGGAGAGGTACGCGCCGGGCGTCGGATCGGCGTCGGTGACCGCGATGGCCTTGGTGTGGACGATGCGGCCGGTGGTGCCACCGGTGGCAGGGTCGGTGGTGGTCCAGACGGTCGTGATGTCGGCGCGTCCGGCCGCCGCGTCGTCGGCCGTGACCGTGTAGCTGGGCCGTGGATCGACGGTGCAGTTGTACTTCCCCGTCAGCTGTCCGGGGAGGTTGCGCCAGCTGCACCGCGACGCGTCGGCGACGGTCTCGGAGGTGACGACCACGTTCTGGGTGGCGTCGATCTTCGACTCGAAGCGGTACTGCAGTGAGATGACGTCCCCGGCCGCGTAGGTGGCCCTCGGGCTGATGAGGTCGAGCAGAACTCGACCGGTGGGGCCCTCCGCGACGACGCGCTGGGCCGGGTCCGTGACAGGAGTGGGCTCCTGAGCGCGTGCGGTGGGCATCGTGATGCCGACGAGGGCGAGCACCGCGACCAGCGCGAGCAGCAGAGGATGAGTGGATCTGGACAAGGACATATCTGGACTCCTGGTGGCAACGGCAGTGTTTCCACGACCCATCTCACTGAGAGATTGGATGTCTGACAACCGTTCGGGCAATGGACGTGAGCGATTCGACTAGGCTCGGGCGCGTGATTGTCGCCGCCGCGGATGGCTCCGCCCTGTCGAACCCCGGACCGGCGGGGTGGGCGTGGTACGTCAGCGACGACATCTGGGCGGCCGGCGGTTGGGACCACGGCACCAACAACATGGGCGAGCTCATGGCGGTGCTGGACCTGCTGCGTTCGACGGCGCACCTGGATGAGCCGCTGAGAATCCTGTGCGACTCCCAATACGTCATCAACTCGTTGACGAAGTGGTTGCCGGGATGGAAGCGCAAGGGCTGGAAGAAGGGTGACGGCAAGCCCGTCCTCAACGTCGAGCTCATGAAGGAACTCGATCTGGCCCTCCAGGGAAGATCGGTCCAGTTCGAGTGGGTGAAGGGCCACGCCGGCCACGCCATGAACGAGGCGGCAGACGTTCGGGCCAGGGCCGCGGCCACCGCCTTCCAGCGAGGTGAGCCCGTCGACGCGGGCCCGGGCTTCCCGGCGACGGCACGCCCGGCCGGCCGCAGTGACTTCTCCGTGGGACAGAAGGAGCCGGAGCCGGACCTGTTCTCCCTGGACGCGGAGGCACCCGGTGCGCCCAGGCCAGTGCCGGGTTCCGCCCCGCCGCGCACCAAGGCCGCGCTCATCAGACTCACCCGCGCCGCCGTCGCCGATCCCCCTGCCGCCCCCCTCCACCACGAGTTCGTCGCGCACACCGTCGACGGGACCGTGTCCGCGCGAGCGCCGTGGCCGCCCGGCGACAGCCTCGACCTCCTCGGCGTCGACACCCTGGGCGCAGGGGCCGGGCTGACCCGCTGGCAGGCAGACGGCATCCTGTACGCCGCGCTCTGGTTGGAGCTCCCGGTGGGCTGGCGCCTGCGATTCGCCCAGGCGAGCGGGGTGTCGCCGCGCCGATAGGATGGCGCGCATGAGTCACGTTCTTGCCGCCGTCGCCTGGCCCTACGCCAACGGCCCCCGTCACATCGGACACGTCTCGGGCTTCGGTGTCCCCTCGGATGTGTTCGCACGGTACATGCGGATGGCCGGCCACGACGTGCTCATGGTCTCCGGTTCGGACGAGCACGGCACCGCCATCCAGGTGAAGGCTGACGCCGAAGGTCTCACCCCGCGACAGACGGCCGACAAGTACCACCGGCAGATCGTCGAGGATCTGCAGGGACTCGGCCTGTCCTACGACCTGTACACCCGCACCACGACCCCCAACCACTACCGGGTGGTGCAGGAACTGTTCACCGCTCTGCACGACAACGGCTACGTGACGGCCAAGACGCAGATGGGCGCCATCTCGCCGTCGACCGGACGCACCCTGCCGGACCGGTTCATCGAGGGCACCTGCCCGTTGTGCGGCTACGACAACGCCCGCGGCGACCAGTGCGACCAGTGCGGCAACCAGCTCGACCCCGCGGACCTGATCAACCCGAAGTCGAAGATGAACGGCGAGACGCCGCAGTTCGTCGAGACGGAGCACTTCTTCTTGGACCTGCCCGCCCTGGCGCCGATGTTGGGTCAGTGGATCGACAGCCGTGAGGACTGGCGCCCCAACGTGCTGAAGTTCTCCCACAACCTGCTCGCCGAGATCCGGCCGCGGGCCATCACCCGCGACCTCGACTGGGGCGTCCCCGTGCCGCTCGACGGCTGGCGCGACGCGCCCATGAAGCGGATCTACGTGTGGTTCGACGCCGTCATCGGCTACCTCTCCGCGTCCGTGGAGTGGGCCAGGCGCACCGGGGACCCGGATGCGTGGCGCGCCTTCTGGAACTCACCCGCGGCACGCTCCTACTACTTCATGGGCAAGGACAACATCGTCTTCCACTCCGTGATCTGGCCGGGCATCCTGCTGGGCGCCAACGGTCAGGGCGTGCACGGCGGCACGATCCGCGACACTCTGGGGGAGCTGCAGCTACCCACGGAGGTGGTGAGCTCGGAGTTCATGACCATGAAGGGATCGAAGGTGTCCAGCTCGCGGGGCGCCTCGATCTTCGTCGGCGACTTCCTGGCCGAGTTCGGCCCGGATGCGCTGCGGTACTACATCGCGGTGGCGGGCCCGGAGAACCAGGACACGGACTTCACCTGGGACGAGTTCGTGCGGCGGATCAACTTCGAACTGGCCAACGAGTGGGGCAACCTGGTCAACCGGTCACTGTCCATGGCGCACAAGAACGTCGGGGCCATCCCGGCGGCGGGCGAGCTGACAGAGGCGGATCACGCACTTCTCAGCGGGTCGGCTGCCGCCTTCGAGGTGGTGGGGGAGCACATCGCCGCTCGCCGCTTCAAGGCCGGCATCACGGAGGCCATGCGGATCGTGGGGCTGGCCAACAAGTACCTCTCGGACCAGGAGCCCTGGAAGCTCAAGGAGGACGTGGCCCGCCGCGACACCGTCCTCCACGTCGCGCTCCAGGTGGTCTCGGACTGCAACACGCTCCTGACGCCCTACCTTCCGCACTCGGCGCAGAAGGTGTTCGAGGCGCTCGGCGGCGAGGGGGTGTGGGCGGCGCAGCCGCAGATCGTCGACGTGACGGAGGAGGATCTCACCTATCCCACGCTGCAGGGCGAGTACGGCGCTCAACAGGCCGTCTGGGAGTCTCGTCCGATCGTGGCGGGAACGCCCCTGGCCAAGCCGTCGCCGCTGTTCACCAAGCTGGACGAGGCGCTCGGCTCCACCGGGCCGAGCTGGGCGCCGATCGCAGGCTGATCCTCACCAGGAGCCGCCGCCACCGCCGCCGAAGCCGCCGCCACCGCTGAACCCCGAGAACCCGCTCGAGCCGCCGGTGGACTGGCTCATGCCGTCCATCCGGGCGGCCTGCATGGCGTCCGACATCGAGTGGGTGAGATTGTTCATGGCGCTGGCGAAGTAGTAGCCGTGCATGAGGTCCGCGCCCACGTACCAGCCGGTGTTGGCCTGATAGAGCCCCTGCGCGCCGAGATCCGCGAACAGCTTGGACCAGCGCTCGGCCACGCCGAAGACCATGGCGTAGGGAAGATACTTGCTGAAGATGTCCTCGCCCTCCTCGAACTGCAGCGTGTCCGCCTCGGCCGTGCGGAGGTACAGCTCGAAGCCCTTGGCCTGCGCCAGGTAGGCGGATCCGGTGGCCGTTCGCTTGCGGAACTTGCCCGACATCACGATCAGACCCAGGCCGAACACGGCAAGCGGGATGCCGATGAGACCCCAACCGACGCTGGCCGCGACGAAGGTGACCAGCAGCCCACCGCCGATCATGAGGGCGCCCAGGACGATCGGGACCATCTGCGCCGTCGTTGGGTTGCCCTTGAACCAGCCCTTGCGCACGACGGAGGCGTAGAGGCCGTTGCGGGCCTCAGGCAGCACCTGGGCGAACTTGGCCTTACTCAGCTCTTTCGAGGTGCGCACGCTGCGTCCCTGGAACAGGTCGCGCAGCAGCTTGTCCTCGAACGGCTCCAGCGGGCCGGGAGGGCCGTTGAGCGCTTCGAGTGTGAAGTCCCTCTTCGACTGCGAGTGGATCCGCAGGTACCCGCGCACGGCCAGGTCCACGATGGTGGCGGATACGTCGACGTTGTCCGCCGTCGTATCCATCAGCGTGCCGATCTCGCCGGGCGTCGCCCCCTTGGGTGGGTGGAACTGCACCGTGACCGGGAACTTTCCACTGCTCTGCCCGATCCGCTCCTCCTGCCCCGACAGGGGGGTGAGGCCCGGTGTGAGGCCCAGGTAGACGTCATCACGGGCGTGGCGACGACGCACAGCGATGAGCCCCGCCACGGCGGCGACGAGGCCGGCGCCGGTCACCGCGCCGGTGCCGGGCGTGAGCTCGAACGCGTTGTCCACGGTGACGCGGCGCGCCTTCTCCTGCACCACACCTGGGAAGGTCCCTGCGGGGAAACCGGCCACGACCTGCATCGAGGTCCGGGGGGGCAGCGCGTCCAGGGCGAACGTGGCCGTGTTCCCCGACTGGTCGGCTTCGCAGGGTGTGGTGACGCTCGGGCCGTAGAAGCACGCGACGTCCGCCAGGTCCGCCGGCCCGGTCACGTCGACGGTGATGTTGGAGAATCGGGACTGCCAGGCGGGGCCGATGACGTCCCAGTTGAACTCGTCCAGCCCGCTCTCCGGGTGGTCCGTGGCGATGAGGCCCGTCACGTCGTAGGAGACTCTGTAGTCCTCCGGAGTCGAGTTCCAGATGTTCTCATTGCCGACGCGAAGGCTCAGCATGTCGTTGGAGTTCTCGACGAACACCTCGGTGTTGGCGCCCGTGTCCGAGCTGACCTGGATGCCGGAGTAGTCGAACACGTAGTTCTCGTCCGGGTTGGCGCCGTCCTCCTGCAGCGTGGGCAGCAGGATGTACGGCCCGCGCGCCCGCAGGACGGAGAAGTCCATGGTGAAATCGATGGTGACGCTCGCCACCCCCTCCTCGGCGAGCTGCACATCCACGTCGTAGCGGGTGATGGGGGCCGATTCCTCGGCCGCCGCCGGCATCACCCCAAGCCAGGCGGCCCCGAGGGCCAACAGTAGTGCGAGAAGACCGGAGCGCAGCTTCGTCATACGTCAACTGTATCCATGACACCGAGCGCCGCCGCCATCTCCCTCCGCAGCTCGGCCAGGCGCCCCGCCGCGACCGTGCGCGCAGCCGCGACGTCGGCGGACTCCTCGGGGTCGAGGCGCACTTCCAGGTAGCACTTCAGCTTGGGCTCGGTGCCCGAGGGCCGCGCGACGACGTGCACCCGGTCACCGGTCAGCTCGACGGCGTCGGTGGGGGGCAGTGCCTCCGATCCCTCCGCGAGATCGGTCACCGCGACAGGTGAGCCGAGCAACGTCGCGGGCGGGTTTGCCCGCAGCCGCGCCATGGCGTCGGTGATGAGGGAGAGGTCCGCCACCCGCACGGCCAGCTGCGACGTCGCGGTGAGGCCGTACCGGCGCGCGATGTCGTCCAGCAGGTCCGCCAGCGTCCGGCCGGCGGCCTTGAGGTCCGCGACGATCCGCAGCACCGTGACGGCGGCCGTGATGCCGTCCTTGTCCGGCACCGTCCCGGAGTCCACGCAGTAGCCGATGGCCTCCTCGTAGCCGAAGGCCAGGTCCGGCACGCGTCCGATCCACTTGAAGCCCGTCAGGGTGGTCACATGGGCTCTGCCGGCCGCCTTCGCCATGCGCGCCAGCAGCGTCGAGGACACCACCGAGTTGGCGAACGTGCCGGGCACCCCGCCCGCGATGGCGTCGTGGCCGAGGACGGCGCCCAGCTCGTCGCCGGTGAGCATCCGCCACCCACCGTCGACGACGGCGGCCACCGCGCAGCGGTCCGCATCCGGATCGTTGGCGATCACCACGTCCGCGCCCTCGGACGCTGCGAGCTCCAGCGCCAGGTCGATGGCGCCCTCCTCCTCCGGGTTCGGGAACGCGACCGTGGGGAAGTCCGCGTTGGGCTCGGACTGCTGCGTCACCTCGACGGGGGCGGGTAAACCCGCTGCCTCGGCGACGCGGCGCATGGTCTTGGCCCCGACGCCGTGCAGGGCGGTGTGCACCCACACCAGGTCCCGCGGGGACCCGGCCGGGTAGAGCGCGGCCGCGCGTTCCACGTACGCATCGAGCAGCTCTGCGGTCACGTCGCGGCGGGCATCCGAGCGGGGAAGGGTGGCCCACCCTCCTGCTGCGACGGCAGCGATCTCCGCCGCGATCCCGGCGTCCGCCGGTGGCACGATCTGGGAGCCGTCGCCGAGGTAGACCTTGTAGCCATTGTCCGCGGGCGGGTTGTGGGAGGCGGTGACCACCACCCCGGCGACGCAGCCGAAGTGCTGGATGCCGAAAGCGACCACCGGCGTGGGGATGGGCTCACCGGTCCACATCACCTCGAACCCCGCGCCGGCGAAAACCTCCGCGGTATCCAGCGCGAATTCTTCCGACTTGTGCCGGGCGTCGTGGCCGACGACGACCCGCCCGCCGCTGTGACCGTTGGCGGCGAGCCACGCTGCGAAGCCGGCGGCGGCCTGCGTCACCACCACCCGGTTCATCCGGGCGGGCCCGGGGCCGATGGGGCCGCGGAGACCCGCCGTGCCGAACTCGAGCGGGCCGGCGAAGGCGGCGGCCAGGTCCGCGAGAGCGGCGGCGCGGATGGCGTCGTCGTTGGCCTGGGCGCGCACCACCACCTCGTCGAGCTCAGCGGCCGTCTCAGGGTCCGGGTCCGCGTCGCGCCATGCCTGCGCGATCGTCAACAGCTCGCTCATCACAGCTCCCCGACGATGCCTGAGAGCAGGCGGGCGAGCCGGGGGCCCGCGTCGCGCCCCGCCTGAAGCACCTCCGAGTGATCGAGTGCCGACCCGCTGAGGCCGGCGGCCGCGTTGGTGACCAGGGACAGCCCCAGCACCTCCATGCCCGACTCGCGGGCGGCGATGGTCTCCAGCGTGGTTGACATGCCCACGAGATCTCCGCCGAGCACCCCGGCCATCCGGACCTCCGCCGGGGTCTCGTACTGTGGACCGCTGAACTGCACGTAGACGCCCTCCGGCAGGGCCGGCTCGACGCGCCGGGCCAGATCCCGCAGGCGCCTGGAGTAGGCCTCGGTCATGTCGATGAACGTCGCACCGCGCAGTGGCGTGGCGCCGGTGAGGTTGATGTGGTCCGCGATGAGCACGACGGTGCCCGGCACCCAGGCGGGGTTGAGCCCCCCGCACCCGTTGGTGAGCACCAGCGTCGGGGCGCCCCAGGCCGCCGACGTGCGGATGCCGTGGACCACCGGGTCCACCCCGCGGCCCTCGTAGAGGTGGGTGCGCCCGGTGAACGTGGCGGCCACCTTTCCCGACGACGTGCGCGACAACAGCAGCTGACCCCCGTGGCCGCTGACCACGGGCCTGCTGAAGCCGGGGACCGCGGCAAGCTCGATGCTGCCCAGGGGCTCGCCCAGCTGGTCGGCTCCCGAGGACCACCCGGAACCCAGCACCAGTGCCAGGTCGATGCGGTCCAGGTCGAATCGGGAGCGGAGGAAGTCTGCGGCCTCGGCCGCCAGGTCGAAGGGTTCACTCACCCGGTCCAGCATAGGCGAGCGCCGTTCGGGCCAGCGGCGCTATGGGAAGATGGGGCCGTGACCAAGGTAGTGATCATCGGCGGAGGCCCAGGCGGCTACGAGGCGGCCCTCGTGGGCAATCAGCTCGGCGGGGAGGTCACCCTCATCGAGCGGGACGGGCTCGGGGGAGCCGCCGTCCTCAGCGACTGCGTGCCCTCGAAGACCCTCATCGCCACCGCCGAGATCATGGTGCGCATCGAGAGCGCCCGGCAGCTGGGGCTCCACATCGCCGCCCCCGACGTCAAGGACATCGTCCGGGTGGACCTGGGTGAGGTCAACGAGCGCGTGTTGAAGCTCGCCCGGGCCCAGTCGGCCGACATCGCGCAGCGCCTGCGGCAGGACGGGGTCCATCTCGTCAGCGGCACCGCGCGCCTGGACGGGCCCACCCGCGTCGTCGCCTCCACCGAGTCCGGGGAGCAGGTCTTCGACGCCGACGTCGTGCTCATGGCCACCGGCACCACCCCCCGGGAGCTGCCGGATGCGCAGTGCGACGGGGAGCGGATCCTCAACTGGAAGCAGGTCTACAACCTCACCGAGGTGCCGGAGCGGCTCATCGTCGTGGGTTCCGGCGTCACGGGGGCCGAGTTCGCCTCCGCCTATGACGGCCTCGGCTGCGACGTGGTCCTGGTGTCCTCCCGCAGGCAGGTGCTGCCCGGGCAGGACCAGGACGCGGCTGCAGTGCTGCAACGCGCGTTCGAGCGCCGCGGCATGGAGATCATGAGCGAGTGTCGCGCCTACGCGGCCCGGCGCGACGGTGACGACGTGGTGGTATCGCTCGAGGACGGCCGGGAGGTGCGCGGTTCCCACTGCCTGATGGCGGTGGGGGCCATCCCGAACTCCGCCGGGCTCGGGCTGGAGGAGGCGGGCGTCGCGATGACGCCGTCGGGCCACATCTCGGTGGATCGGGTCTCGCGCACCAGCGTGCGCAACATCTACGCGGCCGGTGATGTGACCGGTGTGTTCGCGCTGGCCTCCGTGGCCGCGATGCAGGGCCGCATCGCCATGTGGCACGCACTGGGCGACGCGGTGACGCCGCTGGACCTTCGGCGCGTGTCGTCGAACGTGTTCACCACCCCGGAGATCGCCACGGTGGGCATCACCCAGGAGCAGGCGGACTCCGGCGAGGTGCGGGTCGCGTCGGTGCTGCTGCCGCTCGCCTCCAACGCGCGCTCCAAGATGCAGGGCTTCACCGACGGTTTCGTCAAGCTGTTCTGCCTGCCCACGACGGGCATCATCATCGGCGGCGTCGTGGTGGCCCCCCGCGCGTCGGAGCTGATCCACGCGGTGTCGATCGCGGTGGCGCAGAAGGTGACCGTGGAGGACTTCAGCCAGGCCTTCACGGTCTACCCGTCGATGTCCGGGTCCATCGCGGAGGCCGCACGCCGCCTGCACAGCCGCGACGGCGCGCTCCTCACGAACTAGTCGTCGAACAGGCCCATCAGCAGGGAGAAGCCGCCGGGGTCGTGGCCGGTCTGGACGCGCGACACGAGGCGTGCGCGATCAAATAGCCCCGGCCCCAAGGCGACCTCACTCCGCGTCGACGATCTCGCAGAGCACCTCACCCGCGCTCACGGCCTGCCCGGCCTCCAGCTTCAGTCCGACGATGACGCCGTCACGGTGCGCGTTGAGCGGCTGCTCCATCTTCATGGCCTCGATGACGGCGATGGTCTCGCCCTCGCCCACCTGCTGACCCTCCTGCACCGACACCTTGACGATGGTGCCCTGCATGGGCGTGACCAGTGCGTTCCCCGACGGGGCCGACACCCTGCTGCCCCCACGATCGCGCTTGGCGGGCTTCTTCACGGCCTTGGACGCCGCCGGACGGGCTCCGAAGCCGCCTGGCAGCTTGACCTCCACGCGCTTGCCGTTGACCTCGACCGTCACGACCTCCGGCTCCGGCAGGTCCTCGGCCTCGCCCAGCACACCGGTGTAGGCGGCGATCTCGCCTGTGAACTCCGTCTCGATCCAGCGTGTGTGCACCGCGAACACGCCGTCCGGCGCGGTGTAGGCGGGCTCGTTCAGCACGGCCTGATGGAACGGGACGACGGTGGGCATGCCCTCGATCTTCAACTCGGCCAGGGCGCGACGCGAGCGGGCCAGGGCCTGATCGCGGTCCGCGCCGGTGATGATCACCTTGGCCACGAGCGAATCGAACGCCCCGGGGACGGTCATGCCCACGTGGTAGCCCTCGTCCACCCGGACGCCCGGGCCCGACGGGGCGTGCCATTTCACCAGCGTGCCAGGGGCGGGCATGAAGTTGCGGCCGGCGTCCTCGGCGTTGATCCGGAACTCGATGGAGTGCCCGATCACCTCCGGGTCCGTGTAGCCCAACTCCTCGCCGGCGGCGATGCGGAACATCTCGCGCACCAGGTCGATGCGGGTGACCTCCTCGGAGACCGGATGCTCCACCTGAAGGCGGGTGTTGACCTCGAGGAACGAGATGGTGCCGTCGAGGCCGACGAGGAACTCGCAGGTGCCGGCCCCGACGTACCCCGCCTCCTTGAGGATGGCCTTGCTCGACTCGTACAGCCGGGTCACCTGGTCCTCGGTGAGGAACGGCGCGGGGGCCTCCTCCACGAGCTTCTGGTGTCGGCGCTGCAGGGAGCAGTCGCGCGTCGACACGACGACGACGTTGCCGTGGCTGTCCGCCAGGCACTGGGTCTCCACGTGCCGGGGCTTGTCCAGGTAGCGCTCGACGAAGCACTCCCCACGACCGAACGCCGTGACCGCCTCGCGGGTGGCGGACTCGAACAGCTCCGGCACCTCCTCCATGGTGCGGGCCACCTTGAGGCCGCGACCGCCGCCGCCGAAGGCGGCTTTGATGGCGATGGGGAGGCCGTGCTCGCGGGCGAAGGTGAGCACCTCGTCGGCGTTGGCCACCGGGTCGGCGGTACCCGGCACCAGCGGCGCCCCCACCTTGTGGGCGATGTGGCGTGCCTTGACCTTGTCCCCGAGCGAATCGATGGCGGCGGGCGGCGGGCCGATCCAGATCAGGCCGGCGTCGATGATCGCCTGGGCGAAGCCTGCGTTCTCGGCGAGAAAGCCGTATCCGGGATGCACGGCGTCCGCGCCGGAGCGCTGAGCCACATCCAGGAGCTTGGGGATGTTGAGGTAGGTGTCCGCTGGGGTGGCACCGTTGAGGGCGAACGCCTCGTCGGCCAGCTTGACGAACAGGGACTCTGAATCGGAATCCGCGTACACCGCAACCGACGCTATGCCCGCGTCCCGGGCGGCTCGGATGACACGGACGGCGATCTCCCCACGATTGGCGATCAGAACCTTCGAGATGGCGACGTTGCCCACTCTGGACCCTCCTGTATTCGGCTTTGACGCGAGTGTATCCGCGCGGCAGGTGCATGGACGCCGCGTCCACAGCCTGTGACACTGGGCCCATGCCGGTTCCGCCCTTCATCGCCCATCTCCGCCGCCACATCGGCACCGCCCAGCTCTGGCTCATGGGCGCCAACGTCGCGGTGCTGCGCGACGGCGAGGTTCTGCTGGTTCGACGGGCCGACACCGGTGAGTGGGCCCTCATCAGCGGCATCGTCGATCCCGGCGAGAACCCGGCCGAGACGGCCGCCCGGGAGGCGCTGGAGGAGGCCGGTGTGCGCATCGAGGTGGAGCGGATGCTGTGGCTGGTGGTCAACGAGCCGCTGACCTACAGCAATGGCGACCGCTGCCAGTACCTGGACCACGGCTTCCGGGCCCGGTGGATCGGCGGCGAGGCGCGGGTGGCCGACGACGAGTCCACGGAGGTGGCCTGGTTCCCGGTCGGCGCGCTTCCCGAGCCGCGACAACCGCGTCTCGAGTCCATGGTGCGCCTCGCCCTGGATGACCCCCGCGACGTGGCGCTGACTCTCTAGTCCACGCCTCGCTGGTCCCGCAACGCCTGGAACCAGGACCGCGGCATGGGCTTGGGGGAGTCCTGCGTGATCGGAGGCATGACGACGGTCTCCTTCGCCGACTCCTCGAGCGCCTTCTCCTGCTCCCACTCGGTGAGCACCTGCTCGACGTATTCCTCCCTCTCCTCGATCGACGGCGCCGTCGTGGTCTCGGGCTCCAGCCGGGTGCGCGGCAGCGCGTAGACGGCGTGCCGCTGCACCCAGCCGATGAGCTCTTCGCGCACGTGGCAGCGCAGATCCCACAGCTCGCCGGACGAGGATGCCGAGACGACGGCGCGGATGCGCACCGGCCCCCCGACGGCGTCGGTGACCTGCAGGTTGACGCTGCGGCCGTCCCAGAGGGCGCTGGCCTGCACGATGCGGGTGAGTTCCACGCGCATCGCCTCCACCGGCACCAGCCAGTCGAGGTCCAGCTCCACGGTGCCCAGCATCTGCGCCTCGCCGCGCGTCCAGTTCTCGAACGCCTTCGTCGTGAAGGCCGTGCTGGGTACGATCCACCGCCTGTCATCCCAGGTGCGCACCACCACGTAGGTGAGGGTGATCTCCTCGACGGTGCCCATCTGCGTGTCGAACACCACCAGGTCCCCCACGCGCAGCGCATCGCTGAAGGCGATCTGCATGCCGGCGAACACATTGGACAGCGACGACTGCGCCGCGAGCCCCGCGACGATGGAGAGCAGGCCCGCGGAGGCGAAGAGGGAGGCCCCGATGGCGCGGAACTGCGGGAAGGTGAACAGGGCCCAGGCGACGGCGCAGATCCACAGCACCGCGATGAGCACCTGGGTGATCACCTGCATCTGCGTGCGGACCCGCCGGAAGTGGGGGGTCCCCTCGTCCGCGCGTGCCCGGGCGACGATCGCGTCCTCCACGGCCTTCATCGCACCCGTGGCCAGATAGGCCCCGGCGAGGATCATGACGATGAGGAACCCCTGCATGAAGACCGGGCGCCACTCGGGGGCGGCGTGCGTGGGCGTCGTCGCGGTGGCCAGCCCCACGCCGATCCCGGCGCCGAGCAGCGTGAGGAAGAGACGCTGGGGCACCTTGAGGCGCCGCGACACGAACCCGAGCCCCGTCCTGCGACGCACGACGAAGCGCATCGCCACCGAGATGATGATCGACAGCACCGCGCCCGCGGTGAACCCGGCCGCGGCGTACGCGGCGAGTGTCAGCAGTTCCATGGGGTCAGCCTACGAGGCGCGGTCTGTGCGGAGGCTGAGCGCGGCCAGGTCACCAGTGGCGGTGAAGGCGCCGTCGTGGCCGGCCGATTCGAACAGCAGCGATCCGTTGGCGTCCGCGGTCACGGTGAAGCCCATGGCGGGCAGCTCGCGGCGCAGGTAGGCGATGATCTCCGGCGCGCCCGGCGAGGTGAGCATGACGGTCACGTTGTTGGGGCTGTCGATCCGCTGCTCGACGGCGGCACCGGCGGGGAGGGAGAACCCGGGGGGAGCGTTGGTGAAGCCGAGATCCGACAGGAGCACGCCGTCGGGCGGCGCCGACGCCACCGCGACGGCAGTGGCCGAGGGCGCGGGGGTGGTGGCCTGGGACGCGGTGCAGCCGGTGAGAGCGAGCGCGCACGCCAGGGCGAGAGCGATCCGGTTCACGCCCGCCACTGTACCCGCAGGGCTCAACGCCACAGGGACTGCCAGGGCACCCCGGCGTCGATCACCATCTGGCGGAACATGGGCAGCGAGACGCCCACCACGTTGTAGGGATCCCCCTCGATCGACGTGACGTACGCGCCACCGCGGCCGTCGATGGTGAAGCCGCCGGCCACGCGCTGGGGCTCCCCGGTGGCGGCGTAGGCCCTGATCTCGTCGTCGGGAAGGTCCGCGAACCGCACCAGGGTCGATCCCACCCGCGTGTAGCGGATGTCCTCGGCGCCGCGCCGCACCGCGACGAAGTGGCCGGTGTGCAGCAGGCCCTCCCGGCCGCGCATCCGCTGCCAGCGTTCGACGGCGGCCTCCTCCGAGCGTGGCTTGCCGTGGGAGCGGCCCTCGAACTCGAGCACCGAGTCGCAGGCGAGCAGCACGAAGTCGCCCTCCAGGTGCGGCAGAACCGCAGTGCCCTTGCACTCGGCCAACCGGCCGGCCAGGGCGGCGGGGACGGGGTCGGCGATCTGCCGCTCGTCGAATCCGGAGACGATCACCTCAGGTTCGAGGCCGGCGCGGCGCAGGACCGTGAGCCGAGCCGGCGACTTCGAGGCGAGGATCAGCCGCATGGTCACATGCGGTGGTAGGTGCGCCACGCGTCGCGCCCCCCGACCAGCGGTGAGCGGACCGTGCGGTAGTAGGACGTCCAGCCGCCCGCCGTGGGGCGTGCGTCAGCCGAATGCAGCTGCTCAGGGCCCGACGAGGCGGTCATCACCGCCACGACGGCGGCGATCTCCTCCTCGGTCAGGTTCGCGCCCCGGAACTCCAGGTGCCCGGTCACAGCGGGATGTTCCCGTGCTTCTTCGGCGGGAGGACCTCGCGCTTGGTCCGGAGCAGCCGCAGCGCGCGGATCACCTGGGCCCGCGTCTCGTGCGGGTAGATGACCTGGTCGATGTAGCCGCGGTCCGCCGCGACGTAGGGGTTGGTGAGCTCGTCGTCGTACTCCTGGACCAGCCGGGCGCGCTCCACCTCCGGGCTCTCCGCGCCAGCGAGCTGCTTCCGGTAGAGGATGCTGACCGCGCCCTGCGCGCCCATGACGGCGATCTGCGCGGTGGGCCAGGCGAGGTTGATGTCGGCACCCAGATGCTTGGACCCCATCACGACGTAGGCGCCCCCGTAGGCCTTTCGCGTGATCACGGTCAGCAGCGGCACGGTGGCCTCCGCGTAGGCGTAGATCAGCTTGGCGCCGCGGCGGATGATGCCCTGGTGTTCCTGGCCGACGCCCGGCAGGAAGCCGGGCACGTCGACGAACGTGAGCACCGGGATGTTGAAGGCGTCACACGTCCGGACGAACCGGGCGGCCTTCTCGGCCGAATCGATGTCCAGGCAGCCCGCGAACACCGTCGGCTGGTTCGCGACGATGCCGATCGAGCGGCCCTCGATGCGGCCGAAGCCCACGATGATCGAGCCGGCGAACAGGGGCATCACCTCGAGGAATTCGTCGTCGTCGAGGACGTTGCGGATGACCTCGCGCATGTCGTAGGGCTGGTTCGCCGCGTCCGGGATGAGGAGGTCCAGCTCGCGGTCGTGGTCCGTGATGGTGAGGTCCGCGTGGTCGTCGTCGAAGACGGGGGCGTCCTCCAGGTTGTTCTGCGGCAGGTAGGTGAGCAGCTCGCGCACGTACTCGATGGCGTCGTTCTCGTCCGCGGCCAGGTAGTGGGCGTTGCCGGACCTGGTGTTGTGGGTGCGGCCGCCGCCGAGTTCCTCCATGGAGACGTCCTCGCCCGTGACGGTCTTGATCACCTCCGGGCCCGTGATGAACATCTGCGAGGTCTTGTCCACCATGATGACGAAGTCCGTCAGCGCCGGGCCGTACACGTGGCCGCCGGCCGCCGCGCCCATGATGAGCGAGATCTGCGGGATCACGCCCGAGGCACGGGTGTTGCGCTTGAAGATCTCGCCGTACAGGGCCAGCGAGACCACACCCTCCTGGATGCGCGCGCCGCCGCCCTCGTTGATGCCGATGATCGGCACTCCCGTCTTGAGCGCAAAGTCCTGGATCTTGACGATCTTCTCGCCGTACACCTGGCCGAGGGCGCCGCCGAAGATGGTCACGTCCTGGCTGAACACGCACACCGGGCGGCCGTGGATGGACCCGGTGCCGGTGATGACGCCGTCGCCGAACGGGCGGCGCGCGTCCATCCCGAAGGCGGTCGTGCGGTGACGTGAGAACTGGTCGAACTCGGCGAAGCTTCCTTCGTCGAGGAGGGCCATGATCCGCTCTCGGGCGGTCATCTTCCCCTTGGCATGCTGCTTCTCCACCGCTTCGGCCGAACCGGCGTGCACGGCTTCGTCGATGCGCACTCCGAGATTGGCGATCCGACCGGCAGTGGTGTGGATGTCGATCTCCATGCCGACACCATAGCGGCGGAACCGGTCAGTCCCGGTGGCCGCTCAGATTGTTGGATGGCTGGGGGTGAATCGCCCCAGGTTTCGTGCCGCTCCCATGTGGGGTGCTGCCCTCGTTGAGGAGGTCGTCTCGTCCCCGCCGGCCCTGTGCCCCCGGGCTACGATGTGGCGGTGACTCCCACCTTCTCCGACGCCGGCCGCATCGTGGCGTTGCTCCCCGCCGCGACACTGTGGCGCTCCGTCGACGTGGTGGAGACCACCGGCTCCACCAACGCGGACCTCGCGGCGCGGGCGCGTGCGGGGGCGACGGAGGGTGCCGTCCTGGTGTCCATGGAACAGACGGCCGGGCGCGGGAGGCTGGACCGCCAGTGGGTGAGCCCGCCGGGGGCGTCGATCTCGATGTCGCTGCTGCTGACCCCTCAGCCGGAGTTCCCACAGTGGGGCTGGCTCTCGCTGCTGGCGGGCATGGCCGTGTCGTCGGCGGTGGCCGAGCTCGCCGACGGCGCGGCGCCGGTGTCGCTGAAGTGGCCCAACGACGTCCTCATCCGCGGCCGCAAGGTCTGCGGCATCCTCTCGGAGCGGATCGAGCACCCGGAGGGGGCGCGTGCCGTCGTCGGCATCGGGATCAACGTGGACCTGTCGGCGGACCAGCTTCCCGTGCCCAACGCGACATCGCTCGCCCTCGAGGGACTCCCGACGGACCAGAACCGCATCGTCGCCGGGGTGCTGAGCCACTTCGAGCGGCTCTACCGGTCCTGGCAGCTGCGGGGCAACCTGCGCGCGGAGTACGAGGCCCGGTGCGCCTCCGTCGGGGCGCAGCTGACCGTCATCCTCGACGGCGACCGCCGCGTCTCAGGGACCGGCAGGGGCGTCGATCAGTGGGGGCGGCTGCAGGTCACCACAGCCACCGGCATCGAGACCTTCGCCGTGGGCGACGTCGTGCACGCGAAGCTGGGCTGATTCGTCGGTGGCGCGTGCCAGACTGGGCGCTATGGCTATCGACAAGGACCAGCTCGGGCGCGACGAGGTGGTCATCGCCTCCATGCACACCCACGTCAAGGCGCTGATCGGCCCCGCGCTGATCCTCATCCTCCTGGGGGCCGGGCTCGGCGTGTCCATCGCGCTGCTGCCGCCCGCGTGGCAGCCGTGGGCCACGTGGGTGGCGATCGCCGTGGCGCTGGTGCTGTTCCTGTTCCTGGTGCTCATCCCGTTCCTGCGCTGGATCACCTCCAGCTACACCATCACGGACCGTCGGATCATCACGAGGCACGGCATCATCAACAAGCTCGGCCACGACCTCCCGCTGCGCCGCATCAACAACGTCAACTACGAGCGCTCGCTGACTGACCGCATGCTGGGCTGCGGCACGCTGATCCTGGAGACGGCGGCCGGCCAGCCCCTGCGGCTGCCCGACGTGCCGGACGTCGAGCGCGTGCACGTGACCATCACGGAGTTGCTGTTCGAGGAGCAGGACGACAGCGACGAGTAGCCGCTTGGGTATGCTGCCCCGGTGACTCGTCGCTACGCAGTGGCCATCGCCGGCGGTGGGCAGCTGGCCCGCATGATGCACCAGGCAGCCATCCCGCTCGGCATCGACGTCCGCCTGCTCGCGGAGGGGCCGGACGTGTCCGCCGCGCAGGTGGTCCGCGGCGCCGTCGTCGGAGACTACCGCAGCCTCGACACGCTGATGTCCTTCACCGACGGCGTCGACGTGCTCACCTTCGACCACGAGCACGTACCCACGCGGCACCTGGCTGAGGTGTCGCGGAAGGTGGCCGTGCGCCCCGGCCCGGACGCGCTGGTGTACGCGCAGGACAAGGCGCTGATGCGCGAGAAGATGGCCGAGCTCGGCGTGGACTGCCCCGCGTTCGCCGTATGCGACACCGTCAACGAGTTGTCCGCCTTCGGCGAGCGGCAGGGCTGGCCCATCATCGCCAAAACCTCCCGCGGCGGCTACGACGGCAAGGGCGTGTGGAAGCTCGACGACGACTCGCAGGCCGAGGCTCCGTTCGACGGGATCGCGCACTCGTCGGCGGGGGAGCGGGTGCGCATCGTGGCGGAGGAGTTCGTCGACTTCGCTCGCGAGCTCTCCGCCATCGTCGTCCGTTCTCCCTCGGGGCAAGTCGTGGCGTACCCGATCAGCGAAACCGTCCAGACCGACGGCATCTGCGTCGAGACCGTCACCCCCGCGCCCGGGCTGGACCCTGACCGCGCGGCCGGGCTGCAGCAGATGGCCATCCGGATCGCCAACGAGCTCGGCGTGGTCGGCGTGCTGGCGGTCGAGTTGATGGAGGCCCGCGACGGCCGGATCGTGGTCAACGAACTGGCCATGCGCCCCCACAACACCGGCCACTGGACCATCGACGGCGCCCGCACCAGCCAGTTCGAGAACCACATCAGGGCCGTGCTCGACCTGCCGCTGGGGTCGCCGGAGCTGCGCGACGACGTGGTGGTCATGACCAACGTCCTCGGCGGCGCCGAGAAGGACCTCACGGGCGCGCTGATGCACGTCTTCGCCCGGGATCGCGAGATCCGCGTGCACCTCTACGGCAAGGAGGTGAAGGCCGGCCGCAAGGTGGGTCACGTCACCGCCCTCGGCACCAGCCTCGACGACGTCCGCCGCCGCGCGCACCACGCCGCCGGCTACCTGATGGGAGACCCGAATGCCTGAACCGCTCGTCTCGATCGTGATGGGGTCGGACTCCGACTGGCCGACGATGTCTGCCGCCGCCGACGCGCTCGCCGAGTTCGGCGTGCCCTTCGAGGCCGACGTCGTCTCGGCGCACCGCATGCCCGACGAGATGGTGGCCTTCGGGCGGGGCGCGCACGAGCGCGGTGTCCGCGTCATCATCGCCGGCGCGGGGGGCGCGGCGCACCTGCCGGGCATGCTTGCCGCTCTCACGCCGCTGCCGGTCATCGGGGTGCCCGTGGCGCTGAAGTACCTCGACGGCATGGACTCGCTGCTGTCCATCGTGCAGATGCCCGCCGGGGTGCCGGTGGCGACGGTGGCCATCGGCAACGCCCGCAACGCCGGCCTGCTCGCCGTGCGGATCCTGGCCGCCTCGGACGAGGCGCTGATCCAGCGCATGCTGGACTTCCAGGAGTCGCTGCGCGACGCCGCCCGGGCCAAAGGCGCGGTCGTCCGCGAGGCGTCCGGCCAGCAGCCGTAAAGGGGGCGAATCCGGGGAGACGGGCCCCGATACCGGCCAGGTCCCGGGATTCCCACTGCGGAGAGGCCAGCTATCGCGATCCCGACTCAATCGGTGCCGTCGGGGTCTTAATGATGTATTGACCTGGGGTTTTGCTGTTCCTACCGTGGAACTATGCCGCGCGACGACGCGCTGGAGAGCCCAAGGAGATCCATGTCAAACTTCGTCAAGGGCACGTTGGTCGAGGCCATCCTCGGCGCCGTGCTGATCACGCTGCTGCTGCTTCCGTTCCAGATCCTGCTCCCGCAGTACGCCGCCTACACGCCGTTCCTCATCGTCCCCATCATCGTGTTCTTCGCGCTGCAGCTGCCCCTCGGCGGGCTCGTACCGATGGTGCTGAGCTTCCTCGCCGGCGTGGTGTGGGGCTTCCTGTTCGCGCTGGTGGCCGGCCCGATGCTGGCGGCCGACCCCGCCTCCGCGCCGCTGGTGCTGGGAGTGGGCATCACGCTGGTGATCTTCCTCATCCTCGCCGTCCACCCGACCGTGCTGGGCAAGACGCCGCTCGCCATGGTGCCGGTGGTCCTGCTCGGCTTCGTCGAGTCGCTCATGGTGATGATGGTGCTCAGCCAGATCGGCGACAACCCCGGAGCCCCCGCCGCGCTGGTTCCCCCCGCGGGGCTCCTGGCGATCGCCGGGTTCTTCGTCTACGGCGCCGTGATGACCGCGATCATGGTGGTGGTCAGCGGGAAGGCGGCCGACGCCGTCGCCGGGCCGGGCTGGAACCCGCGCCGCGGCGCGCCCCAGCAGGCACCGGTGGGCGCCAATCGCTGACGGACCCGCCGTCGAGGTGCCAAGCTGACCGGTATGGATCTGCGGCGCCTCAAGTACTTCGTTGTGCTGGCCGAGGAACGCCACTACGGCCGCGCGGCCGCCCGGCTGTTCCTCGCCCAGCCCGCCCTCTCCCAGCAGATCAAGTCCCTCGAGAGCGAGCTCGGGGTCCAGCTGTTCAACCGCTCCACCCGGCGCGTCGACCTGACGCCCGCGGGGGAGCGGTTGTTCGCGCGGGCCACCGAGATCCTCAGCGTCATCGATGTCACTGTCGACGAGGTGCGCCGCGTCCACGCCGGCGAGGAGGGCACCGTCCGCCTGGCCTTCATCGGCTCGTCGACCTATGAGCTGATGCCGACACTGGCCCGGGCCCTGGCCACCGAGCTGCCGAACCTCCGTCTGGAGCTGCAGGGCGACCTGCTGAGCCCGGAGGTCGAGCGGTCGCTGGTGGAGGGACGCAGCGACATCGGCGTCCTGCGCCCGTTCCCGCGCACCGATGGAGTGGGCTCCAAGGTGCTGCGCCGCGAGCCGCTCGTCGTGGCGGTGCCGGTCAACCATCGGCTCGCCGGCGAGGAGCCCGTTCAGCTGGCGTCCCTGGCGGGCGAGGCCTTCGTCGGCTACCCGCGGAAGGCGTCGGCGACGGGTGACGCGGTTCTCGCGGCGTGCCTGGCGGCCGGCTTCGAGCCGGAGATGCGCTCGGTGGTCCGGGAGACGTCGACGCTGGTGGCGTTCGTCGCCGCCGGGCTCGGGGTCGCGCTGGTGCCCGAGGGCGTGCGCAACGTCCAGATCCCGGGGGTGGTCTACCTGCCGCTCGCCGACGAGCCCGGCCCGACGCTGGACCTGGTGGCGGCGTGGCGCGAGGCGGCGCCGTCGGGCGTGGTCCAGCAGGTGCTCACACGGCTCGAGGCGCTGGTGCGCTGACGGGGGCGCCGGTGGCGTCCACCACCTGTTGCAGCGTCACGCCCGGCGCGAGTTCGACCACCTCGAAGTGGGTGCCGCGGACGTCGAATACGCCCAGATCGGTCACCACGCGCTCGACGATGCCCTGTCCGGTGAGCGGGAGGGCGCATTGCGCCAGCAGCTTGGGCGCGCCCGCCCTGGTGGTGTGGTCCATGACCACCACGACGCGTTTGGCTCCGTGCACGAGGTCCATGGCCCCGCCCATGCCCTTGACCAGGGCGCCGGGGACCATCCAATTGGCGATGTCGCCGTTGCAGGCCACTTCCATGGCGCCCAGCACCGCCACGTCGATGTGGCCGCCGCGGATCATGGCGAAGCTGGTGGCCGAGTCGAAGAACGAGGCACCCGGTTCGACCGTGACGGTCTCCTTGCCGGCGTTGATGAGGTCAGGGTCCACCTCGTCGTCGTACGGGTAGCGGCCCGTGCCGAGGATGCCGTTCTCGGACTGCATCACGATGTGCACGCCCTTGGGCAGGTGGTTGGGGATCAGGGTGGGCAGCCCGATGCCGAGGTTGACGTACTGGCCGTCCGACAGCTCGAGCGCGGCGCGGGCGGCCATCTGTGCGCGGGTCCAGGGCATGGCTCAGGCCTCCAGGTCGGGGCGGACTGTGGTGGTGCGCTTCTCGATCATCTTCGCGACCGCCTGCTCCGGAGTCAGGGCCACGACGCGGGCGACGAAGACGCCGGGCAGGTGCACGTCCTCCGGGTCGATGGCGCCGGCCTCCACCACCCGTTCCGCCTCGACGATGGTCAGCCGCCCAGACATGGCCGCGGGCGGGTTGAAGTTCTGCGCGGCGGCGTGGAAGCGGCAGTTGCCGTGGCGGTCTACGACGGCGGCGCGGATCAGTGCCACGTCCGCGACGATGCCCTCCTCCAACACCATCGGCTGCCCGTTGAACACCCGAACCTCCTTCGGCGGCGACGCCAGCGCGACGGACCCGTCGGGGGCGTAGCGCCAGGGCATCCCGCCGTCGGAGACCAGCGTGCCGACGCCCGACGGCGTGAAGAACGCCCCGATCCCGGCGCCGCCCGCGCGCAGCCGCTCGGCGAGCGTGCCCTGCGGGGTGAGCTCCACCTCCAGCTCGCCGGCGAGGAACTGGCGAGCGAACTCCCGGTTCTCGCCGATGTAGCTGCTGATGGCGCGGCGGATGCGACGGGCCTCGAGCAGCTTGCCCAGGCCGGCGCCGTCGACGCCGAGGTTGTTGCTGACGATCTCGAGGTCCGTCGCGCCCTGCTCCAGCAGCGCGTCGATGAGGATCCAGGGGATGCCGGCGAGCCCGAACCCGCCGACGGCGATGCGGGAGCCGGACGCGATGTCGGCCACCGCCTCCGCGGCCGAGGCCACCACCTTGTCCATCAGGCCACCCGCTCGAACACCGCGGCCAGGCCCTGCCCGCCGCCGATGCACATCGTCTCCAGCGCGTAGCGGCCCCCGGAGCGGCGCAGCTCGTGGGCCATCGTCGCGAGGATCCGCGCCCCCGTGGCGCCGACCGGGTGGCCGAGCGAGATCGCCGACCCGTTGGGGTTGAGCCGCTCGTCGGTGGGGGAGAGCCCCCATTCGGTGAGCACCGCCAGCGCCTGCGCGGCGAAGGCCTCGTTGAGCTCGATGAGGTCCAGGTCCGCCAGGGTCAGGCCCGCCCGGCCGAGCGCGGCGGCCGACGCGGCCACCGGCCCGATGCCCATCCGCTCCGGCTCGACGCCGGCCAGCCCCCAACCCCTGAGCTCGAGCATCGGGGTCAGGCCGCGCCGCTCGGCCTCCTCCATGGTGGTGACGATGCACGCGGCCGCGGCGTCGTTCTGTCCCGACGCGTTGCCGGCGGTCACGGTGGCCTGGGGGTCGGACCCCGCGAGGATCGGGCGCAGCCGGGCCAACGCCTCCATCGTCGTGTCCGGCCGGATGTGCTCGTCGGAGGCGACGGTGGTGACCCCGCCCCGCCGCGACACCTCCACGGGCACGATCTCCGCGTCGAAGAGCCCCGCGGCCTGTGCCGCGGCCGCCTTCCGGTGCGAGGCCAGCGCGAACTCGTCCTGCGCCTCCCGGCTGATGCCGTACTCGCGCCGGAGGTTCTCCGCGGTCTCGATCATGCCGCCGGGGATGGGATGGTCGCGGCCCCCGGCCGTGGCACGGGCGCGGGCAAGGCGGTCGGTCAGCTGCACCCCGTCGCCCTTCACGCCCTGCCTCAGCAGCGCGTAGTGCTCCACACCGCTCATCGACTCGGCGCCGCCGGCGATCACCAGTCGGCTCACGCCCGCCTGGACCTGCATCGCCGCGGTGAGCACCGCCTGCAGCCCGGATCCGCAGCGCCGGTCCACCTGCTGGCCAGGCACACCGACGCCGAGGCCGGCGTCCAGCGCGACGACGCGGCCGAGCGCCGGGAACTCGCCGGAGGGGTTGCAGTTGCCGAGGATGACGTCGTCGACCGAGTTCTCCCCGAGCCCGGCGCGGCGGGCGACCTCGCGCACCGCGACGGTGCCCAGCTCGGCCGCGGACAGGCTCGACAGACCGCCCAGGTAGGCGCCGACGGGCGTGCGGACGGGCTCACAGATCACGATCATGCATTGAGCTTCGCACGCCGTACCCATGCGAAGTCCAATACCTAGATGCGTCGGATTGATAAGCAACCCGGTCAACATTTCCGTTGACCTGACCGCCACCCCACGGGATACAGTTCATCAACGCCACCCACACTGCAGTGGACTGCGGCCCGTCAAGCGGAGACGCGGCTTCCTGGTTCACCTGCACGTCGCTGTCACCCGAACAGCGCTCCGCACCCTCTCCCGACGCCGTCCCCGGCGTCCCCTGACGACGAAAGGTGTGCCATGTCGGCAACCCCCGGAACCGCCAACACGGTGCTCGGCGCCATCCCCGCCGACGAGCTCGGCGTCGTCGCGATGCACGAGGCGCTGCTCTCGGTGCTGCCCGGCGCCCAGTACGCGCCCGACATCACGATCGACCGGGCCGAGATCTTCGACATCCTCGCGGCCCGGCTGACCGAGTTCCGCGCCGCCGGCGGGGGCGCGATCGTCGACAACACGGGCATGTTCCACGGCCGCGACCTCACCCTCTATGAAGCCCTCTCGCGGACCACGGGCGTCCACATCGTCGCATCGACGGGCATGGGCCCCGAGGAGCTGCTCGGGGGCTACTTCCTCACCCCGCAGACCAACCCGCCCACGCCCTGGCCGGCAGACCGGTTCGGCGCGCTGTTCGCGGCCGAGGTCACCGACGGCATGGTGGTGCCTCGGCTCGAGCGCCGGGCCGCCGCGGGCCTGGTCACCACCACCGCCACCCGCGAGGGGATGACGCCCACGGACGAGAGCCTGGCCCGAGGCGCCGCCCGCGCCGCCCGCGACACAGGGGCGGCCGTCTCGTTCCGGTTCGGCCGCGATGCCGCCGCCGAGCTGGCCGTCCTCCTCGACGAGGGGTTGCCCGCCGGGCGGGTGCTCGTCGGTGGCCTGGACCGCAGGGACGCCGTCTCCGCTGGCGCGCCCGCGGAGGTGGCCCGCCTGGGCGCCTTCGTCGGCATCGACCACGTGGGACTCAACGACGACCCGGCCCACCTCACCGACCGCGAACGCGCCGCCCTGGTCGCGGACCTGGTGCGGGCCGGCCACGCGAACCGGATCGTGCTGTCCTGCAACGCCGTCGGCGTCGCCAAGGGCCTGCCCGCCCACGACCTGCCCTACAGCACAGTGCTGACCGCCTTCGTCCCGAGGCTCAGGGACCTGGGCATCGGTGACGACGACCTCCGCACCATCCTCGAGGCCAACCCGCGCGAGCTCCTGACCATCGACGACGACACCAGAGGTGAGTGACATGTCCAGGGTGAACACAGTGCTGGGACCGATCCCGGCGGAGGCGCTCGGTATCGTCGCCGTCCACGAGCACATCGGATACGGCATGCCCGGCAGCGAGCTCGACTCCCGCTGGTGGAAGACGCCCGAGGAGCGCTACGCGGAGACCGTGCCGAAGCTGCGCGCGTTCCACGAGTACGGCGGCGGGACGTTCGTGGACGCCACCGGCATCTGCAACGGCCGCGACATCGACTACTACAAGTCGCTCTCGGCCAAGACCGGCATCAACATCGTGGCCTGCACCGGGTTCGTCGGCGGTGACACGGCGCTGCCCCACTTCGCACGCGCCTCCGTCGAGTACCTGGCGGAGGTGTTCGTCCACGAGATCACCGTCGGCATCGGCGACACGGGCAGCAAGGCAGGCGTGATCAAGGTCGGCGTCAGCCGCGGCGGCCGGATGACGGAGCTGGACAAGCGGATCTACCGCGCCGCGGCCCGCGCCGCGAGGCAGACCGGGGTGCCCGTCCTCACCCACCTCGCCATCGACGCCGAGAACGCGATCGCCATCTTCAACGAGGAGGGCCTTCCCCTGGACCGGGTCCTGTTCGGGCACGCCGACGACGGCGTCAACGCGTCGAAGACCCGCGACACATGGATCGCCGAGCAGGGCGGCCGCGTCGGCTTCGACACCTTCGGATACGAGACGGAACTCGAGGACCCGCCGTTCTGGGCCCGCCCACGCAAGGAGCGCCTCGACCACTTCCTGCGCTTCCTGGCGGCCGGGCACCTGGACCAGGCGATGGCCGGCGTCGACGCCAACTGCAGCCCCCTCGGCTGGCCCGGCGTGAAGGGCCACACCGTCAATTACCTCTTCGAGGACCTCATTCCCGACCTCCGCGACGCAGGCGTCGACGAGGCCACCATCCACACCCTCTTCGTCACCAACCCGGCCGACTTCCTGTCGATCCGCAGCTGACCCACCCCCCACGAAAGCGAGAGAACAATGCAGTCCTCCGACCTCAAGAACCTCAAGATCGCCATCGTCGGCGGCGGCTACGGCGGCGCCGCGGCAGCAAAAGCGCTCAGCCTCCTGGGCGCCCAGGTGGACGTCTACGAGCAGGCGAGCAGCATCCGGGAGGTGGGCGCGGGCATCGGGCTACGCCCCTCAACCATGGACCTGTTCCGCCAGTGGGGCATCTTCGACGCCATCGCCAAGGTGAGCTCCCCCAGTGACTACTTCGAGATCCTCACCGCCGACGGGCACACGATCATGCAGGACTCCTGGCCGGGCATGGACGACTACGAGGTGAAGACCCACACCCACCTCATCCACCGCGGCGACTTCATCGAGGCGCTCGTCGGCGTGCTGCCCGAGGGGATGGTTCACCTCGGCCACAAGCTCGAGTCCATCAAGGACCTGGGCGATCACGCCGAGCTGACCTTCACCAACGGCACCACCGCCACCGCGGACCTGGTCATCGGCGCCGACGGCATCAAGTCCACCGTGCGCACGCAGTTGTTCAGCGACCAGCAGCCGGTCTTCGCCGGCGAGCACGCGTACCGCGTCGTGGTGGACGCCGACGCCGCCCACGGCCTCGTCGTCGACGACAACCTGCGCATGTACCTCGGCCGCGGCACCAAGGTCTACGTCCTCCCGCTGCGCCACCGTGGTCAGCTCTCCTTCGACGTCACCGCGCTGGCCCCGGACAGCACCTGGACGCCCGCGGTGACCCAGGACGACATGCTGCGCACCGTCGAGGGCTTCGACGAGCGCATCGTGGCCACCGTCCGCGACCTCGACTGGGACAAGGTCATCGTCCGCGCCGTCTACGACATCGACCCGGTCGAGAACTGGCACTCCGAGTGCGTCGCGCTGCTCGGCGACGCCGCCCACTCGATGTGCCACCACCAGGGCCAGGGCGCCAACTCGGCCATCATGGACGCAGGCGGTCTCGCCGACGCCCTGCTCCAGGCGGACTCGGTCAAGGAGGCGCTCGAGCTCTACCAGGCCACCCGCAAGCCGGTCACCGACGAGCTGCAGCGGATCTCCCGCCAGGGCTGGAGTGAGGACGAGGTCAACGACGTGTTCCCCGGCCAGAAGCCCGCCACCATGCGCGAGGAGGAGCCCGCCCGATGACGCTCCACCCCAGAATCGCCGAGGTGCTCGCCTCCCTGCCCGCCCCGCCGGAGGGGCCGATCAACCCGGCAGCCATCCGGGCGGGCGAGCAGGCCCAGGTGCCGCCGACGGACCAGCGGCTGCCGCTGCACTCCGTCGACGACCTCGCGGCGGGCGACGTGCCGGTGCGCGTCTACCGCGCCCATGACGGCGATTCGGGCGGGGTGATCGTCTACCTCCACGGCGGCGCGTTCTTCCTCGGCAGCCTGGACACCCACGACCACGTGGCCCGCGAACTGGCCGCGGCCACCGGCTGGACCGTCGTGGCCGCCGGCTACCGGCTGGCGCCCGAGAACCCGTTCCCGGCCGGGCTGGAGGACTGCTACGCCGTGGTGAGGTGGGTCGCCGATCAGCCCTGGAGCGGCGGGCGGCTCGTCGTCGCCGGCGACTCCTCCGGGGCGGGCATGGCGGCAGCCGTCGCCGGCATGGCCGTCGACGACGGTTTCGACCGGATCACCGACCAGGTGCTCTACTACCCGTCGGTGGACCTGGGCTTCGACGAGGATCGCTACCCCTCGCTGAGGGAGAACGCCACCGGCTACGGGCTGGAGACGGCCCTCCTCGAGCCGTTCAACGCGTTCTACGTCGACAGCGGCGCCGACCCGGCCGACCCGCGAGTCTCGCCGATCAGGCGCGAACACCTCGCCGGCCTGCCCAGGGCGCTGATCGTCACCGCCGAGTACGACCCGCTGCGCGACGAGGGTGAGCTGTACGGACGCCGCCTCGCCGAGGCAGGGGTGGAGACGGTCGTGAGCCGCTACGCGGGCGCGAACCACGGCTTCGTGGCCAACTTCTCCTGGATCCCCGAGTTCCACCGGGTGTTCGACGAGACCACCGCGTTCCTGGGGCGGCGGCCATGACGGTCGGTGTCCACCCCCTGGTCTCGCAGTGGGGGCGGTTCAGCCTCTACAGCTTCTTCATCGACGCCCCCGAGCCGGCCATCGTCGACACCGGCATCGCCTCATCCCCGGCCGAGGGCATGGCGCCCGCGCTGGAGGCGCTCGGCCGCCGGATCGAGGACGTGCGCTGGATCCTGCTCACCCACGGCCACATCGACCACGTGGGCGGCGCACGCGCGCTGTGGGAGCTGACCGGTCGCCGCGCGCGGGTGGTCATCCACGAGGCGGACGCCCACCACCTCGACCCGGGGGAGTGGACGCCTGTGCTGGTCCGCGACGGTGACTCCCTTCCGCTGGGTGGTGGCGTCGAGGTGGCGGTGCACAGCATCCCCGGGCACACCGCGGGATCCGCGGCCTACGTGGTCGATCGCGCGGCCTTCGTGGGCGACGCCGTCCAGATCCACGGAGCGGCCAGCGGGTTCCCCGGCTACGGGGACCCGGATGCGTACCGCGCAAGCCTCACCCATCTCCTCACCGAGGTCCGCCCCGAGCGGATGTACCTCGGCCACCCGTACCGGGGCGCCGACGGTGTGGCCCACGGGGTCGAGCTGGACCGCGCGCAGGCCCGTCAGGCACTTCAGGAGAGCATCGACCTCGAGGCACGCATCCGCGAGGTCGCGGTGCGCCATGGGCAACGGCCCGACGAATCGATCTACTCGCCTTTCGCCCCCGTCGCCGATGAACTCGGCTACACGGGCGACCCGACGCTCGAGCCGTCCCCGTTCTTCACCACGCTGCACGGCTACGCGCAGCTGAACAGGAGCCACCCATGACCATGCGCATCCGCAAGCACCTCCGCGCACCCATGCGCGACGGCGTCGAGCTGGCCCTGGACGTGTACGAGGGCGCCGACGAGACCCCGCGCCCGGCCCTGGTGGCGCTCAGCCCCTACGGCAAGGAGCTGCAGGCGCTGGCCCTGACCACGCCGCCGCAGCGGCGACCGTCACCGATGTGGGACGGGTGCATCGAGGCGGGCGACATCGACCGCGTCGTGAGCGCCGGCTACGCCCACGTGATCGGCGACCTGCGCGGCACCGGAGACTCCGGGGGCGAGCACATCGGCAACTACAACGCCGGGGGAGTGTCGCTCGGGCAGGACGCCTACGACGTCATCGAGTGGGTCGCCGCGCAGCCGTGGTGTGACGGCAACGTCGGCATGATCGGCATCTCCTACTTCGGCTCCATGCAGGTGCTGGCCGCCGCCGAGCGGCCCCCGCACCTCAAGGCCATCTTCGTCAGCGGTGGTCACTTCGACTTCTACGAGACCACCTACCACGGGGGCGTGATGTGGTTCATGCCGCGCGCGGCGCGCGAGGGTCGCGGCGGGGACTCGGGCTGGGCGTTCACGGACCGCGTGAAGTCACGGATGCTGGAGACCTACCCGCCCGACGAGATCAGGCGACGCGTGGCGGAGCGGCTCGAGGACCCCGACGTGGCCGCCTGGCCCAACCTGGTCCACGTCCTCAACTACCCCGTCAACCACGAGGCCTGGTTCGACATCGTGATGAACGAGCTCGACGGTGAGTGGTACGAGGAGCGAAACCCCGTCAACCTCGCGGAGTCCATCGACATCCCCGTCTGGCTGCAGATCGACAACGGCCGCGGCTGGACCATCGACGGCACCGTCGAGCTGTTCAACCGGCTCCAGGGCCCCAAGAAGCTCGACATCGGCCCGTACCCGCCCATGCAGTCGCGGCCCTTCGTCGAGGAGCACGACACGATGCTGCGCTGGTACGACCACTGGCTCAAGGGCATCGACACCGGCGTCATGGACGAGCCCCCGGTCACCGTCTTCGTCGAGGGCTCACGCGAACGAGTCACCGGGGAGCAGTGGCCGCCGAAGGACGTCGAGTACCGCAGCCTCTACCTGCGGCCGCGACGCGTGCTGTCGCCCGAGCCCGAGCGGATGTCCGCGCAGCACGCGGCCCCGGACGGCTTCTACCAGGCGCCGCTCAGCGTCACCGACGAGGTGGTGATCCTCGACTGGTCCACGGCCCCCTTCGAGGAGGCGACCGAGATGATCGGCACCGGCGCCGCGCACCTGTTCGTCGAGATCGACCAGCCCGACACCAACCTCATCCTGAGGCTCTGGGACGTGGCGCCCACAGGCAAGCGGCAGATCGTGACCACCGGCTACCTCAAGGCCTCGCACCGGGAACTCGACGAGCGCACCACCGAGGGGAGCCCGCACCACCCGCACACCCGCGCCGTCCCCGTCGAGCCGGGTGCCATCGAGGAGTACGTGGTGCGCCTCTACCCGTTCGCCACCACCTTCCTGCCCGGTCACCGGCTCCGGGTCGAGCTGTCCAACGCCGAGCCGCTCGTCGACGAGCACAACTCGCTGCTGCCCCCCGACGCGTTCCACCTGCCCGTGGGGCGCCCCGTCACCCACAAGATCTACCGCGACGCGGACCACCCGTCGCGACTCGTCCTGCCCTACACGGCGCCCACGAAGGAGTGACCATGCCCAACACCCACCCCACACCGGTCCGGCTCGAGGCCAGGGATGCGCCCAACCAGCCGCCGGTCACGCCTGAGCTGATCGAGCTGTATCAGGGTTTCGAGGAGGAGATGCTGATCCCGCTGTGGTACGAGATCGGTGACCTGATGCCGTTCGCGCCGCAGAGCAAGGCCGCGCCGCATCTGTGGCGGTGGCGGAACCTGATCAGGTTGGCCGAACGGGCCGGTGAGATCGTCGAGGTGGGTCGCGGCGGGGAGCGGCGGGCCATCGCGTTGGCCAACCCGACCCTGGGTGGCCGCCCGTACGCGACGCCGACGTTGTGGGCCGCGATCCAGTATCTGTGCCCGGAGGAGATCGCGCCTTACCACCGGCACACCCAGAACGCGTTCCGGTTCGTCGTGGAGGGCGAGGGTGTGTGGACGGTGGTCAACTCCGATCCGGTGCCGATGCGTCGGGGTGATTTCCTGCCCCAGGGCGGCTGGAACTGGCATGCGCACCAGAACCCGTCGCAGCATTCGATGGCGTGGATCGACGGCCTGGACATCCCGTTCCAGTACGAGATCGAGTCCACGTTCTTCGAGTTCGGTCCGGAGGAGCTCGACGCCATGGAGACCCCCGACGTGTCGCGCGCGGAGATGCTGTGGGGACGCCCCGGGCTGTCGCCGCTGCGGCTCCTGGGCCCTACGCCGAAGTCGCCGCTGCTGGCCTACCGCTGGGAGTACACCGATGCGGCGCTGCGCGACCAGCTGCAGTTGGAGCGGGCCGGGCACGACGTGACGGTGGAGCCCGGTCATGCGGCTGTCCGCTACACCAACCCCACCACCGGCCAGGATGTCCTGCCCACCATCCGCACCGAGATCCACCGCATCGCGGGCGGAGCGGAGACCGCGCCGGTCAAGGAGACCGGGTCCTCGGTGTTCCAGGTGTTCGACGGCGCGGGCACGGTCAGCGTGGGTGACTACACGTGGACCGTGGAGCGCGGTGACATGTTCGTGGTGCCCAGCTGGGTGCCGTTCACCGCGAAGGCCGACGCCGGCCAGGACGGCTCCGACTCGAACGCGCTGGACCTGTTCCGGTTCTGCGACGCCCCCATCTTCGAACGACTCGACCTGGCACGAATGGAGGTGGCCCGATGAGACTGGCCACGCTGCGCACCCCCGAAGGAACCCGTGCCGTCCGGGTCGACGGGGACACGCTCGTCGACCTGGGCGCACCGGACGTGGGCGCTTTCCTCGCCCGGCCCGACTGGGCGGAGGCCGCTGCGGCCGCGACCGGCCCGACGTACCCGGCCGGGGGCGCAGAGTTCGCGACCCTGGTGCCCACCCTGTCGAAGGTGGTGTGCGTGGGCCTCAACTACCGCACCCACATCACCGAGATGGGACGCCCCATCCCCGAATACCCCACCCTGTTCACCAAGTTCAGCGACACCCTCATCGGCGCCACCGACGACATCCACCGCCCCGCCGAGACCGACGAGTTCGACTGGGAGGCCGAACTCACCCTCGTCATCGGCCGGCCGGTGCGCCGCGCCACCGGGGAGGAGGCCGAGGCCGCCATCGCCGGGTTCACCGTGATGAACGACGTCACCTGCCGCGACTGGCAGTTCCGCACCCGCGAGTGGACCCAGGGCAAGAACTGGGACTCCACCACCCCGGTGGGCCCGTACCTGGTGACCCCCGACGAGCTGGGCGGGGTCCGCCCGTCGCTGGCCATTTCCACCACCGTCGACGGCGAGACCATGCAGTCCGACAGCACCGGCGACCTGGTCTTCGACCCCGTCGCGCTCGTGGAGTACGTCTCCACGATGATCCGGCTCAACCCGGGCGACCTCATCGCCACCGGCACCCCCGGCGGCGTCGGGCATGCCCGCAAGCCACCGGTCTACCTGCGGGCCGGGCAGCTGGTCACGTGCACCATCGAGGGCATCGGGTCGGTCAGCAACCGCGTGGTGGCGGGATGACCCGCACGCTGGCGGACGCGCTGCGCTGGGTGGAGGAGGGCACGGCCATCGTCCACAGGGAGGTGGAGTCGATCGGTTCCGAGCCCGACGCCTGGGAGCGCTCCAGTGGGCTGCCCGGCTGGAGCCGCGCCTACCTGCTCAGCCACCTCACCAACAACGCCCACGCGCTGCGCAACCTGGCCCGGTGGGCTCGCACCGGCGTCGAGACCCCGATGTACGCCTCCCCGGAGCAGCGCACCGCCGACATCGTCGCGGGCGCGGCCAAGCACCCGGCCGCCCTGGTCTCGGACTTCAAGGCCGCGGCCGACGCGCTGGCCGCGGACTGGGCCGAGCTGGCGGTGGAGCAGTGGGCCGCCCCGGTGCGCACGGCGCAGGGCCGAACGGTGCCCGCCTCGGAGGCGCCCTGGCTGCGGGCCCGCGAGGTGATGGTGCACGCCGTCGACCTCTCCGCGGGCGTGACGTTCGGCGACCTCCCGGAGGACTTCTGCCTGGCGCTGATCGACGACATCACCGCCAAGCGTTCCACTGCGGAGGGCGAGCCCCCCGCCGTCGCCGGACCGCCCGCCCAGGTGGCCGCCTGGCTCGCCGGCCGCCCGTTCGCTGGTGTGACGGCGGCCGGCGGCGGACCCGCCCCAGACCTCCCGCCCTGGCTCTGACAAGGAGTGACACGCCCCATGAGAAGTGACGTCATCATCATCGGCGGCGGCATCGGCGGCCTCGCCGCCGCCACCGCCCTCAGCCGCCAGGGCCTCACGGTGAAGCTCTACGAGCGGCAGCACGAGTTCGGCGAGGTGGGCGCGGGCATGCAGATCGCCTCCAACTGCACCCGGATCCTGGACGGCCTGGGCCTTCTCGACGAGGCCAAGCGGCTCGGCGTGGTGCCGCGGTGGATGCGGATGCGCGATGCCCTCGACGCCCGGGTCCTGCTGGAGCTGGACCTGGAGCGCGTCGAGGAGCGCTACGGCTTCCCCTACATGGTGATTCACCGCAGCGACCTGCACGGCATCTTCCTCCGTGCCGCGCAGCGCCAGGGCGTCGAGCTGATCGGGGGCCGCAAGTGCGTGGCGTATCAGAACGCCGACGGCGGCGCCCGCGTCACGTTCGCCGACGGCAGCACCGACGAGGCGGACGTGGTGATCGCGGCCGACGGCATCCACTCGGTGGCGCGGCGCAGCATCGTCGACGACGAGCCCGTGAGTTCCTCCTACGTCGCCTATCGGGGGGCGGTGCCGATCCACCTGGCCGAGGCCAACGACATCGACCCCACCGCCGTGCAGGCCTACGTCGGGCCCGGCTGCCACTTCGTCCAGTACGCGCTGCGCGGCGGGGAGATGTTCAACCAGGTGGCGGTCTTCGAGTCGCCCAAGGCGCTGCGCGGCGAGGACGACTGGGGTACCCCGGACGAGCTCGACGCCGCGTTCGCCGGCACCTGCGAGCAGATCCAGAAGGGCCTGCCCCTGATGTGGCGCGACCGCTGGTGGAGGATGTTCGACCGCGACCCGATCATGGATTGGCGTGACGGCCGCATCGTCCTGCTCGGCGACGCCGCCCACCCGCCCCTGCAGTACATGGCGCAGGGCGCCATCATGGCCATCGAGGACGGCTGGGTGATGGGCGAGCACGTCGCCCTCAACAGGGACGGTTCCGGCGAAGTGGCCTGGGACGCCGTGCTGGACGCCTACAACGCGGTGCGGCCCGAGCACTGCAGGCGAATCCTCACCACCGGTCGCGCCTGGGGTGAGCTGTGGCACCTCGGGGGTCGGGAACGCCTGCAGCGCAACGCCGTCTTCGACTCGATCGACCCCCATGACTGGGCCTTCACCGACTGGGTCTGGGGCCCCACTGCCTTGTACCCGGACGACGAACCCGAGATGTTCACCCCGATCCCGATGAAGGGACGGTAGGCCTTCAGCTCTGGTACTTGTCCAGGTCCGAGGTGTCGCCTGAGGCGATCGCGGCGAACACGGCGCTGCTGGCGTCCTCGTCCCACCGGACGACCGAACCGACGCCGTCGACTGTGTCGGTGCCGGCCACAGGGACCGTCATGCTGATGCCGGCTCCGGTGGTGGCGGCCGCGAACCCCAGGCCCACCGCTCCCATGTCCAGCAGCCCGGTGTCCTCGCCACGCGACAGTGACTCGGCGGCAGCCATGTTGAGCCGCCAGTACCGCAGGGGGTTGATGAGGCTCGCGGGCGAAAGCGCCTCCTTCATGATGGCGGCGATCACCTCGCGCTGCCGCTCCACGCGCCCGAGATCGCCCTTCGGGTCCGACTTGCGCATCCGGGAGTAAGCCAGAGCGGTGGTGCCGTCGACCATCTGACAGCCCTGTGACAGGGTGAGGTCGGCGAACGAATCATCGATGTCGAACGTCGGGCACACCTCGATGCCACCCACCGCGTCCACGACCTGGACCACGCCGTCGAAGCCCACCTCGAGGTACCCGTCGACCCGCACCCCGGTGTTCTCCTCGACGGTCGCGACGAGGAGTTGGGGTCCACCGAAGGCATAGGCCGCGTTGATCTTGTTGCGGTTGCGCCCTGGGATGGCCACCAGCGAGTCCCGGGGCAGCGACATCAGGACAGGTTTGGCGGCCACAGGCACGTGGAGGAGCATCATCGTGTCCGCTCGGCCGGCGTCGCCCTCGCGCGCGTCCGACCCGACCAGCAGCACCGTGGTCCCCGGCTGCTCGCCGGGCCGCTCCCCGTCCGGCACCGCGTCGACCTTGGTCGTGACCGACCACGCGTATGCCGGCGTGCCGAGCAGGAATGCCAGCCACAGCGCGACCAGGGCGGCCACGGTGCGGAGCACGGGATGGCGACGACGCCGCGTGCGGACACTGCCGCGGGCAGCCGGCGGAGCGATCGGGGGCGGCGAGGTGGGCACCCGTCCGCTCTGAGCGGAGGACTGGTGCGTCGGATAGGCCTGCGAGGTTTCCGGGGAGAGGATCGCGGTGTGCTCAGGCTCGTCCCGGGGATCCTCGCGGTACAGCCATTGCAGGTCATCGTTCTTCGGCACCAGAGCCTCCTGTTCGACCGACAGGATACCCAGGAACCTCGACAGCGCTGGCGTGGCGAATTTGTGGGGGGCGACCCTCCGGGCGAGACTGGGGCGAGCCACCGATGAGGAGCCCGACGTTGACCCCGACCCGACCCACCGACGCGCAACGCATCCAGTCCCGTCGCGCTTTCGGATTCGTCCTCATGTCGGCCCTGCTGCCGGGATCCGTGCAGATCCTCGCGGGCAGTCGACGGGTCGGGCGTGTCGCGACCCGCGTGTTCGGGGCCGCCGCCCTGCTCGCCGGGTTGGTGCTCGTGGGACTCCTGGTGCTGCGGGGGCCCACCGTGGGCCTCCTGCTCCAGCCCTGGCTGGCCATGACGCTGCGCGCCGCCCTGTGGCTCCTGTTCGTGTTCTGGCTGGTGCTTCTGCTGGACGCCTGGCGGATGGCGCGCCCACTGAGGCTGGAGCGCCGCGCTCGCCTCGCCCTCTCGATCACGGCGTTGGTGACGGTTCTGGCGGTGGCCGCCGTGACCAGCACGGCGACGGAGGCCCTGGTCGCGGCGCGCAACGTCGGGCAGGTGTTCGGCGGAGGTGGGGATTCCCGGCTCAAGAATGGCCGGCTCAACATCCTGCTGCTCGGTTCGGACTCCTCCGAATCCCGCGAGGGGCTTCGGCCGGACTCGATCAACGTGGCGTCCATCGACGCCCGCACCGGCCGGACCATCCTGTTCGGGCTGCCGCGCAATCTCCAGCGCGTTCCCTTCCCCGACTCCTCCCCCCTCGACGAGCTGTACCCCGACGGGTTCGAGTGTGAGGACGGGGCCTGCATGCTCAACGGGATCTGGACCCTCGGCGAGGAGAACGCCGACCTCTACCCGGGGCGTCAGGCGGGGCTGGAGGCCACCAAGGAGGCGGTCGAAGAGACCCTCGGCCTCGAGCTCAACTACTACGTGCTGGTGGACATGCAGGGATTCCAGTCCCTGATCGACGCCATGGGGGGCATCACGCTCGACGTCGGGCGTCGCATCCCCATCGGGGGGGCCAACGGTGTCAAGGTCACCAAGTGGATCGAGCCCGGCGAGGACGTGCTCCTCGACGGATACCACGCGCTGTGGTTCGCCCGTTCGCGGTCGGATTCGAGTGATTACGAGCGAATGCTCCGCCAGAAGTGCGTGATGTCGGCGATGGTCGCGCAACTCGATCCCATGACGCTGGCCACCAAGTTCGTCAGGCTGAGCGAGGCAGGCAAGGATCTGTTGCGCACAGACATCGGGACGGGCGCGATCAACGACCTGGCCGAGTTGGCGCTCCTGGTCCGCGACCAGGGGATCACCTCAGTTGATTTCGTCCCTCCGCTCATCGTGGCGGCGGAGCCGGACTTCGACCTGATCCGCACCCGCGTAGCCGGGCAACTGGCCGACGAGCCGGCGGCTGAGCCGACCAAGTCGCCCGAGGCCACTGCCGGCCCGAGCACCGCGGCCCCGGCATCGTCCAGGCCCGCGGCTCCCGAGACCTCGCCCGGCCCCACGTCGGCCTCCCCCCGTCCACAGGCAACCGATCTGGCACCCGTGTGTACCGTCGGCTAGGTTTGCCCCGGAGGAAGGAGATCCAGTGCAGCCTGTGAGCGTGGTGATGCCACTCCGGGACGAGGAGAAGCATCTTCGCGCCGCCGTGCAGCGCGTGCTGGATCAGCACTACCCGGGTGAGCTTGAGTTGCTTCTCGCGGTGGCGCCCAGCGCGGACCGTACCCGCCACATCGCCGACGAGTTGGCCGCCGCGGACCCGCGCATCGTGGTTCTGGACAACCCCACCGGGTACACGCCCACCGGACTCAACATCGCCATCGATCACGCCCGCCACGACGTGATCGTCCGGGTCGACGGACACGGCGAGCTGAGCCCCGGCTACATCGAGACCGCGGTGCGGCTGCTGGACGAGACGGGGGCCGCGAACGTCGGCGGCCTCATGGACGCGCAGGGCACCTCACCGCTCTCGGAGGCCGTAGCCGCGGCGTACAACTCCCGGGCCGGCCTGGGTGGCGGCGGGTTCCACCTCGAGGACACCCCGGACGGACCGGCGGACACCGTGTTCCTGGGCGTTTTCCGCAAAGCGGCGCTCCAAGCCGTGGGTGGCTATGACGAGTCGCTCCACCGCGCCCAGGACTGGGAACTCAACTACCGTCTGCGGCGCGCGGGCCACCTCGTCTACTTCACCGCGCGGCTGCGGGTGGTCTACCACCCCCGTGACAGCTACCGCGCCCTTGCGCGGCAGTTCTACAGCACCGGACAGTGGCGACGTGAGGTGGCCCGTCGACATCCGGACACGTTGTCCCTGCGGTACCTCGCGGCGCCGCTCGCCGTCATGGGCATCGCCGGCGGACTCGCCGGCGGTGTCGTGGGCCTCGCGGTGCGGAGCCGGGCGCTCAGCGCCCTGTTGCTGGCGCCGGCCGCCTATCTCGCGTTCGTCGCCGCAGCCAGCGGCGCCGTCGGCGGGCTCTCCCCGGCCGCTCGCCTGAGGTTTCCCTTCGTGCTCGCCGTGATGCACCTGTCCTGGGGGGCCGGCTTTGTCCGCGGCCTCCCGCGCTGACATGTCCTCGGCGGAGACGGCCAGCGAACTGCTCCTCCAGGCTCAACGGCTGGCGGACCGGGTCCGGCAGGAGGCCGAGGACGATGTGGCCGGGTCCAGGTCCCAGCTGGCGGAGCTGGCCCGGCAGCGCGACGAGGTGCAGGCGGATCTGGAGTTCGCCAGGCACCGGCTCGAGGAGGCCCGTTCCGACGCTCAGCGGGTGCTGACGGACGCCGCCCACCAGGCCGGCGGCATCACGGAGATGGCCGAGCGCACGGCCGACGAGTTGATCGCAGATGCCCGGTCCGAGGCCGAGGGCGTCGTCGCTGCCGCTGGTCGCGAGGCCGAGGCGCTCCTCGCCGCAGCGCAGGCCGACGCCGGCACGGTCCGCGCCGAGACGGCCCGCTGGCGGGCGTCCGAGGAGGCCGCCCTGGGTCAGGCCCGCGCCGAGGCCGAGGCGGAGTCGGACCGCGTGCTTGCCGCCGCCCGGGCGGAGGCGGAGTCCCTCCGTGCCGAGGCGGAGGCCGAGGCACAGCGGATACGGGCGCAGGCGGGGGCAGAGGGCGAGCAGGCCCACTCGGCCGCCGTCGAGCTCCGGGAGAACGCGGCCCTAGCGGCAGACATGGCGCGCGAACAGGCGGCCGCCCAGGCGGCGCGGCTCATCGACGACGCGGAGAGCCGCGCCGGCGTACAACTGGCCGACGCCGCCGAGCAGCTGGCCTGGGCCCGTGCCACCGTGGCGGCCCTCCTCGACGGGGCGAAGGCGGACATCGCACGCATCACCCGCGACGCCCACCTGACCAACGCGACCCGCGCCCGCGACCTCCGGGCCAAGCTCTCCCGCACCCTCGAGCGTGCGGTGGCCCTGGCGAGGCAGCGCCTCCGCTCGGCAGAGGTGGACGCCGCCGACGTGCGCGCGAGGGCGGACGCCGAGCTTGCGGCCGCGGCCGGGCACGCCACGCGGACCAGGGAGGATGCCGACGCGCGGGCCGCGGACATCCTGGAGCGCGCGCGACGCGAGGCGGAGGCCGTCGTGGGTCGCGCCCAGGAGCGGATCTCCGAGGCCGAGAGCACTGCGACGGCCGTGCGGGAGCGGCTCGCGGCGGATCTGGAGCGCTCGCAGCGCGCGTCGTTCGAGCGGGCCCGGGCCACCCGCGACGAGGCGGTGCGGCTTCTCGCGGACGCCCGGGTCGAGTCCGAGGCCGTGCGCGCGAGCACGCGGGAGACCGTGGAGGCGGCTCGGGCCGAAGTGTCTCGGCTGACGCAGCGCCGCGACACCATCACCTCCCAGCTCAGTAATCTCTCCGGCGTTATCGAAGCCCTCTCCGTACCAGGAACCCCCACCACCAGCGAGGAATCATGACCACACAGAACTTCCGTACCGTGCTCCGCGGCTACGAACCCGCCCAGGTGGACGCGGAGATCGCCACGCTGCAGCAGGCGCTCGACGCCGCCCGCGCCGAGCTGGGTGAGCTCAGCGTCCGGGCGAAGGAGGCCGCCCAGGAGCGCACCGCCGTCGAGGGGCGTCTCGTCGAGGCCCAGAAGCGCGCGGACGAGGCCTCCCGCGTCCAGCAGGCGGCCTCGCGGCCCACGTTCGAGGAACTGGGACAACGGGTGGGGCAGATGCTGGCGCTCGCCGAGGAGGAGGCCGACGACATCCGCCGCTCGGCCCAGGACGAGGCCGCCGTACTGCTCGAGGATGCGGCCCGGCGCGCGCAGGCGATGGTCGCGGAGGCGGATCGCTATGCCGTGGACACGCGCTCCTCTGCCGAGGCCGACGCTGAGGCGAGGTTGACCGGCGCCCAGCGCCGCGCCGACGAGATCCTGGACCACGCGGACCGTGAGGCCGCCACCCGCCGCGAGGAGGCCGAGGCCGTCTACGAGGTTCAGCAGGCCCGCGCGGCCCAGGCGGCCGCGGACTTCGAGAAGACCCTGGCCGAGCGGCGCGACGCGGCCGCCGGGGACTTCGCCGTGGCCATGGGGCAGCGGGAGGATCAGCTGCGAGCCGCCGAGGAGAACCTCAGCGCAGCCGAGACCGAGGCCAAGCGCATCGTCTCCGACGCCACCTCGCAGGCCGAGGCCGTGCGCGCGAAGGCCGAGCGTGAGGCCGAGGAGCTGGTGGGCGAGGCGCAGGCCCGTGCCGAGCGCATCCGCCGCGATTCGGACCGCGAGCTGGCCGCCGTCACCCAGCGGCGCGATTCCATCACCTCGCAGCTGTCCAACGTGCGCCAGATGCTCGCCACCCTCGGCGGAGGAGCCGCTGTGGCTGTGCTCGCCGATCCCGTTGTGGACCCGGCGGAGGAGCAGGCCGCGGAGCTGCCGCAGGAGGACGGCACCGACTGAGCCTCAGGCCAGGACGGCGCGCTCGGCCGCGGCGATCTCCGCGGCCCGCCCGGGTCCCAGGCCCACCGCGACCACCGTCGATCCGCTGCCCAGGACCGGTGACACGAGGGCCTGGGCCACCGTGGCCCAGCCCGCGGGCGGGTCCACCAGCAGCAGGCGGGTGTCCCGGGGGGCCACCTCGGGAGAGGGGCGCCCTGCCCACACCGTCGACTCGCCGAGCGGGGACAGGTCGTGCGCGTCGGGTTGTGCCATCACCTCGCGGTAGTCCAGCGCGTCCTGCGGTGTGACGCGGAAGCCCAGCCCCAGCGGGTGCAGCGAGCAGGCGACGGTGAGCGTCGCCCGGCGAGGGTCGTCGGGCCCCACCACCAACAGGTCCGCGCCCGAGACCCCCGGCACGACGGGGCAGCCCCGTTGCCAGGCCGCGGCCACCCACACCAATGTCACCCAGTGCGCCGGGTGCGTGTCGGCCAGCGCCAGGTCGATCGGCTCGCCATCCTCGTGGCCGAGATCCTCGATCAGGTTGGCGGTCTTGTCCACCCAGTTGGCGAACGTCACCGCCGAGAGCTCGGTGCGCGACCCGTCCCGGCCGTCGTAGTGGGTGAGCAGCGGCTGCGTGCCCTGACGGGCCACGCGCCGGCGGAGGGCGCCGATCAACATGGTGCCGATCCTATTCCGGGCACCGGCACGCCCGATTCGCTAGCCTCCTCGCATGCGTTACGTCGTCATCATGGCCGGTGGCTCCGGCACCCGTCTGTGGCCGTTGTCGCGTCAGGGCCGGCCCAAGCAGCTGCTCGAGTTGCTGGAGGGCACCTCGCTGCTGCGGCTCGCCTACGACCGGCTTGCCGGAGTGGTCCCCCCGGAGGCGATCCTGGTGTGCACGGGCCGCGCCTACGCCGAGGACGTGGCGCGGCAGATCCCCGAGCTCGCCGCGGGCAACATCCTCGGGGAGCCGGAGGGTCGCGACTCGCTCAACGCCGTGGCCTGGTCCGCAGCCGTCGTTGCGGACCGGGACCCGGACGGCGTGGTCGCCATGGTCACGGCGGATCAGGTGATCACGCCCGTGGACGCGTTCCGCAGCAGCCTGACGCTCGCCTTCGACGTGGCGGAGGCCCGCCCGGACGCCCTGGTGACGCTCGGGGTGGTGCCCACGAGCCCTCACACCGGCTACGGCTACCTGCGCCGCGCCCAGGCCCTCGAGGGTTTCCCCGGGGTGCACCGCGTGGCCGAATTCAGGGAGAAGCCCTCGAGGGAGGTGGCCGAGCAGTACCTGGCCACGGGGGAGTACTGGTGGAACGCGGGCATGTTCGTGTGGCGGGCCGCGACACTCCTGTCCCAGCTGGACCAGCTCCTCCCGGACACCGCCGCCAAGGTGCGCGCACTGGTCGCGGAGCCCGACCGCCTGGACGAGATCTTCCCGACGCTGCAGAAGATCTCCGTGGACTACGCCGTGATGGAACCCGTCTCGCAGGGTCGCACCGACGCGGAGGTGGTCAGTGTGGGCCTGGCCATCGAATGGCGCGACGTGGGGGGCTTCGCCTCGCTGGCCGAACTGCTCGCGCACGACGAGCACGGCAACGCCGTCGACGGGCAGAGTGTCACGCTGGACTCGTCGGGGTGCGTGCTGGTCAATGCCGTGGGGCCGCACCACGTCATCGGCACCATAGGGTTGCGCGACTCCCTGGTGGTCGCCACCCCCGCCGCGACACTCGTCGCCCCGCTCTCCGATGCCGAGCGGATCAAGGAGTTGGTGGCCCTCGTCCGGGCACAGGCAGGGGACGAATTCGCCTGATCCGCTTGACCGATCAAAATCACTCGTGTGTAATTCGCTACAACGGGAGGAGGCAGGCGTGAGCGAGAGCATGGATCTCTGGGGCGACGACGACGGTGCCTTCGCATGGCAGGCCGACGCGTTGTGCGCACAGACGGATCCGGAGGCCTTCTTCCCCGAGAAGGGCGGATCCACCCGCGAGGCGAAGCGCGTGTGCCTCAACTGCACCGTCCGCACCGAGTGCCTCGAGTACGCACTCGGTCACGACGAGCGCTTCGGCATCTGGGGCGGGCTGTCCGAGCGTGAGCGGCGTAAGCTCAAGCGCGCAGCCGTCTAGCCCCTGACGGCGCGCTGGAGGACAGTTTGACCGACGAACCGCAGCATGGCCGCCTGGAGGACCTCTGGTCCTGGATCGAGAACGAGGATCCCGCCGGCGAGACCCCGGACATCGACCCTGCCACCGTGACGGCCGTCATGGTGGTGCACAACGCCGCCGAGTGGCTGCCCCGCCAGCTCCTCGCGCTGGCGGGCCTGGATCCGCGGCCGGGCCGCGTCGTGGCCGTGGACGCCGGATCTGCCGATTCTTCGCGCGATCTCCTGCTGCGCGCCACGGCCGAAGGTGTCCTCGACGAGCTCATCGACGGCACCGCGGACGCGCCGTTCGCCGAGTCCGTCGCCCTCGGCGTCGGCGACGCCGTGCCGGACTGGATCTGGCTGCTGCACGACGACGCGGCCCCCCGTCGCGACACCCTGGCCCGACTCCTCGACGGCGCCCGCCAGGCGGACGTGGTGGTGCCCAAGCTGCTGCAGCCCAAGCGGCGCAACTATCCCGACACGCTGTCTGAGGTGGGCCAGGCGATCACGCCTGGAGGGCTGCGTGTACCGCTGGTGGAGGAGGGCGATGTCGATCAGCAACAGACGGAATCGCGCGACGTGCTGGGCGGCTCCACCGCCGGCCTGCTCGTGCGCGGCGACGTGTGGCGCGAGGTCGGCGGGCTCGCTCCGGAGGTGGAGCGGCACCGCGACGGCGTGGAGTTCGGCTGGCGGGCCAACGCCGTCGGTTACCGGGTCCTCGCCTGGCCGGCGGCCGCCCTCGTGCACCGGCACGCCGGGCGTTCCGGTGAGCGCCCCGCGGAACGCCACCCGCACGAGGTGGACCGCCTGGCCGCCCTCCGCGTCGCCGGGTCCCGCGGCGCGTCCCGCGTCGGCGTCGTCCTGGCGTCGCTGGTCCGGGCGCTCGGGTTCATGCTGGCGAAATCGCCCGCGCACGCCGGGGCGGAGGTCGCCGCGATGCGGCGCTACCTGGCCACGGCCGGCCTGACCGCAGCGCTCGCCGCACGAATGCCCGCCGAGGACCTGACCCCCGACGAGTTGCTGCCGAACCGGTTCTGGCCGGTTCGGCATGCCGTGGACAAGCTGGGCTCCGGCGTGGCGGAGAAGTTCCGCGACCTGCGGGAGGCCGACACCACGCTGGATGATCTCACCGGCGACGACTTCGCCGGCGGCACCGTGCAGGGCCGCGTCCTGTCCCCGGTCACGGTGCTGCTGGTGGTGCTCGTGGTCGCGGCCGCAGCGGCCGGTCGCACCCTGCTCGGCCTGGGCGCCGTCTCCGGCGGCGGGCTCCTCCCGGCCCCCGCGTCGATCGGCGCCGCCTGGCAGGGCTATCTGACCGGCGACGCGCCGTGGATGGGCGTCGCGACCCTCGCATCCCTGGCCGGGCTGGGGAGCCCCGGCTGGTTCGCGTTCCTGGCGTTGCTGGCCACGCCCGCCCTGGCGGGGCTGTCCGCCCTCGCACTGCTGCGCCGCCTGGCGGTGGCCCCCGGTGTCGCGGCAGCGGTCTCGGCAGCCTGGGCGGGCGCGACGATCCTGCTCGGTGTCGTGACCGCGGGCGACGTCAGCGGCATGGTGCTGGCCGTCGTAGCGCCCCTGCTGGCCCGCGCGATGTATGCGGTGGTGCGCAACGAGGCCGCCGGCGCCGAGCGGCTGCGCGCCCCGGCCGGCGCCGCGTTCTGGCTGATCATCGCCTCGCTGGTGTGGCCCGTGCTGCTCGTCGCGCTGACCCTGGCCGGGGTCGTGTGGGCGCTGCGCGCCCGTGATCGGGTCACCGACTCCGCCGTCGTGATCCTGCCCTCGTGGGCGTTCGTGGCGCCGTGGATCCCGCAGCTGTTCGCGCACCCTGGTCGGCTGCTCACCGGCGTGGACCCGCTCGCCTGGCCGGACTTCCCGCCCGCCTCGTTCGCGCTGGTGGTGGGCCGCATCCTGCCCTCCGGTCTTCCCCTGTGGGCCAACGTCGCCTTCTTCGCGCTCCTGGCACTGGTCTCCGTCGCGGCGCTGGCCCGGCTCACCGGGCCGGCCTGGCGGTGGGCCCTCATCGGCATCGCTGCGCCGCTGCTGATCGGCACGCTGCTGTCGCGGCTGGTGGTCACGGTCGACGGGGGGACCGCGCGCGTGCTGCTGTCACCGTGGGCGCTGCTCGTGGTGGCGGCGCTCCTCGCCCCGGTGGTGGCCGCCGAGCGAGCCGGGATCGCCCTCACGCGCTCGGCGCTGGCGCTCGGCCTGAGCGGACTGCTCGCGGCCGGTGTGTGGGGGGTCGTGGGCTTCGCCGGCCCGGTGACCGAACGGGCCTCGGCGCTGCCCGGGTACGTGCGTGACGTCCTGGACTCGAGCCGCGACACCCGGGCCCTCATGATCCAACGGACCACCGACGAGACACTCGGGTGGAACGTGGTGGACTCCCGCCAGCCGCAGTGGGGCACCGGTGAGCGGAACCCGGCGGGCGACTTCTCGGCCGAGTTCCATGCCCTGGTGCAGGCGTTCTCCACCGGCGCGCTCCCGGACGACGTGGCCGGTCAGCTGCGCGGTCTGGGGGTGTCGCACGTGTGGCTGCGCGGTTTCGACCCCGAGCTTCGGGCGCAGCTGGACAACGCCGCCGGCCTCACCAGCGCCGCCGCTGACTCCGACACCGTCGTGTGGACGGTCGTCGGGCTCGTGTCGCGGATCCAGGTAGTCGACGGCGAGGTCGCCGAGCCGCTGCTGCGCGGCACCGTCGAGGCCGGATCCCAGTCGCGCCGCCTCGTCGTGGCGGAGCCGTCCGACGCGCGCTGGGAGGCCACCGTCGACGGGCGTGCGCTGACCCGGATCGACGGCGGCGAACGCCTCACCTTCCAGCTGGGCGCAGAGGCGGGCGAGGTGGTCGTGCGGCCCCGTCCACTGCCCTGGCGGGTCGCGGCGCAACTCGCCGTGGCAGCCATCCTGGCGCTGCTGGCCGCGCCCACGCTGGGCGCCTCCACCGTCGCGCGAAGGGGGCAGGAATGATCCGCAGAGCCGCCATGTCCCTGGCCGCGCTCGCCCTGATCGTGGCAGTAGCCGTCGGCCTGGCGCTCATCAGCCCGCTGCGCAAGCCGCCCACGGACGCGATCGAGCTGCCGCGAAGCACCCGCCTCACCTGCATCCCGGCCGGGTCCGCCCTCATCGGCGGTTCCGGCCCAGTCACGGTCACGGGCCTCGACGGCGCGCAGCGCACGGTGTCCGCGCCGGTGTCCGAGCCGCTGTCCGGGCCGGCGGGGTTGAGCGCGGACGAACGGATCTCCGGCGGCGTCCTGGTCGAGGCGCCACAGCGCGCCCACGCCGCCTGCGCCGTGCCCAGCACGGCCGGCATGGTCCTCGTCCCGGACCCCGCCGCGGTGGAGCTGGTGCTGGTCAACACCGACTCCACCGAGGCGGCAGTGGACCTGACGCTGCTCGGCCCGGACGGCGAAGTCGCGGCGGTGGGCGCCCGCGGCATCGCGCTGGCGCCCGGCGTGAGCCGCAGGGTGGCGCTGTCGGTGCTGGCCCCTGCGGGCCCCGTCGGCGTGGCGTTCACCACCAGCCTGGGCCGGGTGGCCCTGCTGGCAACCGGTGTCGAGGGGCGCCCCACCCAGTTCGCGCCACCCACCACCATCGCCACCGAACACCTGCTCGCCGGCGCCCCCACGGGTGCCACCTCGACGAGGTTGCTGATCAGCAACCCGCACGAGGACCGCGTGGACGTGACGCTGGAGGGCATGGGCCCGGCAGGGCCGTACGTGCCTGCGGTGGCGGAGTCGCTGTCCGTGCCCGCCATGACCACCGTGGCGGTGGACCTCACCCAGCCACTGTCCGGGGAGGCCACCGCGGTGCGCGTCACCGCGCCCGAGGCGGTGGGTGCCTCCCTCGTCACCGGTGCCGGTGGGGCGAAGGCCTCCGTCGTCGCGGCCGAGGCCGGTACTGATCTCGCCGCCCTGGTTCCCGGGGCGGGTCAGCTGCAATTGAGCAACCCTGGCCGCTCAGAGTCCGTCACGGTGGACGTGACGCTGACCCCCGTCGGCGGGGTGGCGGACAGCCGACAGGTGGAGGTGCCGCCCGGCTACACGGTCTCCGTGCCGATCCCGGCGGGGGACCCGGTGGTGGTCTCGGTCAGCGCCACAGGCGACGTGTTGGCCGCCGCCGCGTCCGTAGCCGACGCGGGGACCGTGCTGGTGCCCGTCGGCCCGGCCGCCGACGCGCCGGTGCAGACGCTGCCCGCAGAGCAGCTGCCCGGGCTGCGCTGAACGCGGCGTCAGTCCTCGTCGTCCCAGGGGGCGCCGCCCAGCAGCTCGTCCAGGCTGCGGCCGGTCAGCGTGGAGAGCTGCTCGACGATGGTGCGGTGCACGAGCCGGCGCAGCTGGCTGCGCGACGACGCGCGGTGCTCCAGCGGCCGTTCGAAGATGACGATCTGGGCGGCGCGGCCGCGGCCGGGCTCCAGCGCCGCCGACAGCGGCACGCGGTCCCCGGACCAGGCGACGTTGAGGTGCGGCACTTCCTCCACGCCCACGACGATGCCGTTGAGCGCATCGGGTGCCACCGCTGCGATGTCCGCCATCGCCGAGGTGACGCAGTCGTTGAAGTAGTCCACCCGCGACGGCCGGGTCAGCGGCACCGGCCGCCCCGTCAACGGGTTCGGGGCTGCCAGGGGGCCGCGAATCCCGCGGCCGTGCCGGTCTCGTCTGCGTGGCATGCGGCCACCCTAGCCCTCGTCCGGTACGGTCAGGGCGTGCGCAGATGTTCCCGTACCGCGTGCGTGGCCACCGCCGTCGCCACGCTCACCTACGTCTACGCCGATTCGATGGCCGTCCTCGGGCCCCTTGCGCTCGCCGCAGAGCCGGGCTCCTACGATCTGTGCTCCGTGCACGCCGAGCGGACGAGCGTGCCGAAAGGCTGGGAAGTGATCCGGCTCCCACTGGACGGCCACACGCCCGCGCCGTCGGCCCCCTCGGACGACCTCATGGCGCTGGCGGACGCCGTGCGCGCCATCGGGCTGCGCCACGACGACCCGGTTCCGGACCCGCTTCCCGCGCACGTCACGCCCCAGCCGGGTGCCCGGGGCGGGCACCTCCGGCTGGTCCCCACCGTCGACTGAGCGCGGGCAGGGAAGGCGATACGCTGGCCAGGTGCTAGCACCGCAGATCTTCAAGGCCAACGACATCCGCGGCATCGTCGTGGGGGAGGACCCCGAATGGGACCTCGACGGTGCCCGCGCGCTGGGTGCCGCCTTCGTCGAGCTGATGGGCCCGGTCGAATTCGTCCTCGGCCGCGACATGCGGATACTGGGCCGCGAGCTGTCGCTCGCCTTCGCCGACGGCGCCCGTCGCGCCGGCGCCTCCGTTGTGGATATCGGGCTCAGCTCCACCGATGAGCTGTGGTTCGCCTCGGGCTGGCTCAGCCTCCCCGGCGTCCAGTTCACGGCCAGCCACAATCCGGCCTCCTACAACGGGCTCAAGTTCTGCCTCACCGATGCCAGGCCGGTCCCTGCGGACTTCATGACCAGGCTGCGCGACGCGGCGGCCGGCGTCGAGCTCGGCGCCGAACCCACGGGCGGGTACCGCGAGCTGGACGCGCTCGACGCGTACGCGGACAAGCTCGGGGACCTGGTGCCGGTCACGGGGGAGCGCGAACTCACCGTCGTGGTCGACGCCGGCAACGGCATGGCCGGCCACACGGCCCTCACGGCCCTCGCCGGCCGGGGGCTCGACGTCGTGGGGCTCTACCTCGAGCTCGACGGCACGTTTCCCAATCATCCGGCCAACCCGCTGGAGCCGGAGAACCTCGTCGATGCGCAGGCCGCTGTGCTCGAACACGGCGCGGACCTGGGCCTGGTGTTCGACGGCGACGCGGACCGTTGCTTCATCATCGACGAGCTCGGTGGCGTGGTGGACCCGTCGGTGGTCACCGCGATGATCGCGGTGGCGGAGCTGGCGAAGCACCCTGGCTCGACCATCGTGACCAACACCATCACGTCGTGGTGCGTCGGGGAGGCGGTGGAGGGCCGTGGGGGCCGCGTGGTGCAGTCCACCGTCGGCCACACCTACGTCAAGGCCCTCATGGCTCAGACGGGCGCCGTGTTCGGCGGAGAGCACTCGGCCCACTACTACTTCCGCGACTTCTGGTCTGCGGACACGGGCATGCTCGCCGCCCTGCATGTCGTCGAGCTGGTGCGCCGGGCGGACCGCCCACTGTCCCAGCTGGCCGCCGTCTACGACGGGTACCACCGCTCCGGCGAGCTGAACTCCACCGTCGACGACGCGGACCTGTGCATGGACCGGGTGGCGCGGGAGCTCGAGGGTCGCGGCGAGGCGGACCGGGGCGACGGGCTGACGGTGCGCAACCGGGCCGAGGGATGGTGGATCAACCTGCGGCCCAGCAACACCGAACCGCTGCTGCGCCTCAATGTAGAGTCCCGCGACGAGGCCACCATGCGGGCGCTGCGTGACGAGGTGCTCGGCCTCGTACGGGCCGGGTAGATTCTTTCTTCACAGACTCGAGGAGGTCGACGATGGCAGACAAGACGATGGAGCTCTCGCCCGAATTCATGGCGGTGGCGGCGTGCCCGGCGTGCCACGCGAAGTTCGCCGTGGATTACGACGCGCAGGAGCTGGTGTGCACCAACCAGGCCTGCGGCCTGGCCTACCCGGTGCGCGACGACATCCCGGTGCTCCTGATCGACCAGGCTCGCAGCACGTTGTGAACGGCCAGCTCTTCGACGACTCGCGGCTGGAGGCCCCGGGCCTTGACGCGCATGAGGGCCTGAGGTGGCTGGCAATGACCGGAGCCCGGATCCGCCGCGCGGCGCTCACCGAGCCCGTGGGCCATCTGGAGCGGGCCGACAGGCCGCGCGGCATCCTCGCACTCGGCACGGAGGCGCGCCTGGTACGGGCCGTGCTGGAGGTGGCCTGTCCGGTGCCGTTCATGGCCTGGCCGGGCCCCGGCCTGCCGGCGTGGGTGGGTCCCCTGGACCTCACCGTCGTGCTGGGAGACGACGACACCCCGGAGTGGGTGCTGCAGTGTGCCGTGGAGGCCATGCGGCGCGGCTCCTCGATGATCGTGGCCGCGCCGGAGCATTCGCGTCTGGCGCAGGAGACGGCCTCGCCTGCCACCACCCTGATCCCCACCGTCGAGGCGGACTCGCTGTCGGCGGCCGTGGCAGTCCTGTCGCTGCTGGGTGACCTGGGGCTCGGCCCGTCGGTGCACACCGGTCACGTGGCGGACGCCGCGGACCTGGTGGCGGAGGCGTGCGCGCCCGGCCGGGACCTCTCGGACAATCCCGGCAAGGAGCTGGCGCTCTGCCTGGCGGACACGCTTCCGCTGATCTGGGGCGGTACCGTGCTCGCGGGCCGGGCCTCGCGACGCGTCGCCGAGTCGGTGCGCCGCGCGTGCGGACGCCCGGCCCTCGCCGCCGACGCCGCGGAACTGGACACCCTGCTGTGCGCCGTGAAGCCGCGTGATCCCTTCGCGGACCCCGTCGACGGGCCCACGGACATCCAGCCCTGCCTGGTGCTGCTCGACGACGACAAGCTCACCGACAGGCTCAGCGGGGTCGCGGAGCGGCTGGCGCGGAGGGCGGACTCCGTCGGCGCGCGGGTGGCGCGGGTGTCCTCAGGTGATAAGGACCTGGCGCTGAGCGACGTGGAACGCTACGTCACCCTGCTGCAGCGCGGCCTCTACGGCGCCGCCTACCTTGAGATCGGGCTCGCCGCAGAGTAGGGCCACGGCTGGCAGACTAGGCCGCATGCGCAAGGTCTTCGTCCTCAACGGTCCCAACCTCGGCCGGCTCGGCACCCGCCAGCCGGAGGTCTACGGCGCCACGACCCACGCGGACCTGGCCGAGCACCTCGTCGGTACCGGGCACGGCCTGGGCCTGGAGGTCGAGGTGAGGCAGACCGAACACGAGGGTGAGATGATCGGCTGGCTGCACGAGGCCGCCGATGCCGGCGCTGCCGTGGTGATCAACGCTGGGGCCTGGACGCACTACTCCTACGCCGTCGCCGACGCCGCCGCGCTGGTGCCCAGCTACGTCGAGGTGCACATCTCCAACGTGCACGGCCGCGAGGAGTTCCGGCAGCACAGCGTGTTGTCGGCCAAGGCGCAGGGCATCATCATCGGCTGCGGCGTCGACGGCTACGACCTCGCACTGGCCCACATCGCCGCGTCCGGCAAGACGCCGCCGGCCGGGTAGAGTGGCCGCGTGGATTTTCGCGTAGCTGACCTGTCCCTTGCCGAGTTCGGCCGCAGGGAGATCACCCTCGCCGAGCACGAGATGCCCGGCCTCATGGCCATGCGGGAGCGCTACGGCACCTCCAAGCCGCTGACCGGGGCCAGGATCGCCGGCTCCCTGCACATGACCATCCAGACGGCGGTGCTCATCGAGACCCTCGTGGCCCTCGGCGCCGAGGTGCGCTGGGCGTCGTGCAACATCTTCTCCACCCAGGACCATGCCGCCGCCGCCATCGCCGCCGCCGGCATCCCGGTGTTCGCGTGGAAGGGCGAGACGCTCGAGGAGTACTGGTGGTGCACCCGGCAGATCCTGGCATGGCCGGACGGGGGTCAGCCCAACATGATCCTCGACGACGGCGGCGACGCCACGCTGCTGGTTCACCAGGGTGTCGCGGCTCAGCGCGCCGGGGTCGTGCCCGAGGCGGCCGACGGCGACTCGCACGAGTGGCGCGTCATCCTCGACACGCTGCGCGAAACCCAGGGCGTCGTGGACTGGGAGGCGCTGGCGGCCTCCGTCCAGGGGGTCACCGAGGAGACCACCACGGGCGTGCACCGCCTCTACGAGATGGCCCGCCAGGGCTCGCTGCTCTTCCCGGCGATCAACGTCAACGATTCGGTCACCAAGTCGAAGTTCGACAACAAGTACGGCTGCCGCCATTCGCTCATCGACGGCATCAACCGGGCCACCGACGTGCTGATCGGCGGCAAGGTCGCCGTGGTCTGCGGCTACGGCGACGTGGGCAAGGGCTGCGCGGAGTCGTTGCGCGGCCAGGGCGCCCGCGTCATCGTCACCGAGGTGGACCCCATCTGCGCGCTGCAGGCGGCCATGGACGGCTATCAGGTGGCCGCGCTGGACTCGGTGGTGGACCGCGCGGACATCTTCATCACCGCCACCGGCTGCTGCGATGTCATCACCGCCGACGACATGGCCCGGATGAAGCACCAGGCCATCGTCGGCAACATCGGGCACTTCGACAACGAGATCGACATGGCCGGACTCGAGACCCGGGCCGGCGTCGAGAAGATCGAGATCAAGCCCCAGGTGCATGAGTGGCGCTTCGAGGACGGACACTCGGTCCTCGTGCTCAGTGAGGGACGGCTGCTCAACCTCGGCAACGCCACCGGCCACCCGTCGTTCGTGATGAGCAACTCGTTCACCAACCAGGTGCTCGCCCAGATCGAGCTGTTCACCAGGGCCGATGAGTACCCCGTGGGCGTGCACACGCTGCCGAAGGCACTCGACGAGGAGGTGGCCCGGCTGCACCTGGCCGCCCTCGGCGTCGAACTGTCCACCCTCACGCCCAAGCAGGCCGGCTACCTGGGTGTGGACCCCTCCGGCCCGTACAAGCCGGACAGCTACCGCTACTGAACCTGGCTCATCCGTCCGGGTTCATGGAGTGCCAGACCTCTTTGCACTCCGGGCACACCGGGTACTTCTCGGGGTTCTTGGTGGGCACCCACACCTTCCCGCAGAGCGCGACGACGGGGGTGCCGTTGACCATGGCGGCCACCAGCTTGTCCTTGGGCACGTAGTGGGAGAAGCGGTCCTGGTCGCCGTCCTCGAACGTTTCCGTGCGCTCCTGAGTGACGGTCTGGGATCCGGGGGCGAGCTCAGTCATGCGGCCCATGGTAGTGCTGGTGGAACAATGACGGACGGAGGTGGGGGCATGGCGGGTCCGGGGAGACGGCTGCTCATCGTCGGCATCATGCTGGCGGTGTTCTCGGTGGCATTCCAGTCCATCGGGCTGGCCACGGCCGTCCCCACCATCATGGAGTCCTTCGACGCCTCGCACCTGTACCCGTGGGCGTTCACCACGATGATCTCGGGGATGCTGCTGGCCACCATCATCAGCGGCCGGGTCGCGGACACGCGGGGACCCGCCGCCCCGATGTATGCGGGGTTCGTGCTGTTCGCCGTCGGCCTGCTGCTCGGTTGGTCCGCCGCGTCGGTGTGGATGGTGCTGGCGGCCCGGCTGGTGCAGGGCCTGGGAGCCGGCGCCCTCAACCTCACGCTCGCGGTCACGGTGGCCCACGGATTCGAGCCGCGGGAGCGGCCGCGCGTGATGGCGCTGGTGTCGTTCTGCTGGCTGCTGCCGGCGTTCATCGGACCGCCGTTCGCGGCTTGGCTGACCGGGTACGACTGGCGGCTGGTGTTCGCCACGATGCTGCCGCTGGTGGCCGTGGCGCTGCTGATGACTCTTCCGGGGCTGCGCGGGGTCCAGGCACGCTTCCGGGCAGGTGAGGGCGAGGTGGCGCCCGTCGCGGTCTGGCCCACGGTCGCCGTCACGCTGGGGCCCTCGCTCATCCTGGTGGGCGGCCAGAACCTGGGCTGGTTGAGCGCCGCGTCCGCCGTCGTGGGCGTCGGCGCGCTGCTGTGGGGGCTGCCGCGGATCCTCGCGCCCGGCACCCTGGGCATCGGAGCCGGCATCCCCAGCGTGGTCCTGTCCCGTGCCCTTCAGGCGGGGACGTTCTTCGCCGCCGAGACCATCCTGCTGGTCACCCTGCAACAGTTGCGTGGGCTCAGCCCATTCGAGGTGGGACTGGCGCTCACCGTCGGCAGTGTCGGCTGGTCGGCCGGATCGTGGCTGCAGTCGCAGGCATGGGTGCGCCTGCACCGCGACACCTACGTCACGCTGGGGGCCTCCTTCTCGACGGCGGGCATCGTGGCCATCACCGCGTTCGCCTGGTGGCCGGTGATCCCGCTCTGGGTGGGGTTGGGCGCGTGGATCCTGGGTGGCCTCGGGATGGGCCTGACCATGCCCAGCTCCGCGGTGGCCGTGATGAGCCTGTCGTCGGCGTTCGAGCAGGGGCGCAACCAGTCCTCCATGCAGGTGGCCGAATCCGTGGGCAATTCCGTCATCACGGCCGTGGCGGGGGGACTCTACACAGCGCTGCTGGTGGTGCCGCCGGAGAAGCTCAGCTACTCGGTCGCGCTCGGGGCGCTCAGCGTCGCCTCCGTGGCCGCGATCGTGGTCAGCCGCCGGATCGGGCGCATTCCCAACGAGCTACTCATGGCATCCTTGGACCCATGAGCTACTCCCCGCAGCAGCCGCCCGCAGGGTGGTACCCAGACCCGGCCGGCTCCGACGGCGAGCGCTACTGGGACGGGCTCGCGTGGTCGCAGTCCACTCGGGATCCGCACGTGCCGCCGCCCATGGCCCCTCAGCAGGGCTACGGCGCACCGATGGGCGACCCCCGGTTCCAGCCGCAGTCCGGCCGGCCCTACGCCGGATTCGGCTGGCGCGTGCTGGGTTTCATCATCGACTCCATCCTGCTGGGCATCGTCACCCAGCTCGTCGCGGGTGTCCTGGGACTCACGGTCGCCATCGACACGGCCATGGCCCGCTGGCAGCGCGACGTCATGGTCTACGCGGACAATCCCGTGGGCGAGATCCCCGTCCCGGGAGCGGACCTCTGGACCGCTCTGCTCTACAGCGGCATCGTCGGCGCCGTCCTGATGGCCGCCTACCGCACCGTCCTGTACGGCACCATGAGCGCCACCGTCGGCCAGCTGTTGCTGGGGATGCGGGTGGTCAAGGCCGGCGCACCGGCCGATTCGAAGCTGGACTGGACCACGGCCGCCGTCCGCGGCATCGCCAGCGCCATCCTCTACGAGGTCATCTGGGTGTTCAACGGCCTGTTCGCCGCGTTCACGCGCGAGAAGCAGACTCTGGGTGACATGATCGCCAAGACCCACGTCCTCAAGATCCGCTAGGGCTCTTCATCGTGACTGACCTCAACCACGGCCTGATCCAGCTGGCCGAACGCTTCGGCATAGCCCGGGAGTTCTGGGACTGGAAGGGGCGCCATGTGCCCATTCCCGCCGAGACGATCATCGGCGTCCTGGCCGCGTTCGATGTGGATGCGAGCACCCCCGAGGCCGCGGATGCGTCGCTGACCCGGCTCGAGGACGAGCGCTGGCGCCGCGTGGTGCCCTCGTGCACCGTCCTCGAGGAGGGACAGGGCGCGCACGTGCCCATCCATCTGCCCGCCGGCACCGAGGTGGACGTTCACATCGGCCTCGAATCCGGGGAGACGCGGCGCACCTGGCAGAGCGAGAACGTCGCGCCGGACCGGTGGGTCGACGGCGAGGCCATCGGCGAGGCGTCGTTCTGGGTGGGCGACGACCTGCCCACCGGCTACCACCACATCGTGGCCCGAACGGCTACCGGCGTGCACACGGGCATGCTCATCGTCACGCCATCGGTCGTCGGCTTCCCGGCGGCGATGCGGAACCAGCGGATCTGGGGTTACGGCACGCAGCTGTATTCGGTGACCTCGCGCCAGTCGTGGGGAATCGGGGACCTGGCGGACCTCGCGGACCTCATCACGTGGTCCGGCACCAAGCAGTTCGCCGGTTACGTGCTGATCAACCCCCTGCACGCGGCCCAGCCCGTGCCCCCCATGGAGCCCTCGCCCTACCTCCCGGCCAGCCGCCGCTTCATCAACCCCAGCTACATCCGCCCGGAGGCCATCCCCGAGTACGCCACCCTGGGCCGTGCCGAGCGGCTCCGGATCAAGGCGCTGCGTCGCCAGGCGCAGGCCGCGGCGGACACCTCTGGCATCGTGGACCGCAACGCCATCTGGCCGCTGAAGATCGAGGCGCTGCGTCTCATCCACGAATCGGGCATGCGCTCGGCCCGCCGGATCGCCTACGAGGACTTCCGCCGTCGCGAGGGCATCGGGCTGCGCAACTTCGCGCTCTGGTCCTGCCTGTCGCTCACCCACGGCCAGCTGTGGACGGAATGGCCGGAGGAGCTGCGCCGGCCGTCGTCGCCCGCGGTGGCGGCCTACGCGGAGGAGCACGCAGGGGACGTGGACTTCTTCGAGTGGCTGCAGTGGATCGCACAGACTCAGATCTCCGCCGCCCAGACGGTGGCCGCGGAGGTGAACATGCCGGTGGGCATCGTCACGGATCTCGCCGTCGGCGTGCACCGCCAGGGCGCCGAGACCTGGATGATGCCTGAGGTGTTCGCCTCCGGCATGAGCGTGGGGGCCCCGCCGGACCAGTACAACCAGGCGGGGCAGGACTGGGGTCAGCCCCCGTGGCGCCCGGACAAGCTCGAGGAGCTCGCCTACTCGCCGTTCCGGGCCATGGTGTCGGCCGCGCTGCGGCGGGTGGGCGGCGTACGGATCGACCACATCATCGGCCTCTTCCGGCTGTGGTGGGTGCCGATCGGTGCGGGGCCCACCAACGGGACCTACGTGCGCAACAACCACGAGGCGCTCGTCGGGATCCTGGCGCTGGAGGCGCAGCGGGCCCAGGCACTCATCGTCGGCGAGGACCTCGGCACCGTCGAGCCGTGGGTGCGCGACTATCTGTCCCGCCGGGGCATCCTCGGCACCTCGGTGCTGTGGTTCGAGGCGGGGATGCAGGGCGAGCCGCTGGATGCCCAGTGGTGGCGCCAGTACTGCATGGCCTCGGTCACCACCCACGATCTGCCGCCGACGCTTGGTTACCTCGCTGGGGACCACGTGCGGCTGCGCGACGACCTCGGCCTGCTCACCGAGCCGCTCCAGGAGGAACTCGACGCTGCGCAACGCGAACAGGCCGGCTGGCTGGCCAAGCTCGTCGACGAGGGGCTGCTCGCCGAGGATCAGCGTGATGAGCCCGTCGAGGTGATGCTGGCGCTCCACAAGTTCCTGCTGCGCACCCCGTCGAAGGTGTTGCTCGCGGCGCTCACGGACGCAGTGGGGGAGCGCCGGGCGCAGAACCAGCCGGGCACCGTGGACGAGTACCCAAACTGGCGGGTGCCGCTGGCGGACATGCGTGGCAAGCGGATCTCGCTGGAGGAGATCTTCAAGGCGCCGCTTCCGCGCCGCCTTGCCGCGGTGATGAACGGGCTCGACGAGCAGCCCGAATCCCGCTGGGACCGCTGACGAACGCCGGCGATGGCCACACTCCTGGCCCGGCATCGTGGGCGGCGCTCCTGGGCGAGCGGCCTGTTGCCGCCGCCCGGATCCTAGGCCCCGGGCGGTCCTGACTTGCCAGGTGGACCTGCATCCGCCGCGTCGGCGAGATCACCGGCTTCCGGGTGACCGGATCGAACGTGACTGTCCATTGATCGGCGTCGGCGTTGAATCGTTGGGGCTCGATGACCGCGTGATGATGTGCACAGAGCAGGACCATGTTTCCCAGCGACGTGGGCCCGTCGAGATACCACGGAATCACGTGATGTGCTTCGCACGCCGAATCCGGTGCGGTGCAGTTGGGGAATGCGCAGCCGCCGTCGCGGAGGGACAGTGCCTTGCGGATGCCGGGGTTCACCAGCCGCTTCGTCTGTCCGATGTCCAGGATCTCCGAGGCAGCGCCCAGGACGGCCGGGGTGAGGTCCGCGTCGCAGCAGAGCCGGCGCAGGTCTCCGGGTGCGATCTCCGCACCCGACGCTAGTAAGCCCAATGCCTCCGCGCGACCCCGTAGGTCCGCCTCGCTGATGGTGATCACGATCCGCGGCCGGTCTCCGGCCGCTGTCGGCGCCCCGCGATGCTCGGCCACGATGGTGGTGAACGCGTCGGCCCTGCGTTGGTCGGGCGTGCGGCCCTGATCGGCTGCAGCGTAGCTCCGGAGCAGCTGCGGCCCGGGGCGCAGGGAGCGGACGCCGGCGAGACGGCCCCGCGCCGCTCGTCGATCCGCCTGCACGTACGCCTCCAGGGTGGCGATCAGCGGCGCCGCGTCCACCTCAGGCAGGGAGCCGCGGAACCACACGGAGCCGTCGCCGTCGTCGCCGTAGCTGAACGACCGCTTGGCCCGCGCCCGGCGCGTCTGCGCCTCGATGTCTGCGACCTGCTCCGCCGCGGTGGGCATCAGTTCCGGCGCGACCTCCGCCAGAACGAGCGCCGCCGCCTGCGCCAGCTTGCGGGGCGTGGCGCTGGCAGCGCGCCCGATGAACACTGCCTGCGCCCGCTCCACCTGCTCGGCACTCAACCCGGCCGGGAGTTGCGCCATGCCCTTGCAGATGGCCACCGCATGTCCGGGCGACACGTCGCCCTCGAGAGCCGCCTGCCGGACCTGCGAGTGTGTGGCGAGGTCCCGGGCCTGGAACACCTGCGCGGCGGCCTCCCTCGTGTCACGTTGCTCGCTGACGGCCAGGAAGGACGTCAGCGGAGTGCCTGCGGACTTCATCGACGCCTGGGCCCGGTTGGCCTCGTCAGTGAGGACAAGTGCGAGCGACTCGATCCGCTCGGCGAGCCGCCTGGCCCGCTGCATCAGACGCAGCCTGGCCGTGGGCTCCAGCCCTTCGCGCTCCGCGTGGTCCACCAGCGACAGCGTGGACTCCAGCGCACCGAGCGCCTGGTCCGTGGTGAGCCGTCGTTGAAGCATGAGTCCAGTATAAATAGAACAGGTGTGCGACGCAAGGCGTGGGTGTGAACTGTTGCCGCACTGTGATACTCGCTCTGACAAGGATTGATAGGCGCCTGGGTGTGCCCATCGCCGCCAGCGGGCCGAAGCAGGAGCCGGCCACCCTCGGCCCCGCGGGCAGGAGTTCACGGCCCGGGATCCCGGGCCTGACTCCCTGATTACTCCCCCGCCCACCGGGGACAGCGCACGTCGGAGCGCCCGGTCAGAGGTTCGGCACCAGCGGCGCGGCCTGATACGGGTTGGTGGACTGGTTGCCGGTCTCGTCGAGGATGAGGGTCTCCAGGGCCGGATCGCCCTTCGAGATCCGGTGGGCGCCCACCGGCAGCTCCGCCAGGGACTCGACGTGCCGGCGGCGCGCGTCGTCGAGGGTGGCGCGGTAGACCAGCTCGCCCCCGCGGAACACGGGGACGAGGAGGTCGCGGTCGTTGCCGTCGTTGGCGGGCGGGGTGCCCATCCCGATCACCTCGGACTCGGCCCTGCCGTCGGCCCCGCGGCGGCGCATGGCGAACTTCCGGCCGCCCAGCGTGTTCTTGCCCTTGGACTTCTTCGCCACCGGCGTCATCGGCGCGTTCGGATCGTCCGAGGCGGCGCGCGCCACGAGCTTGTACACGAACCCGCAGGTTGGGTGCCCGGAGCCGGTGACCAGCGCGGTGCCCACGCCGTAGCCGTCCACGGGGGCGCCCTGCAGCGCGGCGATCTGCCATTCGTCGAGGTCCGAGGTGACCATGATCCGGGTGTGGGTGGCGCCGAGGTCGTCGAGGAGATCACGGGCCTCGCGCGCCACCAGCGCCAGGTCGCCGGAGTCCAGCCTGATCGCTCCCAGCCGCCCGCCCGTGAGCTCCACGCCCAGCCGGATGGCGGCGTCGATGTCGTAGGTGTCCACCAGCAGCGTGGTGGCCTCGCCCAGTGTCGCGAGTTGTGCGCGGAAGGCGTCCTCCTCGGTGTCGTGCAGCAGGGTGAAGGAATGCGCCGCGGTGCCGATGGTCGGCACGCCGTAGGTGCGCCCCGCCTCGAGGTTCGACGTGGAGGCGAATCCTGCCACGTACGCGGCCCGGGCAGCGGCCACGGCCGACCACTCCTGCGTGCGCCTCGACCCCATCTCCGCGCACGGCCGGTCGCCGGCCATGGACGTCATCCGCGACGCAGCGGCGGCGATGGCGGAGTCGTGATTGTAGATGGCCAGCAGCACCGTCTCCAGCAGGCACGCCTCGGCGAAGGTGCCCTCGACGGAGAGCACCGGTGAGCCCGGGAAGTAGACCTCGCCCTCGGGGTAGCCCCAGATGTCTCCCGAGAAGTGGTAGTTCGCCAGCCACTCGGCCAGGTTGTCCTGGATGATCCCGCGCTCCAGAAGCCAGCTCAATTCGGCTTCGTCGAAGCGGAAGCGCTCGATGGCCTCGACGGCGCGCCCCAGCCCCGCCACCACGCCGTAGCGACGCCCCTCCGGCAGGCGGCGCGTGAACAGGTCGAAGAGGCTGCGCCGGTTGGCTGTGCCCGCGTTCATCGCGGCCTGCACCATGGTGAGCTCGTAGTGGTCGGTGAGCAGCGCGGTGGTCATGCACGGCACCCTATCCTGGGGCCATGAGCAGTGCAGGCGATGCCGGAGTCGAGGTCCTCGAGGCCCCCACCGAGGCCCCGGGCACGGTGGGCCAGTGGGTGACCATCGTCTGGGACGACCCGGTCAACCTCATGAGCTACGTCACCTACGTGTTCCAGGAGTACTTCAAGTACCCCCTGGAGAAGGCCGAGGAGCTGATGCTGAAGGTGCACCACGACGGGAAGGCGGTGGTCTCCACCGGCAACCGTGAGGCGATGGAGCGCGACGTGCTGGCGATGCAGGGCTACAACCTGTGGGCCTCGATGGAGCAGGCATGACGCTGGAGAACGAGGACATCGTGTGGGCCTTCGACGGCCGCGACGGCCGCGCCGAGGGGCTGCGCAACATGATCGAGCTCTACACCTCCCAGCTGGCCACCCTGCTGCCGGCCGAGAGCGACGACGCGTTCGAGCAGATCGTGGCGGACCTCTCCGACGACCCCACCAACCGCATGCTCGGCAATCCCCGCCTGATCCGGCTGTTCCCGCCCGCGATGCCGGACGCGAAGGGCGCCGACGACTTCTGGCGCGACTCCATCCACAACCAGGCCCGCGCCCGGACGGCGGCCGCGCGCATCGTCGTGGAGGACCTCGAGGGCTGGGACGAGTTCGTGCCGGTGGCGCTGGGGCGCGCCGACGCCTGGGTGAAGGTGCTCGGTGCGGTGCGGCTGTTCTGGTACACGGAACTGGCCGGCCCCGAGCGCCTCGCGGAACCGGACCCCAACGTCGAGGCCAGCGGGCTGCACGACCTCATCGAATGGCTGGGCTACCTGCTGGAGGACCTGCTCGAGTCACGCGCCACCTGCCTGAGGCTGGACGCCAGCCTGGACCCCATGGACTTCGAGCCGGCCGATGAGTGACCTGATCGAGCGGCCCATCGGCGTCTTCGACTCCGGCTTCGGCGGCCTCACCGTGCTGCGTTCCCTCGTGGAGCAGCTGCCCAACGAGGACTTCGTCTACCTGGGCGACACCGCCCGCGCGCCCTACGGCCCCAGATCCATCGCCGAGGTCCGCCGCTTCGCGCTGCAGGGCCTGGACCACCTCGTCGCGCAGGGGGTCAAGGCCCTCGTGATCGCCTGCAACTCCGCCTCGTCGGCCGTGCTGCGCGACGCGCGGGAGCGCTACGACGTGCCCATCACCGAGGTGGTGCTACCCGCCGCCACCCGTGCGGTCGCGGCCACCCGCAACGGTCGCGTGGCGGTGGTGGCCACGGAGTCGACGGTGAACTCGCGCTCCTACGACGACGCCTTCGCCATCGCTCCCCAGATCACCCTCACCGCGCAGGCGTGCCCCCGGTTCGTGGAATTCGTCGAGGCCGGCATCACGGGCGGTGACGAGTTGCTCGACGTGGCCCGTGAATACCTGGAGCCGGTGATCAAGGCGCACGCGGACACGCTGATCCTCGGATGTACGCACTACCCGCTGCTCAGCGGGGTGATCAGCTATGTGCTGGGCACGGGCGTCTCGCTCGTGTCGTCGGCGGAGGCGTGCGCGCAGTCCACCTACGCCCAGCTCACCCAGGCCGGCCTGCTGCACCACCAGCCGCGTGAGGCCGAGCGCAGGTTCCTCACCACAGGAGACGCCTCGGACTTCCAGGGCATCGGGCGGCGCCTGCTGGGCGGGTTCGTCACGAATGTCGAGCACGTGACGATCGACTAAGTTGGGCGCCATGACGTTTCGCCGTGGCGATGGCCGCGCCCCCGATGAACTGCGCGAGGTGCGCATCACCCGCAACTGGCTGGACCACGCGGAGGGGTCGGTGCTCGTGGAGTTCGGCCGCACCCGGGTCCTGATCGCCGCCTCCGTCACCGTCGGCGTGCCCCGGTGGCGGCAGGGCTCCGGCCTGGGCTGGGTCACCGCCGAGTACGCCATGCTGCCCCGGGCCACGCACACCCGGTCGGACAGGGAGTCCGTCAAGGGCAGGCTCGGCGGCCGCACCCATGAGATCTCGCGCCTGATCGGACGCTCGCTGCGCGCCGTCGTCGACTACAAGGCGCTGGGCGAGAACACCATCGTGCTGGACTGCGACGTGCTCCAGGCCGACGGTGGAACCCGCACCGCGGCCATCACCGGCGCCTATGTGGCACTGGCGGACGCCGTCGAGCACCTGCGGCGCCTCGGGGCGCTCAAGGGCGAGCCGCTGAAGGACTCGGTCGCGGCGATCTCCGTGGGGTTCAACGCCAACGGACACGCACTGCTGGATCTCAACTACGACGAGGACTCCGCGGCGGGCACGGACATGAACATCGTCATGACCGGCTCGGGCACGTTCATCGAGGTGCAGGGCACCGCGGAGGGCACGCCGTTCACCCGCGACGAGCTGGGCACGCTCCTGGATCTGGGCACGGCCGGCTGTGCGGAGTTGACCAGCCTGCAGCGCGAGGCACTGGCATGAGGTTGCCCGAGCGGTTGGTGCTGGCCACCAACAACCCGAAGAAGCTCGCCGAGCTGCGCCGCATCCTGGTGAGCGAGGGCGTGCGGGTCGAGGTGCTGGGGCTCGGCGACGTGGCGCGCTACCCCGAGCCGCCGGAGACGGAGCGCACCTTCGAGGGCAACGCGTTCCTCAAGGCCTCGGCCGCCGCCCGGGAGACGGGGCTGATGGCCGTCGCCGACGACTCGGGCCTGGAGGTGGACGAACTCAACGGCATGCCCGGCGTCCGCTCGGCCAGATGGGCCGGGCCGGCGTGCGACGACGAGGACAACAACCAGCTCCTGCTGGCGCAACTCGACGGCGTGCCGGCCGAGCGCCGCACCGCGCGCTTCGTCTGCGCGCTGGCCATGGTGGCGCCCACCGGTGAGCGGAGGGTCTGGCACGGCACGATGCCCGGCCGCATCGCGGAGGCGCCGGACGGGGAGAACGGCTTCGGCTACGACCCCCTGTTCATCCCCGCCGGCCTGGCCGTCTCGTCGGCCGAGCTGACGGCCGAGGAGAAGGACTCGATCAGCCACCGCGGCAACGCCGTGCGCGCCTTCGTCGATTACCTCAAGAGCCTCGAGGCGGAGGGGGCCGCATGAAGCAGTACCTGGACCTGCTGCGCCATGTCACGGACACCGGCGTGGACAAGCCGGACCGCACCGGCACCGGCACCCGGTCCGTGTTCGGTTACCAGATGCGCTTCGATCTGGCCGAGGGCTTCCCGCTGCTCACCACCAAGAAGGTCCACACCCGGTCGGTGTTCGGCGAGCTGCTGTGGTTCCTCCGAGGCAGTACGAACCTGGCCTGGCTGCACGAGAACAAGATCACCATCTGGGACGAATGGGCCGACGCCGACGGCGACCTGGGCCCCATCTACGGCTACCAGTGGCGCTCCTGGCCCACGCCGGACGGTCGCCACATCGACCAGCTGGCGGCCGTCGTCGAGTCCCTTAAGACCAGGCCGGACTCCCGCCGTCACATCGTCTCCGCGTGGAACGTGGCGGACGTGGACGCCATGGCCCTGCCGCCGTGCCACATGATGTTCCAGTTCTACGTGGCGCCGGCGGACGACGGTGGGCCCTCCCTGCTCAGCTGTCAGCTCTACCAGCGCTCGGCGGACGTCTTCCTCGGCGTGCCGTTCAACATCGCCTCCTATGCTCTGCTGACGCACCTCGTCGCGCAGGTGACGGGGCTGCGCGTGGGGGAGTTCGTGCACACGCTGGGCGACGCGCACATCTACTCCAATCACGTGGACCAGGTGGCCGAGCAGCTGACCCGGCAACCGCGGGCACTCCCGAGGCTGCGGCTCAACCCCGAGGTGACCGAGCTGGACGCGTTCACGCTGGCCGACATCGAGGTGGTCGGCTACGACCCGCACCCCGCCATCAAGGCGCCCATCGCCGTGTAGGCGGGCTACCCTAACCCTCATGAGCGAACTGCGGCCCTCCTTCCAGGAGCGGGACCGGTATCTCGAGCTGCTGTCCACGGCGTACGCGGACGGCCGGCTCGACGAGTCCGAGTTCGAGACGCGCAGCAACGCCGTGCTCGCCGCGGTGACCCACCGCGATGCCATGGCCCAGTTCCAGGGCCTGCCGCAGCCCAACATCGTTCCGGTGACGCCGGCGTTTCCGCGCCCCCAACCTGGGCCGCCGCAGGCGTTCCAGCCCTTGCCGGAGGTGTATCGCGGCGTGCCGTCGAGTGACGTGGGCCGCCGCGTCCTGTTGGGCGTCGGGGCGACCGTCGTGGGGCTGGGGGTTCTGGGGGTGATCGGGTTCTCCGGCATGATGATGAGTGAGTCCGTGACGGGGGGTATGAACCCGATGATGCCGGAGCCCGAGTGGGCCGGGGGATCGCTCGAGTTGGACCCGATGTTCTTCGAGGGCTGGGCCGAGACCTCGGCGCTGCTGCTCGATCACGGCCTGGACTCCCTCGTCGAGTTGCGCATCACGGTCGACGAGATCGCCGGCGTCGGGTCGCAGGCCCGGGCGCCCGGCGAGATCACCACCTTCTCCCGTCTGGGCATGGGGCCCATCGAGATGAGCGGATCCACCGTGGCCGGGCCGGTCAACCTCGCGGAGTTGGATCTGGTCAACGGGCTCGTCCCGAAGGCGCTGGAGACGGCTGCGCTCAATCTCACCGGTTCAGTCACTGAGGTGTTGCTGCTGTGGACGGACGCCGGCGATCCCACGGTGCGGGTCACGGCCGTCGACGGCCGTGAGTCCGGGTCGGTCCAGGTCGACGCCGCCGGCGAGACGATCGATGTCCGGCCGATGGAACCGCGATGAGGATCGTCGCGATCGCGGCCGTGGCCGACAACTGGGTGATTGGCTCCGGCGAGGACATGCTGTGGCACATCCCCGAGGACTTCCGCCGCTTCAAGAAGGTGACCACCGGCAACACGGTGATCTTCGGGCGCCGCACGCACGAGCAGATCGGGTTGCTGCCCAACCGTCGGATCATCGTCGTCACCCGCGACCATGGCTGGAGCGACGACGGCGTCGAGGTGGCGCACTCCATCACCGAGGCGCTGGACCTGGCGGCCGAGACCCCGGAGCGGGTGTGTTACGTAGGCGGCGGCGCCCAGGTCTACGAGGCGGCGTGGCCGTACCTCACCGAGCTGGACATCACCCACGTCCACCAGGACCCCGACGGCGGGGCCCGCTTCCCCATGATCTCGCCGCGGGAATGGACCGAGGTCTCCCGCGAGATCAGGCAGGGGTTCGACTTCGCGCAGTACCGGCCCACCCCGGCCGTCGGCTGACGCCCCGATGGCGCGTCGGATCCTGCACCTCGACCTGGACGCCTTCTTCGCCGCAGTCGAGCAGCGCGACAAGCCCAGCCTTCGCGGCAGGCCGGTCGTGGTGGGCGGCGCCGGGCCTCGCGGGGTGGTGGCGACGGCGTCCTACGAGGCGCGCCGCTTCGGGGTGCGTTCCGCGATGTCCGGGGCGGAGGCGCGGAGACGGGCGCCGAACGCCGCGTTCCTGGGCGGGCGGTTCGCGGCCTACCGCGAGTCGTCGAGGATCGTGATGGAGCTCCTGAGGGAGGTGTCGCCGCTGGTGGAGCCCCTCAGCTTCGACGAGGCGTTCGTGGACCTGGCGCCCACAGGGTGGGGCGAGGCTGAGTTGGCTGAGCGCGTGGCCGCGCTGCGTGCCGAGCTGACCGAGCGGACTGAGGGACTGACGGCCTCCGTCGGGGTGGCCACCTCGAAGTTCCTGGCCAAGCTGGCCTCGGAGGCCGCCAAACCCGACGGTGCCCGGATCCTGGACCCCGGGGAGGAGCTCGGCTTCCTGGCGCCCCTCCCGGTGCGGGCCATCCCCGGCGTCGGGCCGGCGACGGAGCAACGCCTGGTGGCCATCGGGGCCTACACCGTCGAGGACCTGCGCGCCGCCGACCCCGCCGAGCTGATCCGCGAGGTGGGGCAGGCCGCAGGCGAAGGGCTGGCCGCGCTGGCGTGGGGCCGTGACGACCGCGTCGTCCACCCGCAGCGCGACCCCAAATCCATCTCGACGGAGGACACGTTCGCCACCGACCTCACGGACCGCACCCAGCTGGAGATGATCCTCCGCCGCGACGCGGCGTCCGTGGCCGGGCGGCTCACCCGCGCCGGCTACTTCGCCCGGACGGTGACGGTCAAGGTGCGGTTCCCGGACTTCACCACCCGCACCGTCGCGCGCAGCCTCGGCGGGGCCACCGACGCCGTCGACGTGATCACCGCCGCGGGGCTCGACCTGCTGGGCGAGGTGGATGTGCGGGCCGGGGTCCGGCTCCTGGGGATCGGGGTGTCCAACTTCGCCACCTCCGCGCAGGAACGGTTGTTCGGCGACGAGGAGGCGGCAGCCTCGGTCACGGAGATCAGCCATGGCGAGGACGTGGGGTTGAGCGGCGTCAGGGGTCGCGGCTTCCATCCCGGGGCGGATGTGGTGCATGACGAGCACGGTCGCGGCTGGGTGTGGGGATCGGGGCTGGGGCGCGTCACGGTGCGGTTCGAGACCCGCCACTCCGGCCCGGGGCCGATCCGGACGTTCGCGCTCGACGACCCGACCCTCCGCCCGGCCGACATCGATCCGCTGCCGCGCGCCGTCCTCGACGACGAGCGCTAGGACTCAGGCCTGGAACGCCCTTCACCAGCCGCGGACCTTCCCATCCCTGCGCGCGGAGGCGCCTCGGTAGGGTTGGCGGCATGGGAGCGCGCATGTTCACCGCCGTCCTTCCGCCCGCCTCATTGGTCGCGGAACTCGGCGCCCTGCTGGAGCCCCGCCGTGACGTGGATCCCACGCTGCGATGGTCGCGGCCGGAGGGCTGGCACCTGACCACGTCGTTCATGGGCGACGTCCCGGCGGACGCCCTGGACCGGCTGGAGGAGAACCTGGCCGGCGTCGCGGCACGGTCGCGGCCTTTCGGGGTGGGCGTCGGGGGCGGGCTGGCGTTCCCGCACGCGGCGAAGGCGAAGGTGCTGGCGCTGGGAGTCCGTGAGGGCCACGACGAGCTGGCCGCGCTGTCGGCGTCGTGCCGTGCCGCCGCGAGCCGGGCAGGGGTGGAGGCCGACGGCGCCCGCTTCGTCGGGCACCTGACCCTGGCGAGGCACGGCCGCGGCGTGGTGGCGGTCCGATGGCTGGAGGTGCTGGATTCCTTTCCCGGTTGGCGTTGGCTTGCTCAGGAGGTATGCCTGGTGGAGTCCCGGGGTTCGGGGGCGCGCTACGGGGTGGTGTCGCGGTTCCCGCTGGGGGAGGCAGGAAGTTGAGCCGGACACGGCTCTCAACGACGTGCGTGGAGCCGGACACGGCTCTCATCGAAGGTGCATGAGCCTGACTCCAGGGTCGACGTCGGCGGCGCCCCTTTTGAGCGTTCAACTCCTCACGAGATCCAGATCCGGCTCATCGCGACGAACGGCAGGGGGCGCCCCGTCGCGCAAGGGCGCAGCTCAGCGATCGAGTGGTCGAGGCGCCGGTGGGTCGCCTAGACTGGACGGGCCCTCCGGGGCGAGCCGAAGTGGTGGAATTGGTAGACACGCAGGACTTAGGATCCTGTGCCTTCGGGCGTGAGGGTTCAAGTCCCTTCTTCGGTACTTCGGGTAATGGCTCTGACTACCCCGGTCATGGACGATCGACGCCGTTCTCGCGTCTCCGTACCCTCCACGTGCGACAACAACGAGATGCGCGGACTTTTGGATGCCCCCGAAGCTTTCGCTGGACTGGTACAACGGCACGAAGCGGGCCTTCGCCGAGGCGCCCGAGGACTGATGCCACCGGTGGCCGCGCACCGAGCGAGTCACGGGAAGTCGTTGCGGGCCCGGATGATCAGGTCCACCATGTGCGACCCGCCGCTGGCGCCGTTGGTCGTGGCGCTCTGCCAGCTCTGATCCGCGACCACCCTCGGCCAAGGCTCCCCGTCCCACCACCCGAACATCGGCCCACCGGACTGGCCGGGGATGACGTCGGCCTGGTGCATGATGGCCTGCGCCGTCTCCGGCTGTGAGTCGTGTCCGTTGAGGCTGAAGTCGCCGACGAAGCAGGGACGGCTTCCACCGGCGATGTCCTGCGGGTAGCCGATGTGGCTCCAGTAGGCGCCGCCGTCCCAGGAGTCCGAGTAGGTGCGCGATCCCATCCAGCCCGTGAGGGCTCCCATGGGGCGATCGAGCACCACCACCACGTAGTCGTGGCGCTCCTCGGTTCCCTCGATGGTGGGCCCGAAGACCTGCTCCTGCCAGTAGATGTGGATGCCCCAGGCGGTGCCGAACGGGGTGCTGCCGTCGAAGTAGCTGGGCATGAACTTGATCCAGCCGGCCACGTACGGGTCCGGGTTGGTGGTCCAGCCGATGGCGTGGCTGCAGGTGAGGAGGTGGCGGGGGCCCACCATGGCGCCCGAGGCCCACCCTCCGTTCGAGGTCTCGACCCGGCCGGCCGTGCACCAGGGGAAGCCGGTGTCGCTGAAGTCGTAGCGGTCGTCGGTACCGAAGACGGTGGTGGCCCATTTGGCGTCCGGATCATCCAGGCGCGGGATACGTCCCTTGAGACGACGGCGCAGCCTGCGATCGAGCTTCTCCGGCTTGACCCGCAGATCCAGGTGGTCCGGGAGGAAGCCGGTGACCGCGTCGACGTGCTCGTCCTCGGTCAACAGGGTTCGGCGGCCCGAGAGCCTGGTGCTCTGCACACCGGGGCCGAACGAGTGGACCCCGATGGCCTGGCGAGGTATGGCCAGATCCACGCGGAACGTCTTCTCGCCGGTCAGGGAGACCGACGGTTCCACCACCTCGACCTGCCGCACCTCGGGGATGGGTTCCCGGCCGGTGAGGAAGAGCGTCTCAGTCACCCCCTCGTCGGGGGCTTCGGTCAAGGCCTCACGCGTAGCGACGACTCGGGCGAGGCGGGCATAGGGGATAGGTTCGTTGCTCATGATGGTTTCCCTCCCAGAGGGCCGCCGTCCGGCGGTCTCATGGTGCAGGAGGATCGCGGCCGGCTCCTGATACCCAGGCAGTGCCGCGTCTATCCGACCCAGCGTTCGCCCGTGGCGACGGGACTCAGCCGACCCGCGGACATCGTCGCCAGGGCCTCGGCAACCTCGGCCTCCCGACCGGCGGGCACAGCCAGCGAGATGTGCGCGCCGTCGGTCCACTCGACGCCGTCGACCACCACCGGCGCGCCGGACGGCAGCACCAGCCCGCGCAACTGGTCCTCGATCGAGCCCGCATCCGCGAAGGCGACGTCCACGCGCAGGACCCGGCACAGCCGAACCTCGCGCACGCCGATGGTGTCGACGGCGGCCGCGACCGCGTCCGAGTAGGCCCGCACGAGGCCGCCGGCGCCCAGCTTGACACCCCCGAAGTACCTGGACACCACGGCCACCACGTCAGTGAGCGAATTCTTCTGCAGGACCTGGAGTATCGGCACCCCGGCGGTCCCGGCGGGCTCGCCGTCGTCCGAGCTCCGCGCGGTGCGGGACTCCGGACCCAGCACGAACGCCGAGCAGTGATGCCGGGCCTCGAAGTGGACCGAGCGCCGGTCCTCGACGACGGCGCGGGCGGCATCCTCCGTCGCCACCCTGCGCAGCCGCGTCAGGAACCGCGACCGCCTCACCTCCAGTTCGACGTCGACGCCCCCACCGGAGTCCGCGTCGATGGTGCGGAAAACGGTGTCAGGCACCAAGCTCGCGGCGAAGCTTCGCCACGTGCCCCGTGGCCTTCACGTTGTACTGGGCCAGGCGCACGGTCCCGACCCCGGCGTCGTCGACGTCGATGACGAACGTGGAACGCAGGACGCCCTCGATCTCCTTGCCGTACAGCTTGCGCGGTCCGTAGGCGCCGTACAGATCGTGCACCGTCTTCTCCGGGTCCGCCAGGAGGGTGAAGCCCACCTCCGAGCTCTGCTTGAACTTGGCCAGCCGCTCCACCGGATCGGGCGAGCAGCCGAGGACCGTGTAACCGGCAGCCGTGAAGGCGTCCAGGGCGGACGAGAAATCCACCGCCTGCGTCGTACAGCCAGGGGTCATGGCGGCGGGATAGAAGTAGAGGATCACCGCGCGTCCGGCGTGGTCCGCCAGCGAGACGTCGTCGCCGTCCTGGTTGGGAAGCGTGAAGGCGGGGGCGGTGGAGCCGGTGGTGAGGCGTGCGGTCATGCGCCACATTCTAGGGGCCTCGACCGAGAGGTGGTCTGGTTGACTAGGCTGGGGCTGTCAGTGGAGGAGAACCGCATGTCTAATGGCTCACAGCGATCCGTCGATGAGATCCGCGCCGATGTTGCCGCGGCCCGGGCGAAGCTCGCCCAGGCCACGTCGGACGCCGTGGAGTCCGTCAAGCCCCAGAACATCGCCCGCGCAGGCGTGGAGCAGGTGAAGGGGTTCGCGAAGGCCGAGTTCGACGCGGCCGCCTCCCAGGTCCGCGACGAGGAGGGCGGCTGGCGCACGGACCGGTTGATGGCCATCGGCGGTGCCCTGCTGGGGCTCGTCGTCTTCGCGGTGACGATCAACACCATCGCCAAGCGTCGCACGTCGCTCGAGGCGCGTGCCCGCCGGGCGATCACCCGGTGAGTGGGGGTTCCCCGGCCCTCCGCACCTTCCTGACGTGGCTGGCTGTGGTCGCCACGTTCCTGACCGGTTGCTCCGCCCCGTCGGGGGTTCAATCCTCCACGTCCCTACCGTCGAATCCGGAGACCACGCCGGCCGCGACCCCGGCGGCGGGCGTGAGCCCCTCACCGGCTGCCTCCGCGTCCCCCTCCCCGTCGCCTTCTCCCACGCCGGTCGACGTTCTGCCCGCCGGTGTGGTGAACGTGCTCTTCTTCGGCACCGACTCGCGCGAACCGACGTCCCTGCAGGGCAATGCGGACGCGATCGTGGTGGCGCAGCTGTCGGCGGACCGGCGCTCGATGACGCTGGTCTCGATCGCACGCGACACCTACGTGCCGTACGCCGGGGGCGGGCGCGGCAAGATCAACGGCAGCTTCGCGGCGGGTGGGACGGACAACCTCAGCGGCAGCGTCTCGGCCCTGCTCGGCGGTCTTCCCATCCACTACGCCGTGCAGTCCAATTTCACGGGCTTCATCAACATCACCCGCTGGCTCGGCGGCTTCGAGGTCCAGAACCAGAAGGCGACGAGGGTGACCGTGCAGAGCACCGGCCGGACGGTGGTGTTCCCGTCGGGGCCCCTCGCGCTGGGTGGCACCGACGCGCTGATCTACAGCCGTGAGCGCAAGACGATGCCGCTGGGCGACCTCGACCGCGCCGAGCGGCATCGGGCCGTGCTCACCGGGATGCTCGCGCGGCTGCAGTCGCGCGTCGCCGAGGATCCGGCAGGCTTCCTGGACCTGTTGGCCAACCTGGTGGGCAACGTCAAGGTCACCGGGAGTCTGGACCCGGACAACCTCGGCGGCCTGATCCCCGCCATCCAGGCGGTGGGGGCGGGCGGCGTCGTGTCGCTGATGGTGCCGATCACGGGGTTCGACACGGTGGGCGGCGCCTCGGTCAACAGGGTGGATGAGAGGCGGACGCGGGAACTGGCGGCCGCCTTGAAGGCGGGCGACGTCTCCGGTTACGTGGAGCGCTACGGCACCGGATACGCGCCGACGGGGGGCTGAACTCCCCGTCGGCCACGTAGAGCGCCGCAGGTCAGACCGCGGTCGGCAGCAGTTCGCTGATCAACTGTTCGACGCGGCGGCGGATCTCGTCGCGGATGGGGCGCACTGCGTCGACGCCTTGGCCGGCCGGGTCGTCGAGAGTCCAGTCCTCGTAGCGCTTGCCAGGGTAGAAGGGGCAGGTGTCGCCGCAGCCCATCGTGACCACCACGTCGGAGACCTCGACCGCCTCGGTGGTGAGGATCTTGGGCTGCTCGGCGGAGATGTCGATGCCTTCCTCCGCCATGGCGGCGACGGCGGCGGGGTTGATGCTGTCCGCCGGTGCGGATCCGGCGGAGCGGACCTCGATGCGGCCCTCGCCGAGGTGGCGCAGATAACCGGCGGCCATCTGGGAACGGCCGGCGTTGTGGATGCAGACGAAGAGGACGCTGGGCTTGTCGGTCATGGGGTGCGTGCCTTTCAGGTGGTGGGGATGCCCAGCTCGACGAGCAGGGTGCGGAGCTTGGCTGAGATCTGGTCGCGGATGGGGCCGACGTCGTCGGTGGATTGGCCGGCGGGGTCGGGCAGTTCCCAGTCCAGGTAGCGCTTGCCTGGGTAGATGGGGCAGGCATCGCCGCAGCCCATGGTGACGACGACGTCCGCCGCGCGCACCACGTCGTCGGTCAGCGGCTTCGGGAACTCCTGGCCGACCTCGAGGCCCACCTCGGCGAGCGACTCGATGACGGCAGGGTTGATCTCGGAGGCCGGCAGCGAGCCGGCGGAGCGCACGTGCACGCGCCCCGGCGCCATGGCGGTGAGGAGGGCGGCGGCCATCTGGGAGCGTCCCGCGTTGTGGGTGCACACGAAGAGCACCTCGGGAACCGACTTGGCCAGACTGCCCCGCGACTGCGCCAGCGCCGTCAATCGCTCCTGGGCGAAGCGGACGGCCAGTACCGGTACGAAGGTCTTGATCCTGGCCGTGCGGTAGAGGGTCTGGAAGGACTCGTGCACGTAGCGGTCCACCGTCTCGCGGGCGAAGATGCCCGTGAAGCGGTAGGCGAGTTCGTCGACGCCGCGGTTGAGCACGTGCTCGACGGTGCCGTCGGAGGGCAGTTCGAGGTGGTGCGACTCGCGGACGGCGGGTGTGGGGCCCTTCGCGAACGCCTCGAGGGCCCTGGCCAGGTCGTCGAGCGTGGAGGGTACGACCCGGTAGTAGACCGAGGTGCCCTCCTTGCGGCGGGACAGGAGCCCAGCCTCGTGGAGGACCTTGAGGTGGTGGCTGACGGTGGGCTGGGCGAGGTCGATGGAGCCGATGAAGTCGAAGGCGGACGCCTCTCCGCGCGGGTCTGAGGCGATCGCGGCGACCATGCTCAACCGCGCCGGGTCGGACAGTGCCTTGAGGGTGGTGGTCAGCTCAGCGGCACGCTCGGGGCTGATCGGCGCGCGGGCGGCAGCGCGCTCATGGATTGACATACATCAATACTGATGAGCGTCGATGTACTTGTCAAGGGGTGGGATTGGCGGGCCCGAATACACGACCAATCCGTACCCCGGGCCGTCGGGCGCGCCTCGCAGGGAGGTTTGGCGGCGTGTCGTGCACGTCGAGAGTGGGGAGGGCCGCGACGCGACGCCGGATGCGACGGCGGTTCCGGGCAACGTGAAAGGGCCGGATCTGTCGATCCGGCCCTTCGTCCATTGGTACACCGCCAGGGACTTGAACCCTGAACCCGCTGATTAAGAGTCAGCTGCTCTGCCAATTGAGCTAGCGGTGCGCGCGAGGACCAACTGTAGTGGCAACGCTTTGGGGAAGTCCAATCGAGGATCGATCGAACGCGACATCGCCGCCGCTTCGCCGAGTCGATGTGGCCCGAGGCCTGGAAAATGTAGCCGTGATCGTCTTGACTGGGACGATGAGTGAGGATCTGTACGCAGTGGACAAGACAGCTCAGGAACTGGCCGGCCCCGAGGGCGGTTTCCCCGAACAGGAGCAGCAGCCGCCCGGCCTGACTCCGCCGATGGATCCCTACCCGGACCATGGCGAGGAATCATGGTCGGGTCGCGGCCGGCTGAAGGGGCTCAAGGCTCTGGTGACCGGCGGAGATTCCGGGATCGGACGCGCGGTCGCCATCGCCTACGCGCGCGAAGGGGCGGACGTCGCGATCAACTACCTCGACGAGGAACAGTCGGACGCCGAGGAGACGCGGAAGTGGGTCGAGGAGGCAGGGCGGACCTGTCTCCTGCTCCCGGGCGACCTCACGGAGGAGTCCGTCGCGCGGCAGATGGTCGACGACGCCGCGGCCGGTCTGGGCGGCCTGGACATCGTGGTCAACAACGCCGGCTACCAGTGGGCCCGGCGCGAGAACGGCCTGGCCGACGTCAAGACCGAAGAGATGGACCGCGTCTTCAAGACCAACCTGTACGCCCTGTTCTGGGTGAGCCAGCAGGCGTTGAAGTACCTGGGAGCGGGATCGAGCACCATCAACGTCAGCTCCATCCAGGCCTATGACCCCTCGGAATCCCTCATCGACTACGCGGCCACCAAGGCGGCCATCAACAATTTCACGGTCAACCTGGCCGCCGACGTCGGCCCGAAGGGGATCAGGGTCAACGCCGTCGCCCCCGGCCCGATCTGGACCCCACTCCAGCCCGCCACCAAACCAGGGGAGGGCATGCCCACCTTCGGAGGCAACACCCCGCTCGGTCGTGCGGGGCAGCCGGCGGAGCTGGCGGGAGCGTTCGTGTTCCTGGCCAGCCCGGCAGAGGCGTCGTACGTCAGCGGCACGGTGCTCGGTGTGACCGGCGGCCGACCCGTCTTCTGACCGGGGGCTTACCCGAGCAACTCGAGGACGGCTCGCTCCAGCCCCGCCTGCCGGGCCTGGGGGGAGCCGTATCTGCGTCGAACTGCCTCGCCGATGGTGACGCCGGCATCGTAGGCGTCGATCACCCGCGGATCGATATACGACGTGCGCGCCACCGTCGGCGTGTTGCCGAGGTAGCGGGCCACCTCCGCCACAGCCTCCCGGATGGCCCGCTTCCGGGACGTGACGCTGCCGCCCGGCTCGTCCGATTCGGCCAGCACTGTCGCGGCGATCACAGTGGCGTGCCAGGTGCGAAAATCCTTGGCGGTGACTGCGCCCCCGAACAGATCCCGCAGGTACGAGTTGACCGCCGTGCTGGTGAGATCGCGCCAGGTGTGGTCCACCCGATAGGCGAGCAGGCGTGGGCTCTCGTCGCGTCGGCGCCGGAGCCTGTCCAGCACCGCGACGGCCGCAGGATCGTCCACCTCGACGGTGTGCTCCACGCCGGACTTGCCGACGAACCGGAACACCAGCGTGTCCCCCCGGCGCCGGACGTGGCGCCGCTCCAGCGTCGTGAGCCCGAAGGACCCGTGGGCGTCGCTGTAGGCGTCGTTGCCGATCCGGAAGTAGCCCACGTCGAGCAACCGCACGGCCGTGGCCGCCGCCCGCTCCAGGGGCATGCCTTCGCGGGCGAGGTCGCGCGTGATGCGGCGTCTGGCGGCGGGAAGCTCCGCGGCGGCGGCCGCCACGCGCTGAAACTTCGACCGGTCCCGACGACGCCGCCATTCCGGGTGGTAGAGATACTGGCGGCGCCCCGCGTCGTCGGTTCCGACGGCCTGAAGGTGTCCGTTGGGGTGCGGGCAGATCCATACCTCGCCCCACGCAGGGGGGATGGCCAGGGCCCGGATCCGCTCCAGCTGCTCCGGGCCGAGTGCCCGCCCCTCCGCATCGCGGTAGCTGAACCCGGTGCCGCGACGGCGGCGCGTATACCCGGGAACCCGGGGGTCAGCGCGACGGAGACGCATCATGGGGGAATGCTACGCGTCGCCCGGGCTCCGCCGCGGTCGCGCACCGTTCCCGCCGCCGCCACGGTGATGGGCCTACCATTGAGGTGGCCCTCCGCGGACATCCGCTGCGCTAACAGCGGCCCAGCGGAAGGCACATCCTGGTTTACGCAAACCAGGAGCGCGACACGCTCAACGGAGCTGAGATGCACGTCATCGAGACGACCAAGCTGACCAAGTCCTACGGCCGGGCGCGAGGCATCGTCGACGTCGACATGTCCGTGCGGGAGGGCGAGATCTACGGATTCATCGGGCCGAACGGCGCGGGCAAGTCCACCACGATCAGGACGCTGCTCGGGCTCATCCACCCCACCAGCGGCTCGGCGACGGTGTTCGGCAAGGACATCACCACGTCCGGCCCGGAGATCCGGCAGGAGGTGGGTTACCTGCCGTCCGAAGTGTTCTACTACGACGACATGCGGGTCATCGACCTGCTGAAGTACTCGGCCAGCTTCTATGCCAGGGACCGGGCGGTCACGGACGCGAGGATCCGCGAACTCGCCGAGATGTTCGACCTCGACCTGAAGAAGAAGATCGACGACCTGTCCTACGGCAACAAGAAGAAGGTCGGGATCATCCAGGGGTTGGCGCACGCACCGAAGCTGATCATCCTCGACGAGCCGACCGGAGGGTTGGACCCCCTGATCCAGCAGCAGTTCTTCCACCGGCTGAGGGTGGAGAACGAGAGGGGCGCCACCATCCTCTTCTCCTCGCACATCCTCGGCGAGGTGCAGCGGCTCTGCGACCGGGTGGCCATCATCAAGGACGGCTCGATCATCAAGGTCGAGGAGATCAGGACGCTGCTCGAGAACCAGACCAAGCGTTTCAGGGTCGAGTTGGCCGGTCCGCCTGATCCGGCGCGTTTCGGGATCGACGGCGTGAGCGACCTGGCCGTGACCAACCACTCGGCGAGCTTCCTCTACCGGGGACGCATCAACGACGTGACCAGGATGCTCGCCGAACAGGACCTCGTCGACCTCCTCGTCGAGGAGCCGGACCTGGAGGAGATCTTCCTGCACTACTACCAGCGGGGGGACGAGCGGTGAACGTGTTCGTCCGGGAGCTACGGGCGCACGGCAGGTCGACCATCACCTGGATCGTCTCGCTCAGCGCGATCCTCGTGGCGTTCATGGCCCTGTATCCCGCGTTCACCGCCGACGTCGCCGTGACCCGGGAGGTGTTCGAGCAGTTCCCCGAGATGGTGATGGACGCCCTGAACATCTCACTGGCGAGCTTCTTCACCATCTACGGATTCTTCGGCTACCTGCTCAGCTTCGCGATCCTCGCGGGATCCATCCAGGCGATGAATCTCGGGACGGGGATCATCTCGAAGGAGACCTCCGGGAAGACCGCGGACTTCCTGCTGTCCAAGCCGGTCACCAGGTCCCGGGTGGTGACGGCCAAGTTGGGGGCCGCGCTGACGTTGCTGGTCGTCACCAACCTCGTGTTCGCCTCCGTCGCCTACACCGTCGCGCGAGTCATGTCCGAGGACGAGTTCTCCGCGCGCACCTTCCTCCTCATGGCGTCGACGCTGTTCCTGGTCCAGCTGTTCTTCCTGGCGTTGGGGGCGCTGTTCGCCGTGACGATTCCCCGGATCAAGTCGGTCGTCGCGGTGTCCCTGCCGACGGTCTTCACCTTCTACATCATCGGTGTGGTGGGCGACGTCCTCGGCAACGACGAGGCGAGGTTCATCACACCCTTCAGGTACTACGAGACGGACCACATCATCGCCAGCGGAAACCTGGAGGCCCCCTCGCTGGTCGTCGAGTTCGCGTTCGTCGTCGTCGCGATCTCACTGAGCTATCTGATCTACGTGCGCAAAGACATCCGCGCGGCGGCCTAGGGGGCAGTGATGAACGTCTTTGTGCGTGAGCTGAAGGTGCAGCGGACCGCGCTGATCTTCTGGTCCCTGGGCATGGTGGCCCTCGTCGGTGCCGGCATGGCGAAGTTCGCCGGGTACGAGGAGGCCGGCCAGTCGGTCGAGCAGTTGATGGCCACGCTGCCGAGGGCGGTCTTGGTGGTGTTCGGGATGACCGGTTTCGACCTGTCGACGGCGGAGGGCTTCTACGGCGTGCTGTTCCTGTACGTCGCGGTGATGGGGGCTGTGCATGCCGTCCTCCTGGGCTCCACCCTCGTGTCGAAGGAGGAGCGCGACAGGACCTCGGAGTTCCTCTTCGCCAAGCCGATCCCCCGGGGGAGGGCACTCACCGGCAAGCTGCTCGCCGGCCTCGTCAACGTCGTGGTGCTCAACCTCGTGACCGCGGTGTCGTCGCTCTACTTCGTGGGCTTCTTCGGCGAGGGGCGGTCGTCCAGCGACGAGATCCAGGTGCTGATGGTCGGCCTGCTCTTCCTGCAGCTGATCTTCCTGGCCGTGGGCGCGGTGGTGGCCGGGGTCTCGAAGCGGCCGAAGTCGGCCCCCTCGCGCGCCACGTCGGTGATGTTCCTGACCTTCCTCGTCTTCTACCTGGTCAACCTCAACGAGGACCTCGCCCCCCTCAGGTTCCTCTCGCCGTTCAAGTACTTCGACGCGGCCACTCTGATGGCCGACGGAACCCTCGACCCGGTCTACGTCGTACTGTCGGTGGCCATCATCGTCCTCGCCGTCGCCGGCACCTACCGGTTCTTCGCGCGGCGCGACCTGACGGTGTGATCCAGCCGGCCTCCGGCGGCGGAGACGCAGAAACCCGCCCCGAGCGAGTGCTCGGGGCGGGTTTCCGCCGGGGTGAGTAACGGGACTTGAACCCGCGGCCCCCTGGACCACAACCAGGTGCTCTACCAGCTGAGCTATACCCACCATTCGTCGTGGACCACGAGGGGTCCGGCGACTGAGAAACAATAGCGCACGCCTAGTTGCCCTGTGAAATCACCTCGACGCCGGCGCCGGTGAGCGCACCCCTGTGACGTGCGGCGATGGCCCGCAGTTCCACCGTCGAGGGCCCGGGTGAGGCGACGAAGACCGCCTCCCGGTAGTACCGCAGCTCCTCGATGGACTCCTGAATGTCAGCCAGCGCCCGGTGATTGCCTCCCTTTGCAGGCGCCTGGTAGTGCACCCGGGGGAACCATCGCTTCGCCAGCTCCTTGATGGTGGACACGTCGACGTTGCGGTAGTGCACCCACTGCTCCAACTCCGGCATGTCCCGGGCGAGGAACGCACGGTCCGTTCCGATGGTGTTGCCGGCCAGCGGCGCCTTGCGCCCGACGGGCACGTGCGTGCGGACGTAGTCCATGACCCGTTCGGTGGCCTCCGCCATGGTGACGCCCGTGGGGAGGACGTCGAGCAGGCCGGACTTCGTGTGCATGGCCCGGACGAAGTCGCCCATCTGCGCCAGGTCCGCTTCGGTGGGCCTGATGAGGATGTCGACGCCGTCGCCGAGGACGTTGAGGTCCCCGTCGGTGACCAGCACCGCAACCTCGATCAGGGCGTCGTGGACCAGATCCAGCCCGGTCATCTCGCAGTCGACCCACACCAGTTTCTCGCTCATGGGAGCCAAATCTAGGCCCTCGGGCCAATCCCGTTACACTCAGGTGACCAGCCCCTGTAGCTCAGCGGATAGAGCATCTGACTTCTAATCAGCCGGTCGCAGGTTCGAGTCCTGCCTGGGGCGCCACCCTCACAGTGACCAGTTGGCCAGCTCGATGAAGTCGAAGGTGCCCAGCTCGGGCCTCACCGTCACGGACACCAGGTGGGCCGTCGTCACGTGGAGGCTGCCTAACTCGGGTGCGCCCTCCAGGCGTGCCCGGAGGGCGTCGTCGGGCACGTCGCCCGTGGCGTAGGCCAGTGTCACGTGCGGCGCATACGGCCTGTCCGGCATCGTCCCGCCGAACGTCGACAGCGCGGCCCGGCGCACGCCGTCGACCAGCGCGTCCCACCCGGGCGTCGCCTCGGCCACACATTCGACGGCGACGTCGTGGACCCGCGGTGGCCCGACGAGCAGCTCGAACGCGGGCACTGACGCGAGTTCCGCGCTCATCGCGCCGCCGAACCGCGTGAGGTCGGCCATCGAGAGGTCGTCGAACTGCGCCAGGCGGTTGACCGTGAAGTGCAGCCACGCGCGCGGCATCGGGGGAAGGTGGTCGACCCCGTCGAGGCGGGCCTGCAGATCCCCGATGCGGTCGGCCACATCGTCGTCGGGCAGGACGTAGACGTGCAGGGAGCCGTCGTTGCGGTCCCAGGGCGTCATGGAGGCGAAGAAGCTCTTCATGGGCTCACCGTAACGGCATCCGCACAGACCGGAAGGTGCGGCCGGGTACGCTAAGCGCCATCATGGCTACCACGGAGATCGCCCACCGGCAGCGCCGGCTCAACGGGCTGCCCGTGCCCGACGCGCGGCCGTGGTTCCGCCGCATGATCGCCAGCCCGTTGTTCTGGATGACTGTGGTCCTGATCCCCGCCTACGTCTACTTCATCTACGCGCAGTACTGGATGCTCGCCCCCGCGCAGACGTTCGAGGACGGCACCGAGACGCTCGGTATCACCGACGAGGCCTTCCGGAAGGCGGCCTTCTGGGCCATGTGGACGGCCCTGGCCTACTCGGCGCTGTTCATCTGGCTGGACCGGTTCCGGGGATCCTCACCGGTGGTGTGGATCCTGACGTTCCTCTGGGGCGCCGCCGCCTCCACCTGGGTCTCCATCCACGTCAACTCGTGGGCCGCGGAGATGATGTCCACCACGCAGGCCAACTCGGACACCGGATCACGCGCCGCCGTCTTCTCGGCACCCTTCATCGAGGAACTGGCCAAGGCCACCATTCTGGTGGTGCTGGTGCTGTTCTGGCGCCGTCGGATGGTGTCGCGGCTCAGCATGGTGGCGCTCGCCGGCCTCTCGGCCGTGGGTTTCGCCTTCGTCGAGAACATCATCTACTACTCGCGCGTGTGGATGCAGGCCACCCATGACATCACGATCGCCAACCCCGACGAGACCATGATCGAGCTGGTGATGCTCCGGGGGGTCTACACCTCCTTCGGTCACCCCCTCTTCACGCTGATGACCGCATCCGGGCTGGTCATCGGGCTCGGGGCCCGCAGCAGAATCGTGCGGGTCCTGGCGCCGGTGGGCGGGTTCCTCCTGGCCAGCGCCGGGCACATGCTGTTCAACGGGCTGGCCTCCACCAACCCGATGGACCAACTGCAGCGCGCCTGGTACCTCGCCCTCGGCCTCGTCGGGGTGATCGTCATCTCGCTGATCGTCAGCGTCGTGGGCAACGGTCAGCTGATCCGGGCCCGCCTCACCGACTACCAGCGCGCCGGGTGGCTCACCGAGCGCGACGTCGCCGTCTTCGGCGGCCCCCTCAAGCGCACCAGGCTGCTGTGGTTCGCCATGTTCCGCGGCCCGCGGGTCTGGTGGCACACCGCGACCCTCGTGCGCCGGGTCACCGAACTGGCCTACCTCCGCAACGCCATGACCCGCGGCCTCGTCGACGCCGCAGGGGACCAGCGGGCACGGGACCTCGTGCACGAGATCGACGTCCTGCGTGCCAAGGCCCTCACGGACACCGCCGGGCTGCGCCTCATCGAGCGTCGGCGACGGCGCCCGCAACCCCCGCCACCGCTGCCCGCCGGCACCGCGCGCGGTCCACTCGCGTCGCACTACCCGCCACCCCAGTCGCCTGGACCCGCCGGCGTGGGCGGGAACTGGCCGCGATGAGCCCCGACGCCCTCGCCAGGGCCTTTCAGCAGCTCGACGACGCGCTCGCCGCGGCGCAGTACCCGCTCCCCCTCGAGGGGGCCGACGAGCTGCGCGCGCTCACCGTCTCCCTCGGCCACCAGGTGCGCGACTACCTCCTCCCACGCGCCGCCCGCCTCGACGCGCCGCTGCTGGCCGTCGTGGGAGGGTCGACGGGGGCCGGCAAGTCCACCCTGGTGAACTCGCTGCTGCGCGCATCCGTGACCCGTCCGGGCGTGCTGCGGCCCACCACCAAATCCCCGGTGCTGGTGTGTCACCCCGACGACGAGGCGTGGTTCCGTTCGGACAACGTGCTGCCTGGCCTGGTCCGCACGGACTCCCAGCTGCACGACTCGCGCGCGCTCCACATCGTCGCGTTCCCGGACCTGCCGCCGGGCCTGGCGCTCCTCGACGCCCCGGACATCGACTCGGTCGACGATGCCAACCGCAGCCTCGCCCGCCAGCTGCTGCTGGCCGCGGACCTGTGGCTGTTCGTCACCTCGGCCGCCCGCTACGCCGACGCCGTGCCGTGGGACTACCTGGCCGCCGCGGCCCAGCGCAACACCGTCGTCGGCGTGGTGGTCAACCGTTGCCCACCCGGGGCCCTCGACGAGGTGGCCGGGCATCTCGCGCAGATGCTGGCGGAGCGTGGGCTCGCGTCCGCCAGGCTGTTCGCCGTCGTGGAGCGGGCACTTCCGCACGACGGCATGCTCCCGGCCGGGGATGTGTCGGGCATCCGGCACTGGCTCGAATCGCTGGCCGACCAGGCAGAAGCCCGCTCCCAGGTGGCGGTGCAGACGCTGGCCGGCTCGGTGCGCTCCATCGACCGGCAGTTGATGGAACTCGGCGACGGCATGGCCCGCCAGGACGCCGCCGTCGGCGAACTGCGTGAGCAGGCCGCGCGGGCATATCGGGACGCCGCCGCGGACGTCAGCCGGGCTGCCGGAGACGGCACCATGCTGCGCGGGGAGATCCTCGCCCGCTGGCAGGACCTGGTGGGCACCGGCGAGTTCATGCGGTCCGTGGAGCAACGCATCGGCGCGCTCCGCGACCGGATCACCGGGTGGTTCAGCGGCGATCAGAGGGTGGAGGCCGTGGAGGTGGCCATCTCCGACAGCCTCGCCGCCGTCGTCAAGGACGCGGGCGAGCAGGCGGCCGAGGCCACGGCTGTCGCGTGGTCGCACACCCGGTGGGGCCGCGACATCATCTCCGCCGAGCCGTCGCTGGCCTCGGCATCCGAGGGGTTCGACGCGGACGCCGCGGCCGCCATCCGCGCGTGGCAGTCCGACGTGCTGCGGCTCGTGGAGGAGCAGGGTCGCGGCAGGCGGATGCGGGCGAGGTTCCTGGCGCTCGGCACCAACGCCGTCGGCGCGGCCCTCATCATCTACGTCTTCACGCTCACCGGAGGTCTCACCGGAGCCGAGGTGGGCATCGCCGGCGGCGCCTCGGTGCTGGCGCAGCGCCTCCTCGAGGCCGTCTTCGGCGAGGATGCCGTCCGGAAGCTGGCCGAACAGGCACGGCGCGAGCTGGAGGCCAGGGTCGACGGGGTGCTGGCCGGAGAGCTGGCCCGCTACACCGGAGTGCTCGACTCGCTGGCCGTGGAGCCCTCGGCAGCATCAGGGCTCGAGGCCGCGCGCGCGGCGCTGCGCACGGCGGCGCGGGACGCCTTCGACGACCTGACGCGCCCGGTGGGGATGGACTGATGGCCTCGGTCGCCACGCAACTCGACGCGCTCCGCGAAGTCCTGGACCTGGTGGCCGGGCGGGTCCCGGCAGAGGTCGAGCAGCGCACCCGAACAGTGTTGGGACGGGCCACCGAGCGGCTGGCGGCCGGGGAGCAGACGGTGGTGGCGTTGGCGGGCGCGACCGGCTCAGGCAAGTCCTCCCTGTTCAACGCGCTCAGCGGAACCCGGCTGGCCGAGCAGGGACCGCGCCGCCCCACGACGTCCACCACACTCGCGGCCAGCTTCGCCGCCACCAACATCGCACTGCTGGACTTCCTCGGCGTGGCACGACGGCACGAGGTCGCGCCACCGGAGCCGCGCATGGCGGATCTGGTGCTGCTGGACCTGCCGGACCACGACTCCACCGCGTCGTCGCATCGCCAGGAGGTGGACCGGATGGTTGGGGTGGTGGACCAGTTCGTCTGGGTGCTCGACCCCCAGAAGTACGCCGACGCGGCCATCCACCGCAACTACCTGCAGCCGTTGGCCAAGCATCGCGCCGTGATCACCGTCGTGCTCAACCAGGCGGACCGGCTCACCGCGCCGCAGCTGCAGGAGTGCATGGCCCACATCCGTCGGCTCCTCGTCGACGACGGGCTGGCAGACGTGCCGCTGCTGTCCACCAGCGCGGTGACGGGTGCCGGCATCGCAGAGTTGCGCGAGCACCTGTCCCGTGTGGCCGCGGGCAAGCGTTCGGCGGCGGCCCGGCTGGCCGCCGACGTGAGGGTCGCGGCGGGGGAGCTCGACGAGGCCGTCGGGCGGGGACGTGTGGCCGCGGCCGACAAGGGCACCATCAGCCGCCTCACCGCGCACCTGTCGGTCGCCGCCGGGGTGCCTGTGGTGGTCGAGGCCGTGCGCGGCTCGGTGCGCCACCGGGGCCAGCTGGCCACGGGGTGGCCGCTCGTCAAGTGGCTCGGGACGCTGCGTCCTGACCCGCTCAAGCGGCTGCGTCTGGGCGCCCCGCCCGAGCGGAACCAGCTCGAGGGTCCGTCCCTGACGCGCAGCTCCCTGCCCGCCCGCTCGGCCGCGGCGGGAGCGCAACAGTCCTCCGGACTGCGTGCGGTCGCGGCGGAGCTGGGAGAAGGCATGCCGACGGTGTGGCAGGAGGCGATCTTCCGTGCCGTCCGTAGCAACGAGCACACGCTGGCCGATCAACTGGACCGCGCCGTCGTCGGCACGGACCTGAAGGTGGCCCGGACACCCGTGTGGTGGCAGCTCATGCGGGTCCTGCAGTGGCTGCTGATCGGCGCCGTGGTGGTGGGGCTCGGCTGGCTCACCGTCAACGTGGTGCTCGGCTATTTCGGCCTCGGACAGCTCACGACCATGCCCGTCGGCCCGGCGGACGGGCCACAGGTGCCGCTGCCCACCCTGCTCGCGCTGGGGGGTGTCGCGGCGGGGATTCTGCTCTCCGGAGGCTCCCAGCTGGCCATCGGCGTCTCCGCCGACCGCTCGGCCAGGAGGGCCAGGAAGGCCCTCGACGCTTCGGTCGCGGCGGTGGCCCGGGCGCTGGTGCTCGCCCCCGCCGAGGGCGAGGTACAGCGCTACGCCGCCGCGCGCGCCGCCCTCGACCGCCTGCGCTGACCGCGCCCCCGTCGAATCGGGTCTGTCGGCGAATGCTGGCATACTGGCCTGCGGTCAATTCGAAAGGTCCCACGTGGCTGAGTTCATCTACACCATGCACAACGTCCGCAAGGCGGTGGGCGACAAGGTGATCCTCGACAACGTCACCCTGTCCTTCTACCCCGGCGCGAAGATCGGCGTCGTCGGCCCCAACGGCGCGGGCAAGTCCACCCTCCTGAAGCTGATGGCCGGCATGGACCGCCCCAACAACGGAGACGCGCAGCTCTCCAAGGGCTCCTCGGTCGGCATCCTGCTGCAGGAGCCGCCCCTCACCGAGGGGAAGACTGTCCAGGAGAACGTGGAGGAGGCGGTCGCGGAGATCAAGTCGAAGATGAACCGCTTCGAGGCCATCGGCATGGAGATGGCCGAGCCGGATGCGGACTTCGACGCGCTGCTGGCCGAGATGGGAGATCTGCAGACCTTCCTTGACGCGCACGAGGCGTGGGACATCGACGCCCGCCTGGACCAGGCGATGGATGCGCTGCAGTGCCCTCCGCCGGACGCGATCGTCGACGTGCTCTCGGGTGGTGAGCGCCGCCGCGTGGCGCTCTGCAAGCTGCTGCTCCAGCAGCCGGACCTGCTGCTCCTCGACGAGCCCACCAACCACCTCGACGCCGAATCCGTCAACTGGCTGGAGGGTCACCTCAAGGCATACCCGGGCGCCGTGCTGGCGGTCACGCACGACCGTTACTTCCTGGACAACGTGGCCCAGTGGATCTGCGAGGTGGACCGCGGCAAGCTCCACCCCTACGAGGGCAACTACTCCACCTACCTGGACACCAAGCGCCAGCGGCTCCAGATCGAGGGCAAGAAGGACGCCAAGCGCGCCAAGATCCTCGAGAAGGAACTCGAGTGGGTCCGCTCCTCGCCCAAGGCCCGTCAGGCCAAGAGCAAGGCGCGTCTTCAGCGGTACGAGGAGATGGCTGCCGAGGCGGAGCGCGATCGCAAGCTCGACACCGGGGAGATCAACATCCCTCCGGGTCCGCGCCTGGGCGCGATCGTGCTCGAGGTGAAGAAGCTCACCAAGGGCTTCGGGGATCGGGTCCTGATCAAGGATCTGTCCTTCACACTGCCGCGCGCCGGCATCGTCGGCATCATCGGCCCCAACGGCGTCGGTAAGACGACGCTGTTCAAGACCATCACAGGCCAGGAGGAGCCCGATTCGGGCGTCGTGAAGATCGGCGAGACGGTCTCCTTCAGCTACGTGGATCAGAACCGCTCCGGCATCGCGCCGGAGGACAACGTCTGGCAGGTGGTCTCGGACGGGCTCGACTTCATCAAGGTGGCCAACTTCGAGGTGCCCTCACGGGCCTACGTCGCCTCCTTCGGCTTCAAGGGGCCGGACCAGCAGAAGAAGGCCGGCGTGCTCTCCGGCGGCGAGCGCAACCGGCTCAACCTGGCGCTGACGCTCAAGCAGGGCGGCAACGTGCTGCTGCTCGACGAGCCCACCAACGACCTGGACGTGGAGACGCTGTCCAGCCTCGAGGACGCGCTGCTGGACTTCCCGGGCTGCGCCGTCGTGATCTCCCACGACCGCTGGTTCCTGGACCGCGTCGCCACCCACATGCTCGCCTGGGAGGGCGAGGACGAGGACGGCACCCCGCGGTGGTTCTGGTTCGAGGGCAACTTCGCGGACTACGAGGAGAACAAGATCGAGCGGCTCGGTCCGGAGGCGGCCCGCCCGCATCGCTCGAAGCACCGTCGGCTCACACGCTGACCCGCACACGCAAGCGCTCCCCGGTCTCGACCGGGGAGCGCTGCCGTGTGGGGCTACTTGACCAGAAGCTCGAGCACCTCCGGCATCGACTTGGCGAAGGAGCACTGAATGGCGTCGTTGTCGGGAAGCACGGAGCAGTTGTTGTCCATGCCCTCGAACGTGGTGAGGAGCCACACCACGCGCTCACCGGCCTGCATGACCAGGGTGTCGTTGAAGACGCCGACCTCCTCGCCCTCCTTGACGGCCATGCCGAAGAAATAGGCGGCCCGGGCGGGCTCCTCCTCCACGGTGGACCCGTCGAACGGCAACTGGGTGTCCTCGGCGCTGCTGACCCGGTCCCAACCTTCGGCCCGCATCTGGTCCTCACAGTCCCGGGCCGCGTCGGCAAGGAGGTCGTAACCCTTGGAAGCCGCCTCGGCGTCGTCGTAGCCGAACACGACCGCGACGGCTGGCGTCTCACCGGCGACGCCGTACTCACGTGTGAGGATGGTGCTCGGGTCGCCGTACGTGCCCGGATCACACAGGCCCTTTCCGGTGCGACCGATGCCCTCGTACTCGTCGAGCACGCCCACCACTGACGCGTCGTAGGGGAACATCATCTCGACGGTGGGCACGTTGGCCCAGGTGGGCTGCGCCGGCGCCGCTGGGGCGGAGGGTGACGGCGCGCTCGTCGGGCTGGGCGAGGAGCTGGGGTCCGGGCTGGACGTCGGCGTCGGGCTGTTGGCCCAGTCCGGCTGGTTGGCGCCGCGGAGAATCGGCGTGGCGGCCCACACTCCGGCGCCGAGGCTGGCGACGACGCCGACTGCGGCGACGGACAGACCGACTCGCCGGGTGGTGCGGCGCCGATCGCCGCGTCGACGGACTTCATGAGCTGGGAGCATGGGGGCCTCCTTTGCCGTGGCCGCGAGATCGTCCAGTTGGGGGAAGTGCTCAGGCATGACGGACCTCCAGATCGGTGGTGAGTAGGCGGGCGAGGGTCTGCCGTCCGCGAGCGAGACGGGCCTTGACGGTCCCCGTGGGGGAGCCGACCTCCTGTGCGATCTCGCCGACGGTGAGGTCGCACAGGTGGTAGAGCACGATGGCTCGACGCTGAGCGTCAGGAAGCTGGGCAAGTGCCCGGTCGATGGCCACCCTGTCGGGGCCGGGTTCGACGGAGCGCTCAGGTTCCAGCGCCCGGTCGGGTTGGCGGAAGGCTCGGCGCGCCTTGCGCCAGCGGCTCACCGCCAGGCGGTATGCGGTGGTGCGGACCCAGGCCTCCGGGCTGCGGGACGCATCGAGGTCGCTGCGATGGTCCCAGGCCCGGATGAAGGCCTCCTGAACGCAGTCCTGCGCTTCGGCCATGTTGCCGCACATCGCGTAGACCTGACCGACCAGCTTGGTGTACGAGTTCGTATAGAACCGGTCGAACTGGGTTTCGTCCACGTGCCTCTCCCTCCTTTTCGGCGTTGTGGTGTGTCTCGCCCTGTCTACGCCTCGGCGGAGGGTGCCGGTTGCATGCGGCGTCGGCGCGTCGTCTCAGTGGGTGGCGAGCAGTTCCGCCAGCGACATCGAGGACCGGCCCGCGAGCGAGGTCAGCTGGGTCTGGCAGCTGAAGCCGTCGGCCAGCACGATCGCCTCCGGATGGGCCTCCACGGCGGGGCCGAGATCGTGCTCGAACACTTTCACGCTGATGTCGTGGTGGCCGCGTTCGACGCCGAAGTTGCCGGCCAACCCGCAGCATCCGCCCACGGCGATGAGCGTGGCGCCCGTGGACTCCAGGAGCGCCCTGTCCTTCGCCCACCCGATCACGGAGGCGTGATGACAGTGCGGCTGGGCGACGAGGGTGTGGCCGCTGAGGTCGGGCGCCACGAAGTCGGGGTCCGTGGACAGGAACTCGGCGAGCGTGAGTACCTTCCCCTCGAGCGCGCGGACGTTGCTGTCATGGGGGAGCAGTTCGGGGGCGTCGCTGCGCCACACCGCGGTGCATGACGGCTCGACGCCGACGATGGGCACGCCGTCGCGCACGTACGGGGCGAGGACGGAGGCCGCGTTGGTCAGCTGGCGGCGTGCGCCGTCGAGCTGGCCGGTGGAGATCCACGTCAGGCCGCAGCAGGCGTTCTCGTCGAGCACCTCGGGCTCGTAGCCGAGGCGCACCAGCACCTGCGCCATGGCGGCGAAGGAGGTGGACTCGAAGCAGTCGGAGAACGAGTCCACCCAGATGAGGACGCGACCCTTGGAGCCGGGAAGGGCCGGGGCGTCGCGGAAGCGGGCCCGGGCGCTCTTCGAGGCGAAGCGGGGGATGTCGCGGCGGACGTCGACCCCCGCGCCCCAGCGCAGCAGGCGGCCCAGCACCGGGGCCCTGCCCACCACGTTGATGAGGCCCCCCAGCCCGGGGACGGAGGTGATGAGCCGCCCCCAGCGCGGAAGCCAGCCCAGTGCGTAGTGGTTGCGGGGCCGCAGCCTGCCCTTGAACCGCTCGTGCGTGACGCGCGCCTTGTAGGCGGCCATGTCGATGCCCGTGGGGCAGTCGCGCGCGCAGCCCTTGCAGGACAGGCAGAGGTCCAGCGCAGCGTGCACCTCGGGCGAGTGCCAACCCCGGGTGATCAGTGAGCCGTTGACCATCTCCTGCAGCGCGCGGGCACGGCCCCGGGTGGAGTCCTTCTCGTTGCGGGTGGCCTGGAAGCTGGGGCACATCACACCCCCTGAGGTCGTCATGTCGGCCAGGCACTTGCCGACGCCGCTGCACTGGTGCACCTGCTCGACGAAGTCGGCGTCCGACAGCGAGAGGGGTGAGCGGCTCGCCGCGACCATCCGCAGGTTCGCCTCGACAGGGGCGGGGTCGACCAGCACGCCGGGGTTGAGCAGGTTGCGGGGGTCGAAGATGTGTTTGACGCCGGCGAACAGGTCCAGGGCGGCGGGGGAGTACATGTGCGGCAGCAGGGCGGACCGCGCCCGGCCGTCGCCGTGCTCGCCGGACATCGAGCCGCCGAAGCCGGCCACCAGCTGCGCGGCCTCCTCGACGAAGGCGCGGTACCGCGCCGCGCCTTCGGGCTCGGTGAGCGGGAAGTCGATGCGGCAGTGGACGCAGCCGTCGCCGAAGTGGCCGTACGGCAGGCCGTGGAGGCCGAACTTCCCCAGCAGCGCGTCGAACGCCCGCAGGTAGTCGCCGAGGTGCTGCGGCGGCACGGCCGCGTCTTCCCAGCCTCCGTAGGCGGGCTTGGCCAGGCTGACGCCGGCCAGGCCCGCGCCGTCGGCTCGGATCTTCCACAGCCGGGCGGCGAGGGCAGGGTCGTCCACCACCCATCCTTCGCCCGCGCTCGCGGCTGCCGCCAGGTCCTCCGCGCGGACGCGGACCTCGGCGGCGTTGTCGCCGACCACCTCGAGGAACATCCAGCCGTCACCGGCGGGGAGCGCGGGGACCGAGGCCGCGCCGAACTTCGCCACCACGACGTCGACGATCCGACGGTCCAGTCCCTCGCAGGCGGTGGGCCGGAAGCGCAGCAGGTTGGCGATGTCGTCGCCCGCGTCAGCCATCGTGGGATAGCCGAGCGCCACCATCAGACGCTCGGGGGCGTCGGCGACGAGCTGCACGGTGGCGCGCACGATGATCCCGAGGGTCCCCTCGGTGCCGGCGAAGAACTTCGCCAGGTCGAACTTCCGCTCCGGGAGCAGGTGCTCCAGCGAGTAACCGGAGACCTGTCGCGTGAACCGGCCGAACTCGGTGCGGATGGTGCCCAGGTTGGCCGCGACCAGGGCGCGCAGTTCCGGCACGTCGTCGACGCCGAGCGTGAGGAGTTCCCCGGTGCCCGTGACGATGTCCAGCGAGACCACGTTGTCCGCCATCCGGCCGTACCCGAGGGCGCGGGGGCCGCAGGCGTTGTTGCCGATCATGCCGCCGACGGTGCACCGGTTGGAGGTGGACGGATCGGGCCCCAGCCGGAGCCCGTACGGCCGCGCCGCGATCTGTAGCTGGTCCTGCACCACGCCCGGATCGATCACCGCGGTGCGGGTCACCGGATCGATGGAGTGGATGCGGTTCAGGTGCCTGGACACGTCGATCACGAGCCCGGGGCCGACGGCGTTGCCCGCGCAGGACGTCCCCGCTCCCCGGGCGGTGACGGGTGTGCCGCTGTCCAGCGCGGCCCGCACCAGGGCGACCAGTTCATCCGGAGTGCGCGGATGGGCCACGGCCTCCGGCGCGACGCGGTAGAGCGAGGAGTCGCTGGAGTACAGGGCCCGGGTGAGCGTGGAGGTGTCGACGATCTCCGCGAGTTCCCCGAGGCGGTCGATCAGGAGTGCATGGGGCGCGGAGGTGGTGGTCACCCGGACTAGTCTGCCACCGCCAGGACGGCAGTCATCGCGCGCCCAAGGGCAAGATAGTCCTCGGGATCGATCGCGTCGACGAAGACCCGGCGCACGGAATCCACGTGCGCGGGGGCGGCGCGCTTGAGCAGGTCGTACCCGGTCTCGGTCATGACCGCCTGGACACCGCGACCATCGGCCACACACGACGTCCGGGTCACATACCCGGCCTGCTCCATCCGCTTGATGGTGTGCGTGAGGCGCGAGCGAGAGTGGCCGACGGAGGCCGCCAGCTCGCCCATCCGGATGGTATGGTCCGGACTCTCGGAGAGCCGGACGAGCAACTCGTACTCGGCCAGGCTGAGGCCGAAGTCGCCTAGGGCCTCGTCGAGGTAGTCGTCGATGTGCGTCTTGGCCAGCAGATAGCTCCGCCAGACGCGCTGCTGGCTCTCGGTGAGCCACCCGTTCACTGGTTCGGACATGCCCCCATCATAGCAAATGCTTTAGCTTTCAAGTAAATTGGGCGGAGTTACCCCTCCCGCGCGACGCGTCGTCACCAGTAGGCTGGTTGAAACGCGAAAGGGGTACCACCGGTGGGTATTCGAGAAGACATCCTGGCCCAGGCAGCAGACAGCGTCGGTCATCAGTTCAGGCGAAGGGTCCGCGCGACGCCGGACAAGCTGGCCTTCATGTATCCCGAGGGCGCGGCTGAGGGTCCGACGTCGTGGACGAAGCTCTCATGGCGGGAGACCAGCGACGTGGTGGACCGGCTCGCCGCCGGCCTCCTGTCGCGCGGCCTGCAGTACGAGGAGCGGGTGGCCATCTGCTCGAGCACGCGAGTCGAGTGGATCCTCACGGACCTCGCCATCGCGCTGGCCGCGGGCGCCACCACGACGGTGTATCCAAACACACAGCCCGGCGACGTGCACTTCATCGTCAAGGACTCCGGCTCGGTGATCTTCGTGGCTGAGGACGCCAAGCAGGTGGCCAAGCTCACGGACTCGGCCGAGTTCAACGATCAGGTGCACACCATCGTCGTGTTCGACACCACCGGGCTCACGCTCGATGACCGGATCATCTCCTTCGAGCACCTCAAGCAGGCAGGTGAGCGCTACCTGGAGGAGCATCCCACCGCCGTCGATGACGCCATCGCCAAGACCAGCCGGGATTCGCTCTCCACCCTCATCTACACCTCCGGTACCACCGGACAACCCAAAGGCGTGCGGCTCAACCACCTGTCCTGGGTGTACCAGGGCGCGGCGACGAAATACCTGGACATCATCGGTCCCGATGAGCTGCAGTACCTGTGGCTGCCGCTCAGCCATGTGTTCGGCAAGGCGCTGATCGCCGTCCAGCTCGACTACGGCTTCGCCTCCGCGGTCGACGGACGCATCGACAAGATCGTCGAGAACCTCGGGATCGTGAAGCCTTCGTTCATGTGCGGCGCCCCCCGCATCTTCGAGAAGGTGCGCGCGGCCGTCATGACCGGGTCCACCGGCCTCAAGGGGAAGATCGCGCGCTGGGCCTTCCACGTGGGCTACCAGTCCATCGACGACAGGCTGGCGGGCCGCCCCCTCACCGGAGCGCTCGCGCTCAAGTACAAGGTGGCGGACAAGCTGGTCTTCTCCAAGCTCAAGGAGAAGCTGGGCGGCAACATCAAGTTCATGATCTCCGGCGCCGCCAAGCTCTCACCGCAGGTCCAGCAGTGGTTCTACGGGGCGGGCATCCTCATCGTGGAGGGCTACGGCGCCACGGAGACCAGCGCCATCGCGGGCGTCGACCTCCCGAGGGATCCGCATTTCGGCACCGTCGGACCCGTCCTTCCCGGCATCGAGACCAAGTTCGCCGAGGACGGCGAGCTCCTGCTGCGCGGCCCGATCATCACCCCCGGGTACCACAACCTTCCCGAGGAGACGGCGGAAGCGCTGGACGCGGACGGCTGGTATCACACCGGCGACATCGCCGAGATGACACCGACCGGCCACATCAAGATCACAGACCGCAAGAAGGACCTGTTCAAGACGTCGGGCGGCAAGTTCGTCGCGCCGCAGAAGGTCGAGAGCGCCATCCAGGCCAACATCCCCTACGTGGCGCAGTCGGTGGCCATCGGGGAGGGGCGCAAGTATGTCTCCGCTCTGTTGGTGCTGGATCCCGTCATGCTCGCCAAGTGGGCGGACAAGCGCGGCCTGTCGTCGTTGAGTTACGCAGAACTCACGCAGCGCCCCGAGATCAAGGCATCGATCGGGCGCTGGATGGAGCGGGTCAACTCCAAGCTCGAGCGGTGGGAGACGGTCAAGCAGTTCGCCATCCTCGATCATGAGCTGACGGTCGACAACGCGGGCGTCACGCCCAACATGAAGATCCGCCGCTCCATCGTGACGGAGAAGTACTCGGACCTCGTGGAGTCCATGTATCCCCAGGAAGACTGAGTGTTCCACGTCCGCTGCCCCCTGCGCTGGTCAGACCTCGACGCGCAGGGGCATGTCAACAACGCCATCATCGTGGATTACCTGCAGGAGGCCCGCGTGGCCTTCCTGCGCAGCGGCCCGGCGTCGGACCTGCTCGACGCCGGGGTGGTGGTGGTCGGTCACGAGGTGGAGTACCGGCGGGCCATCGACTACTCCGACGACGGGGTGGACGTCCAGCTCGGCGTGGCTGGGCTAGGTGCGGCTCGGATCGTCGTGTCCTACGAGCTGCGTCAGGCGGGGGAGCTGGCCGTCGCGGCGCGGACGCTGCTGTGCCCGTTCGACTTCGACGCTCAGGCGCCCACGCGGATCCCGGCGCCGTACCGGGCCTTCTTCGAGGCGCACCGGGTGGAGGCGGAGCCCCTTCGGGAGCTGACCGCGCCGCCCCTGGAGGGGCGTGGCACGGCCGTGCCGCTGCGGGTGCGCTGGTCGGACCTGGACTCCTACGGCCATGTCAACAACGCCAAGGTCTTCGACTACCTGCAACAGGCACGCATCACCGCCACCACGTCATGGGATCCGACGATGGCGCGCGCCGGGTCGTCGGGGAGCCGCCACCTGTGGCTGGTGGCCCGCCAGGACGTCGACTACGTGGCCCAGATGGACCACCGGATGGAGCCGTACGAGGTCCGCGTGGCTCCCGTGGCGCTCGGGTCGTCGTCGATCACACTGGCCGCGGAGATCGTGGACCCTGCCGACGGCACCCTGTTCGTGCGAGGGCGCACCATCCTGGTCTGCGCGGATCTCGACGGCAGGAAGACCCCGCTCGATGACGGAACGAGAGGCCGCCTGGAGCGCCACCTCGTCCCTCCCGCCGACTGACGATCGTCGAGCCGGACACGGCTCTTGCGGGGCTCGGTTGAGCCGGACACGGCTTTCGGCGGAGGGCCTCGAGCCGGATCTGGGGCTCAACTCCGAAGTGGCCCTGATTGAACGATCCAAGCCTCGCGACATCCAGATCCGGCTCAACGCCGTGGGCAGCAAGGGCTGGACACGAACCCCGAGATCCTCTAGGGTGTGAACGTTCACATTGGTTCGAGTGCCATCGCCGGCTGACTTGGGCCGAAGAGAGATCCCCTCAAGGAGAACCCATGGAAAGCCCCTTCGTCGGCAAGGAGATCTGGTTCCTCACCGGATCGCAGGACCTCTACGGACCCGAGACCCTGGAGCAGGTCACCGCGCAGTCCCAGGAGGTCGCGGCACTGCTCGACGGCGCCGAGGGCATCCCGGTGTCGATCGTGCACCGCCCCACGCTGAAGGACCGCGACGCCATCCGCGCCGAGATGCTGGCCGCCAACGCCGACCCCAACTGCATAGGCGTGATCACCTGGATGCACACCTTCTCCCCGGCGAAGATGTGGATCCTCGGCCTGGCCGCCCTGGACAAGCCGATGCTGCACCTCCACACCCAGGCCTCGATGGGCCTGCCGTGGGACACCATCGACATGGACTACATGAACCTCAACCAGTCCGCGCACGGGGACCGCGAGTTCGCCTACATCGCCTCCAGGCTCGGCAAGGCCCGCCGCACCGTCGTCGGGCACGCCTCCACCGAACCTGTGCAGGCAAAGATCGGCACTTGGGCGCGCGCGGCCGCAGGCTGGGCCTCGCTCCACAACACCAAGCTGGCACGCTTCGGCGACAACATGCGCAACGTGGCGGTCACCGAGGGTGACAAGACCGAGGCCGAGCTGCGGCTCGGGGTCTCCGTCAACACCTGGGGCGTCAACGACCTCGTCGCGGCCGTGGACGCGGTCTCCGATGAGGCCATCGACGCCCTCGTGGACCAGTACGAAGAGCTCTACGACGTCGTGCCCGAGCTCCGCAAGGGCGGCGACCGTCACGAGGCGCTGCGCTACGGGGCCCGCCAGGAGCTCGGCATGCGCAGCTTCCTCGAGGCCGGCAAGTTCGGCGCCTTCACCACCAACTTCGAGGACCTGGGCGGGCTCAAGCAGCTCCCGGGCCTGGCGGTGCAGCGCCTAATGGCCGACGGCTACGGCTTCGGCGCCGAGGGCGACTGGAAGACCGCCATCCTGGTGCGGCTGGCCAAGGTGATGGGCTACGGCCTCCCCGGCGGCGCATCGCTGATGGAGGACTACTGCTACGAAATGACCCCCGGCAAGGAGAAGATCCTCGGGGCCCACATGCTCGAGGTCTGCCCGTCGTTGACCACGGCCAAGCCCAAGCTGGAGATCCACCCGCTGGGCATCGGTGGCCGTGAAGACCCTGTGCGCCTCGTCTTCGACGCGGACCAGGGCCCGGCCCTCGTCGTGGCCATGGCGGACATGCGCGAGCGGTTCCGCCTGACCATGAACATGGTCACCAACGTGGCGCCCGACGCCCCGCTGCCCAACCTGCCTGTGGCCCGGGCCGTCTGGGAGCCGGCGCCGGACTTCGCCACGTCGGCCGAGTGCTGGCTGATCTCCGGCGCCGCGCACCACACGGCCATGTCCACCGCCACCACCCGTGAGATGTGGGAGGACTTCGCCGAGATCGCGGGCATGGAGCTCGCGATCATCGACGAGCACACCACCGCCCGCGGCTTCGCGCAGGAGCGCCGCCTTGAGCAGGTCTACCACCGGCTCACCCAGGGCGTCTGAGCCCACCTCCCGTGGGGGTCGGGCCGTTGGCCGGCCCCCCGGGATGATGGCCGTGGCCCGACTGGCCGGTGTGTCCCACCAGACGGTGTCGCGGGTCATCAACTCTCCGGACACGGTGCGCCCCGAGACGAGGCAGCGCGTCGAGGAGGCCATCCGGGAGCTCGGGTACGTCCGCAATCTGGCCGCTCGCTCGCTGATCACGCAGCAGACGGCCCTGCTGGGGGTGGCCTGGACCGGCGCCGGCTACTTCGGGCCCTCCAGCACAGTGGCCGGCATCGAGGTCGCGGCCAGGGCCGCCGGCTACGCCACGCTGGTGGCGGCCCTCGAGAACCCTGACGACGACGAGGTGGCGCAGGTGTTCAAGGGCTTTCGGGATCGTGGTGTGGAGGGCATTGCCATCGTCGCCCCGCATGAGCGGATGGCGAGGCTCGCCCGCGAGCACAGCACCGGCATCCCGACCGTGCTCGTGGCAGACACCTCACCGGACGACGGCTGCCACGTGGTGACGGTTGATCAGCGCCTCGGCGGCCGGTTGGCGACCTCCCACCTCATTGAGCGCGGCTGCCACCGCGTCGCGCACATATCCGGTCCCTTGGACTGGTTCGACGCTCGGGAGAGGGTTTCCGGATGGCGCGACGCCCTCGTGGAAGCAGGGCTGCCCGTGCCCGAGGTGATCGTGGGGGACTGGTCCGCCGAGTCCGGATATGCCGCCGCCCAGCGGATGCTGGCTGACGGCGACCTTGCCGATGCCGTGTTCTGCGGCAACGACGCCACCGCCCTGGGTCTGATGGCGGGACTGCGGGATGCCGGGATAGACGTGCCTGGCCAGGTGAGCGTGGTGGGGTACGACGATTCGATCGGCGCGGCCTACTTCGCGCCGCCGCTCACCACGGTGGCGCAGCCCTTCACCGAGTTGGGCGGCGCGTGCCTGGAGGTGCTGGTAGCGGCCATCAACGGAGGTGCTCCGGCGCGCACGCAGCTGGCCCCGCGGCTGCGCGTGCGCCGGAGCGTCCGCTGACCACTAGTTGGCAGGCACCGCCCAGACGGCGGTGGAGCCCGAGGTCAGGCCGCTCAGCGTGGTCACCCACTCCTGGCTCGCCTCGTCCCACTGGCGGAAGGTCTCGGCGGACACCTCCTCGCCGTCGAGGGTGATGGTCAGCCGGGTGTCGCCCTCGAGCTCCCACGCGCCTCTCCTGGCGCCCGCGACCGCGCCGTCGTCGGTCAGAGTGATCTCCTCGGGCTCGCTCAGCCTCGGGCCGATGGTGCGGGGGCCGTGGTCCACCAGCGTGTACCTGCCGGGTAGGTCCTCGGCCTGGGGATCGCGGTCCGGTTCCCCGGCGTAGCGCAGCGGGGCGATCACCGGCCATCCGTCGGCATCCTTGGCCCACTCGTGCACGCGCACCTGGTGGGCCTCTCCACGGCCGGGGAAGCGGGTGTGGAATGTGATCAGGCGTCGCCCGTCCTCGTCGATGAAGGGCGAGCTGCCACCGGGAGACACATAGCCCAGCGCGGGCATGCCGTCGGTGGCGGGGGCCAGCACGTGGTTGCCCATGAGCTTGATCGCGGACCCGGCGATAGTCACGTCGTCGAACAGGGGCAACGTGGGATCGGACTTCACCTCCGCCATGTCGCGACCCTCGGCGTCGACGAACGGGCCGTCGGGGTTCTCGGAGCGGGCCACTCGGATGTTGTACCCGCCGCCGGCGTCGAGGCCGCCGTAGGTGACGAACAGGTAGTAGTAACCCGTCTCCTCGTCGTAGACCATGGCGGGGCCCTCGATCCGGGAGTGGTTGCCGCCCCACAGGTGCTTGCCGTACCCCTGGTCGGGGAACGGGAAGCCGGTCGCGGGGTCGAGCTCCAGGATGAACAGGCCGCCGGAGAAGCTGCCGTAGACCATCCACAGCCTGCCGTCGGCGTCGTAGAACACGTCCGGGTCGATGACGTTGGGATGGACGCGGGCGTCGAACGGGGTGCCGTCCTCGCTCTCGCCGGCCATACCGGACTTGAGGATGAGGCCCAGATCCTCGTAGGGCCCCGTGACTTCGTCGGCCACCGCGATCCCCATCGCAGACAGCGGGGAGTCACCGCGACACGCGTCGTAGTAGAGGTGGAACCGTCCGTCGGCGAGCTGGATGATGTCGGGTGCCCACAGCGTGTCGGTCTCGGCCCACTCCAGGGCTTCGGAGAGCTCCCGGGTGACGTCCTCGAACAGCGGGTTCTCGGGGTTCACGCCCTCGGCCACCTGGGTCCAGCTGATCAGGTCCGGGCTGGATGCGGCCTGCAGGTGGGAGCCGATCACGTAGTGCGTGCCGTCGACTTCGATGTGGTCGGGGTCGTGCACGGTGGCGTCGGCGAACTCGGGCGCGGTGCCCCCGGCCTGACACCCCGTCAGGCCGAGGACAACGGCGAGGGCGAGCCCTGCGAGACGGGTCGGCACCTCAGCCCAGCGTCAGGGTGAGGGTGACGAAGCTGTGCGGGGGGAGTTCGACTTCCAGCACGCCGTCGACGGGGGTGCCGACTGGGAGATCGGCGGGGGCGACGGCCTCTGGTGTGGTGGCGGTGTTGTGCTCCGCGATGGCGCTGGCGGTGAGGATCCTTCCGCTCACGCGGGCCACGGTGCGGCCGCGTAGGTCGAGGCGGAGGGTCCGGGGGGTTTCGAGGTCGAGGTTGGACAGTGAGATCAGGGCCGTGCCGTCTTTCGTGCTGGCGGAGGCGGACACGAGCGGCACGGTGCTGGGGCCGACCTGGCGGGTGGGCAGCGGTTCGCCGGTCCAGGCGATGGTGAGGGTGTCGGCGTCGTGGTGGCCTTTGTTCATCTCGAACACGTGGTAGGTGGGCGTTTTGATGAGGGTGTCGCCGTCGGTGAGGAGGACGGCCTGGAGCACGTTGACGGTCTGGGCGATGTTGGCCATGACGAGCCGGTCGGCGTGGCGGTGGAAGGAGTCGAAGTGCACCGAGGCGACGAGGGCGTCGCGCATGGTGTTCTGCTGGTAGAGGAAGCCGGGGTTGGTGCCGGGTTCGACGGCGAACCAGGTGCCCCATTCGTCGAGGACCAGCCCGATGCGCTTGGTGGGGTCGTAGACGTCCATGACGTTGCCGTGGCGGGTGAGGAGTTCGTCGATTCGCCATGCTGCTGCCATGGTGGCGTAGTAGGTGTCGGTGTCGAAGTCGGTGGCGGACTTTTTGTCGTCGAAGCCGGTGGGCATTGTGTAGTAGTGCAGGGAGATGGCGTCGAAGAAGTGGCGGGGGTTGCAGCCGCAGCCGAGGTCGCCGAGGGTTTTCATGAGTGTTTCGGTCCAGTGGTAGTCGTCGACGTTGGCGCCGCCGGCGATCTTGTAGAGCGTGTTGCCGTCGTGGTCGCGGCAGTAGGTGGAGTATTGGCGGGCGAGGTCGGTGTAGTACTCGGCGCGCATGTTGCCGCCGCAGCCCCAGGATTCGTTGCCGATGCCGAAGTATGTGACCTTCCACGGCTCGTCGCGACCGTTCTGTCGGCGGAGCTCGGACATGGGTGCGGCGCCGGAGCGGGTGAGGTATTCGATCCAGTCGGCCATCTCGCGGACGGTGCCGGAGCCGACGTTGCCGCAGATGTAGGGCTCGGTGCCGAGCTGGTCGACGAGGTCCATGAATTCGTGGGTGCCGAAGGAGTTGTCTTCGACGACGTTGCCCCAGTGGGTGTTGACCACGGAGGGGCGGTCTTCGCGAGGGCCGACGCCGTCTTGCCAGTGGTATTCGTCGGCGAAGCAGCCTCCGGGCCAACGGAGGTTGGGGATGTCGATGCCCTTCAGCGCCTCGACGACGTCGGTGCGGATGCCGCGGACGTTGGGGATGGGGGAGTCCTCTCCGACGAAGATGCCGCCGTAGATGCAGTGGCCGAGGTGCTCGGCGAAGTGGCCGTAGACGTGCCGGGAGATGGCCGGCCCGGTGACGTCGAGGTTGATGACAGCTGTCAGGTCAGTGCTCATGCTGGTCGTGTTCCTTGTCTCAGTGGGCCAGCCGGACCATCGCCCACGACGTGGGGGGCAGGTCCAGGGTCAGGGTGGTGCCGGTCACGGCGGCGGATTCGAGGGGGCGGGGGGCGACGGTGGTGTCGTCCTCCGGGCTGGCCTGCCACAGCGGGTCGGCGTGGTTGAGAACCACGGCGTCCGCGATGGTGGCGCCGGCGGGCACCTCGCAGGCGACACTCACGGTGTCGGTGGCGTGGCGGTTGACGAGGAACACTGCGCCCTCGGTCTCTGCCCAGGTGGCGACGGCGTCGACGGCCTGCACCCGGCCGAACTCCACGCTGTCGATGGTGGGGCCGTCGATGACGACCCGCAGCACCTCGCCCTGGGCGTACTTCGAGGTCAGCGCGAATGGGTGGAAGATGGTCTGCTTCCAGACCGGGCCACCGGGCTCGGCCATGATCGGCGCGATCACGTTCACCAGCTGGGCCTGGCTGGCGGACCATACCCGATCCGTGTGGCGCAGCAGCGAGATCAGCAGGTTGCCGACCACCACCGCGTCGGCCACGCTGTAGTGATCCTCCAACAGCCGCGGCGCCACGGGCCAATCGTCACCGGTGGGGGGCTTCGACGGGGTGCGGTCCTGGTACCAGACGTTCCACTCGTCGAACGAGATGCCGATGGTCTTCTCGCTCTTGCGGGCGGTGGCGACGGCGTCGGCGGTGGCCGCGACCGAGGCGATGAACCGGTCCATGTCCTCGGCGGAGACCAGGAACTCCTGCAAGCCGGCGTCCCTGACCCAGTAGTAGGCATGCGCCGACACCATGTCCACCTGATCCCACGCCTCGGTGAGCACGGTGCGCTCCCACTCTCCGAACGTCGGCATCGACCGGCCCGACGAGCCACAGGCCACCATCTCCAGGCCAGGGTCGATCATCCGCATCGCGCGGGCTGTCTCGGTGGCCAGCCTCGCGTACTCCTCGGCGGTCTTGTGACCGATCTGCCACGGGCCGTCCATCTCGTTGCCCAGGCACCACATCCTGACCCGGTACGGCTCCTCGGCGCCGTTGGCGCGGCGCTGGTCGGCGAAGTGGGAGCCTCCGGGCACGTTGCAGTACTCCAGCAGGTCCAGCGCCTCCTGGACACCACGGGTGCCGAGGTTGACCGCCATCATCGGCTCGATCCCGGCCTTCGCCGCCCAGGCCATGAACTCGTCGGTGCCGAACGTGTTCGGGTCCGTGGAGTGCCAGGCCAGGTCCAGGCGGGCGGGGCGCTCGTCGACCGGCCCGACGCCGTCCTCCCAGCGGTAGCCGGAGACGAAGTTGCCGCCCGGGTAGCGCACCGTCGAGACGCCGAGTTCGCGAACCAGGTCCAGGACATCGCCGCGGAAGCCCTGCTCGTCCGCGGTCGGGTGGCCGGGCTCGAAAATGCCGGTGTAGACACAGCGCCCGAGGTGCTCGACGAACGAGCCGAACGTGCGTCGGCGAACCGGTCCCACGGTGTAGGCGGGGTTGATGACGAGGCGTGCAACGCTCATGGGGACGGCTCCTTCGCCGGTCAGGTCATTTCATCGATGTAATACATGATGACACGACCCGATCGAGGCGGTCAAGACGCATTAACCAGTGATCCTCTCGTGCCCGCACGGCGTTGGGGGAGGCGGGCATCGACAGCACGGCCATCGATTACCCTGCGTCAGGGGAGTGCCGGCGCCGATTGGCGAAGGATGAGTTCGTATTCTGCGTAGATGCGCTGAATGGGGCGACGGGACTCGGGGGAGACGCTGGATTCCGCGATCCGCTGCTGCAGAAGTTCCACCGCTCGCGAGGCGATCTCGGCTCGGCCAGGCGCGATCGTGGTCAGGGTCGGGCGGGTGTATGCGGCATCCTCGATGTCGTCGAAACCGACGACTGCCACCTCTGCGGGCACGTCCACCCGATGGGAACTCAGGCTGTGGAGGACGCCCATCGCCAATGCGTCGTTGAGCGCGAAGACGGCGTCGAAGGGTTCGCCGCTGGCGAGGAGAGAATCCATGGCCTGCGCGCCAGTGTTGCGGTGCCACTCCTGTGCCACGCACAGCAGCTTCTCGTCGACGGGGACGCCCGCCTCCTGCATCGCCGCGCGGTAGCCCTGTTCGCGGAGGGCGGCGGAACCGACGACTTCTCCAGGGTGCGTCCCCACCACCGCTATGCGGCGATGCCCCGTGGCGAGGAGATGCCGTGTGGCAGCCTTGGCCGCCTCGACGTTGCTCATGGTGATGTGGTCGTTCGTGGAGCCGAATACCCGTTCGCCCAGAAGTACCAGCGGGAAGTCGACCCTGAACTGGTGGATGTCGTCCTGGCCCAACGCGAGGGGGGAGAAGATCAGCCCGTCGGTCATGAAGCGTCGCTGGCCGTGGAGGACATCGATCTCGCGGTCCCGGTCTGCGTTGGTCTGTTCGATCAGGACGCGCAGTCCCAGCTTCTCCGCCTCCACGATCACGGAGTCGGCGAGCTCGGCGAAGTACGGCAGCTTCAGCTCCGGGAGGGCCAGCCCGATCAGCCCGGTCTTGCCCTTGCGGAGGTTTCGGGCGGTGATGTTGAGTTCGTAGCCCAACTTGTCGATGGCCTGCTCGACCTTCTTGCGGGTCGAGGCGCTGACGTGTGGGTGTGCATTGACGACGTTGGAGACGGTCTTGGCAGACACGCCCGCGAGCCGAGCGACATCCTGCATTGTCGCTGCCATGAGCAACCCCTTCGCGAGCCGGCTGTTTACATCGATGATCATCCCACACTGCGGGCCGGCCCGCACAGATGGATCAGAGCACCGGTTGGCAGATGGGGCACCACCAGATGACGCGCTCCTGACCTGCCCGGGGATCGGCCACCGACGTCGCCCCACCCAATGTGCCGGCTTCGATGGCGGTGCCACACCGTCGGCAGGGGCGGCCCCTGCGCCCGAACACGTAGCTCGTGTGCCCCGGCCGGTGGTCGCCGGTGAACGTGCGCACGGGGCTGTCGAGGTTGCTCCTCATGACGAGCCCCGCCAGGTCGACGGCGGCCGCCGCGTCCGTGGACCGTACCGGTGTGGCCGGATGGATCCCGCGGAGGAAGCAGATCTCCGCGCGGTACTCGTTGCCGACGCCGGCGAGGACGCGCTGGTCAATAAGCGCCTCGCCGATCGTGCGCTCAGGGGCCCGGCAGACGCGACGGAGGGCCTCGTCGCGGCCTGAGGGCTGCCAGCGGCCGGCCGTCAGCCAGTCATCGGCCAGGGGATCAGGCCCCAGGTGGCCCATGCGCGCGTCGAACTCGTCGGCCGGCCACAGTTCGACGAGGCCCAGATCGTGGCCGACGAGCTCGATGTCGCCGGTGACCCGCACCACAAGACGCGCAGTGTGGGAAGGCAGGCTCCACCTCTGACCGACGGGGTGGAGACGCCAGGTGCCCTCCATCCGCAGGTGCGTGTGCAGGATCCGCTCGTCGCATCGCCAGAACAGGTGCTTGCCGTGGGCCCACACGCGCGTGATCGTCGCGCCGGTGAGGCTGGCTGTCGCGAGCCGCGGGACCCGGAACTGGCTGTAGTCGATCCTCCGTCCCACCAGCGGTTGGAGGCGTCGCGAGAGCCGCCAGACGGAGTCTCCCTCAGGCACCGCGCGCCTCGAGGACGATGCCCTTGGGGGAGATCTTGCCACCGGCCTCCCGGAGCGCGGCCTCCAGGCCGGAGGCGCCGACGCGGTGTCCGTCGATCTCCTCGATGCGCAGCCGCTCCATGCGGCCCTCGGCGATGGCGCCGAGTAGCGCGCGCGCCACCAGGCGGGCGCGGTCCGGGCGGGTCTCCGCGTCGGCGAAGAGCGTCAAGGTGCGTCCGCCCCGGGTCAGATGGGCCAGGCACACGCCGTCGGCCAACACCACGAGAGCCCCCGCCGCCCGAGCCGGGCGGGCCGTCGGATGATCGGGCCAGGGCAGGATGCTGCCGTAGGGGTTCGCCGGATCCAGGGCGGCCAGGACGATGGCGCCCGGATCCTCGACGCCCGAGGGCCAGTCGGTGCGGTCCGGAGAGTCCGCGAACGTCCTGACCTGTTCGATCACGTCGCGTGTGGTGAACTGGGCGCCGCCGAGGCCCTCGACGACGTAGCCGCGCACCACCTTCCCGGCCACCTCCAGTTCCGCCAGCAGCCGATAGGCCGCCGCGAACCCGCCGGGCGTGCCGTCGGCGGTGACGCCGCCGCGGGTGACGACGCCGTGGCGCTCGAGCCAGGACGAGGCCGTGGCCAGCGCAGCGTCACCGGGGGCGAGCTCGGGATCGCGGACGCGGTACCAGCGGCCCGTCCCGGTGGGCGGCGTGAGCGTGCCTCCACCATCGAGGAGCGCGCGGGTGGGCCTGGGCAGACGGGCCCTGCGCCGGGGCGAGGGGCGTCTCGCCTTGTGCGCCCCTCGCGTGGTGCCGCCGACCCGTGCCCTGACCGGGGACATCGAGGCGGGCGCCGCCACGCCCTGTTCCACGGCTCGCCACAGGGCGTCGGCCAGGTCCGCGGACGCGCCGTCGGGATGCGACGCGCGGAGGGCCGCGAACGTTCCGTCGCCGTCGGCGAGGCGTTGCGCCAGGATGACTGTGTCCTCATCGGGCGGCGCGTCGGGCCGTGCGATGAGGTCCAGGTCCGACGCCGGGACCAGCGCGATGAGGGGGTCGTTCGGGCCGGCCGAGCCGCGGCCGCGGACGACCACCTCGGACTCCGCCAGGAGCGCGTCGAGGTGGGCGGGGGAGTAGCCCCTGAGCCTGGCGGGCAGGATTTGCGTCTCCCAGGCGCTAGCCGGAAGGGCGACGCCAGCGAGTCTCTGCAGGGCCATCAGCACCTCGTCGGGGCCGGAGGGCGGCCGGTCGTCCACCTGGTGGATGGCGGCCAGGAACCTGGCGTAGCCGGTGCGGGAGACGGGCTGCAGCTCGGCCCGGGCCCTGGCCAGGCTGCGGGCGCGAAGCCGGCGGAGGACCTCCGGGTCCACATACTCGGCGTCGGTGATGCCAGGGGTGAACCGCCCCACCGTGAGCCTCCGCGCGCCGGACTCGCGATCCAGCACCAGGCCCACCGTGGCCGGGCCGAGGCCGAGCGCCCGGGCTACCTCCTCTGCGGTGAATGGGCCGTGTGTTCTGGCGAAGCGGGCCACGAGCTGGGTGAGGGGGTCGCGGCCCGGGGCGACCGCCGGCGCGGAGTAGCCCGCCGGGAGGGGGATGCCGAGAGCGTCGCGGAGTAGCGCGAGGTCTGAGGCGGCCACCAGGTGCGGCTCGCCTGCCAGCCGCACCACCGCGACCCTGGTGCCCAGCGAGGCCACGGCGTCGTCGATGTCCGCGAGGCTGGTCCGCTCGACGAGGGCCGACCACGGGATGGGCCCGAGCAGTCGGGGCAGCTCGGCCAGGTCGTCGGGCGTGGTGGCTCGGCGGGTCGGCGCGGTGTGTTGGAGCTCGGCCACCACGTCGGCGACGACGTCCGGGTCCAGCAGGTCGCGGAGATCCAGGGTGCCGAGCGCGGCGGCGAGCAGCTCGGGATCCATGGACAGCATGGCGGCGCGGCGCTCGGCCAGGGGGGTGTCGCCGTCGTAGAGGAACGCACCGGAATAGCGGAAGAGGAGTGTCGCGGCGAAGGGGCTGGGCTGCTCGGTGACCACCTCCACGAGCCTCACCCCGCCGGCGCGGATGGCGCGGGTCAGGGCGACGAGCCCGGGCAGGTCGTAGACGTCCTGCGTCACCTCGCGCACCGTCTCGATGATGATGGGGAAGCGGGGGTGGTGGCGGGCCACCTCAAGGAGTTGCGCGGCGCGCTGGCGCTGCTGCCACAGCGGCGCCCGGCGGCCCGGGGTGCGCCGGGGCAGCAGCAGGGCACGTGCGGCGCACTCTCTGAAGCGCCCGGCGAACAGGGCCGTGCCGCCCACCTGGCTGGTGACGATCTCGGCCACGTCGTCGGCCTCCGCGACGAGCAGCTCCGGGAGCCTGTCGACGGCGTCGCAGTCCGGGAGCCTCAGGACGATGCCGTCGTCGGAGGCCACCGGTTGCACGTCGACACCGGCCGCCCGCGACAGCGACTCCGCCATCACCAGGGACCACGCGCCCAGCAGCCGGCGCCCCAACGGGGAGTGCACGACGACCCGCCAGTCGCCCAGCTCGTCGCGGAACCGCTCGATCACCACCGTCGACTCGTCCGGCAGCGCCCCTGTCGCAGCCCGCTGCTCGGCGATGTAGGTGGCGAGGTTCGTGCGGGTGTGGGAGTCCACGTAGGGCCGGTCCAGCCGGTCCGTGGCGCGGGCCACCTCGCGGTGCAGCATGCCGATCTGGCGCCCGAGTTCCGCCGGGCGCCCCTCGTCGTCGCCACGCCAGAAGGGAAGCCGGCCCGTCCTGCCGGGCGCAGGGGTGACTCTCACCTGGTCACGGGTGATCTCCTCGATCCGCCACGCGGAGGCGCCGAGGGTGAACACGTCGCCGACGCGGGATTCGTGCACCATCTCCTCATCCAACTCGCCGACGCGGCGGGCGCCGGCCTCGTCGCCCACCAGGAACACGCCGAACATGCCGCGGTCCGGGATGGTGCCGCCGGAGGTGGCGGCCAGGCGGAGCGCGCCCGGGCGGGGGTAGAGGCGGCCGTCGTCGCCGTGGATCAGCCTCGCCCTCAGCTCGCCGAAGTCCGCCGACGGGTAGGCGCCGGTGAGCAGTTCGACGACGGAGTCCAGCAGCGAGCGGTCCAGGCGGGCGTAGGGATGCGCGCGGGTCACGGTGGCGAACCAGGCGTCGAGGTCGAGGCCGGTCTCACCTGCGGCGGCCGTGGCCGCAACGGTCTGCTGCGCCAGCACGTCGAGCGGGTGGCGCGGGACGGTCAGCTCCTCGATCTGCCCGGCCAGCATCCGCTCGGTGGTGACGACAGCCGGCGCGAGGTCTCCACGGTGCAGGGGGTAGACCTCGCCCGATGACACGGCCCCCACCATGTGCCCGGCACGCCCGATCCGCTGTAGCGCGCTCGCCACCGACGGTGGCGCGCCCACCTGGATCACGCGGTCCACCGCCCCCATGTCGATGCCCAGCTCCAGCGAACTGGTGGCCACCACGCAGCGCAACTCGCCCGACTTCAGCGCGGCCTCGATCTCGGCTCGCGCCTCCTTGCTCACCGAGCCGTGGTGGGCCCGCGCGATCACCAGGGGTGCCCCGCGGACGGTGTCCACGGGGGCCATCACCTGGGCCGGGGGCTTGTCCGGCTTGTCGGGCAGCGTCTCGGGGGCGTGCTCGGCGGCCCACAACTCGTTGAGCCGACCGGTCAGCCGCTCGGCCACCCTCCGTGAGTTGGTGAAGACCAGCGTCGAGCGGCCTGCGCTGACGGTCTCGTAGACCTCCTGTTCGATGTGTGGCCACACCGACGACGTGGGCGGGGCGTCCACCGCGAGGGTGTCGGTGCCGGGGCCGCCGAGCAGCGGATCCGTGGGCTGCGGCGCGTTCGGCGGTGGGCCCGGGTCAGTGATGTCCTCGACGGGCAGCCGCACCTGGACGTCCCACTCCTTGTGGGAAGGGGGTGCGACGACGGAGACCGTGCGGTCGCCGCCCAGGAACGCCGCCACCCGCTCAATGGGCCGCACGGTGGCGGACAGGGCCACGCGCTGCACGTCGTGCCCCACCAGAGCATCGAGGCGCTCCAGGCTGAGCGCCAGGTGGCTGCCGCGCTTGGTGCCCGCCACGGCGTGGATCTCGTCGACGATGATCGTCTCGACGCCGGTGAGGGTGGCTCGCGCCGAACTGGTGAGCATGAGATAGAGCGACTCGGGCGTCGTGATGAGGATGTCCGGCGGCCGCCGCACCAGGGCGGCGCGTTCGCGGGAGGAGGTGTCGCCGCTGCGGACGCCGACGCTGATGTCCGGAAACGGCATGCCCAGGCGTTCGGCGGTGAGCCGGATTCCGGTGAGCGGGGCGCGGAGGTTGCGCTCCACGTCGACCCCCAGCGCCTTGAGCGGCGACACGTAGACGACGGTGGTGCCGGGCGTCCGCGGCCGTGAAGCCAACCGGTCCAGCGCCCAGAGGAACGCCGCCAGCGTCTTGCCCGACCCGGTCGGCGCGACGACGAGCGCGTGCTCCCCGCGGGCGATCGTCGCCCAGGCCTCCGCCTGCACCGCCGTCGGCCCGGCGAACACGCCCTCGAACCACCCGCGCGTGGGCGCGGAGAACAGGTCGAGGGGCTCCGTCATGCCGGCAAGTCTGCCACCGCCCGCCGACACTCCAGCGTCGGTTCTAGCCGGGACTGCCCGGTCAGAACCGACGCTGGAGCGGGGGGGTGTTGTCCATCTGATCCAGGTGTTGTCCGTGTGGGCGTGCACCGGCCTGGTCCTCGTCCGGGCCGGACACACTCGCCTGCATGCGCCGCGCCCAGCAGCTGTCCCCAGGGCTCATTAGGGTGGCCGCGGACCAGGCCGGTGCTCTGACCGCGCAGCAGGTGCTCGGCGACGGGGTCACCCGCCATGGGTTGGCGCGCCTGAGCAGGGGCTGGACGAGGGTCGCCGACGGCCTGTACATCACCAGGGACGCGACCTGGGAGACGGCGGCCTGGTCAGGTCTACTGAGGGGCGGCGTGAGCGCCACCCTGAGCGGCGCCGCAAGCGCGTATCTGCACGGCGTCCTTCGCGACGCACCGTCGGAGTTGGAGGTGTGGGCGCCGGCGCACCGCGACGACATCACAGTGGGCGCCTACCAAGTGCGCTTCAGGCGGGGCCTGCGCACGCCACGAGGGCACTTCCGGCGCTCCTGCGTGGAAGAGGCGATCCTGGACCTGGCGAATCGGTCCGACGAGGACTCGACGGTGGCCGCCCTGACCGCCGCCTTGGCGCGGGGTAAGTCGGTCCCGTCGAAGATCGTCGCCGCCCTGGATGCCCGAAGTCGCACGCGGCACTCCGCGCTCATCCGCGAACTCTGTGGCTCGGCTGCTGACGGAATCGAGAGCGCTTTGGAGTGGCGGTTCCACCGGCGGGTGCTCGTGCCGCACGGATTGCCGATTCCAGAACGCCAGGTCAAGAAGGCGGCGGGTCGGACGGACACGCTCTACGTGGAGGAGTCGATGATCGTGGAACTCGACGGCATGCGGGATCACCGCGACTGGTCCAAGGACATGATGCGCGACAACGAGCACGCAATCAGCGAGGACCTGCTCACGCTCCGCTACGGCTGGGGCGCCGTGGTCCAGTCGGCGTGCACCGTCGCGCGCCAGGTCGGCGCGGCACTCGCTGCCCGTGGCTGGACCGGAACGGTGGGTGCATGCGCGAGGTGCCCCGCGGAGGAACCCAGTGTCGGTTCTAGCCGGGTCTGACCGGTCAGAACCGACGCTGGAACCTGTCAGTTGCGTAGGCGGCCTCCGCTTCGGCACCAGCGGCCGACGAAGGGACTTCCGTCCCCGTCGACACCCCGGACGAGCCCATCTGGCAAAATCGACTGCAACCCGGCACCAAGTCGATTGGATCCGTCATGCGCCTCACGACCACGCTCTGGTTTGCTACCGAGGCGGAGCGCGCGGCCACGCGCTACGTCGAGATCTTCGGCGGGATGCCGCCCCGTGTGCAGCTGGGGCCGGACGGTGCTGTGCTGATGGTGGATTTCACCGTCCTCGGGTGCCACTTCACCGCCATGAACGGCGCCCGGGTCGCGCCCAGCGAGGCCATCTCGTTCCAGGTCCCCTGTGACACGCAGGAACAGATCGACACCTTCTCCGACGCCCTGATCGGCGAGTCCGGCGAGCAACAGGCCTGCGGGTGGCTGCGCGACGAGTTCGGCGTGTCCTGGCAGATCCTCCCGGCCGAGCTCCCCACGCTCATGGCGGATCCCGAATGGGGCGGGCACGTGAGGCGCGAACTCCTCACCATGCGACGGATCGAACTCCGCAGGTTGCTGGCCGCCGGCCACGTCGAGTGACCGTCAGCGCGTAGGCCCTCCGAGGATTCCGCGGCCTCCGATCACTTCGATGACCTCGTCATCCAGCACCACCTCGACGGCGTCGCCGTCGTAGGGCATGGCGGCCGTGATCGCGGGCGTGCAGAGGCGAAGCTCCCCGTCGACTGCCTCCAGGCGCACGCCCTCGGCGGGTTCGAGCAGCCCCTCCGGCATCCACGTGAAGCGCTCTGCCGTCCCCGGAGAGGCGTGACGGCCAAGGTCCGGATGCGGGGTCGCAATGAGCCGGCCGTCCACCACGCTCAGCACATAGGGGATCGACAGGCAGCCAGTCCAGCCGTCGCCACTTACCTCACGCATCCACGACATCATGCAGGGCCGCCCTTCGGCGTCGCGGAAGACGGTGGGCGCGTAGTAGGTGCCGTAGCTGAGGCGACCCCAGGACCGGGCGGTGAAACGCCCGCCGCTGAAGTCTCCCAGCGCGTAGCCGGCGTAGTGCAGCTCTCCGTTCTCCCACACCGAGGTGAGCATCACCCAGGTGCCGTCCACCTCGATCACCTGCGGGCACTCCCACAGGGCGCCCATCCAGGCGCCGTCGGTCTCGTCCTTGTGGCGGCTGAGCGCCACGCCGTCGTAGGTCCAGGTCTCGCCGTCGGTTGAGACATACCCGTGCATCATGGCGTGCCCCGACGCGGAATCCGAGCCCACCATCATGCGCCAGAGATCGCCGTCGCGCAGGACGAAGGGGTCGCGGAAGTCCTTGATGCCGAGGCCCTCCGGCTTCTCCGCGACGACCGGGCCCTTGGCCCAGGCGCGCAACCCGTCATCGAGCGGCCGAGCGGTGCGGATCACGGCCCACCCCAGCACGGGTTCGCGGGCCGAGGTGTAGTAGGCGATCGGGCCGCGTTCGTCCACGACGATGCACCCCGTCCAGACGCCCTCGTCTCCGTCTCCCGGCTCCAGGGCCGAGCCCACATAACTCAGGCTGACGAGGTCCTCGCCGACGGCGTGTCCCCAGTGAATGCCCTTGTCCCATGCAGTCGACGACGGTGCGTGTTGGTGGAACAGGTGGTAGCCGTCCGGCCGGTGGACGATCCCGTGCGGGTCGTTCAACCAGCCGCCGGGGGAGCGGTAGTGGAACCTCATACGCCGAGCCTAGAGCGAACGGCGGGGCGTCGTGCCGCGACCGCCCGTCAAGCCCTCCGGAAGGTCTCCCGCCCGCGCAGGAACGTGGCCTCGACGGGGTCCGGGAGGTCGCGCCCGTGGTACGGGTTGTTGCGGCTCAAGGACGCGGAGGCGTTGCGATCCACCGTCGAACGCCGCGCAGGGTCCACCAGCACCACGTTGGCGGGCTCGCCCACGGCGAGGGGCCGCCCCTGACCGGCGAGCCGCGCGATCCGGGCGGGGGCATGGCTCATGCGCTCGGCTACCGACGCCCAGTCCATCCGGCCGGTCAGCACCATCGTCTCCATCACTGCGGACAGTGCCTGCTCGAGTCCGAGCATGCCCGGCTTGGCGTCGATGAACGCGTGGTCCTTGTCCTGGGGCGCGTGCGGGGCATGGTCGGTGCCCACCACGTCGATGGTGCCGTCGGCCAACGCCGCGCGCAGGGCCTCGATGTGCTCCGACGTGCGCAGCGGGGGATTGACCTTGTAGACGGTGTCGTAGTTCACCAACTCCTCGGTGCCGAGCAGCAGGTGGTGCGGGGTCACCTCGGCGGTGACGTCGATGCCGCGCGCCTTCGCCCAGCGCACCACGTCGACGCCCTCGGCGCTGGTGACGTGGCACACGTGCAGCCGCGACCCCGTCGCCTCGGCGAGCATCGCGTCGCGGGCGATGATCGTGGCCTCGGCCACGGGCGGCCAGCCACCCAGCCCGAGGCGTCCGGACAGCTCGCCCTCGTGGCAGCACGCACCCGGCCCGGCGAGGTTGGAGTCCTGCGAGTGCTGGGCGATCACCCCACCGAACGGCTTGACCCACTCCAGCGCCCGCCGCATCAGCGCAGCGTTCTGGACGCACATGCCGTCGTCGGAGAACACGGTGACCCGGGCTCGGGAGCGGTTCATCAGGCCGAGCTCGGCCAGTTCCTCGCCGCGGAGGCCCTTCGAGATGGCCCCGATGACCGCCACGTCCACCAGCCCCGCCGCGACACCGAGGCCGTGCACGTGCTCGGCCCGTTCGGCGGTGTCGGTGACCGGGGTGAGGTTGGCCATGGCCAGGACGGCGGTGAACCCGCCGCGGGCGGCGGCCCGCGAGCCGCTCAGCACGGTCTCCGTGTCCTCCCGACCCGGCTCCCGCAGGTGCGTGTGCACGTCGACCAGGCCGGGCAGCGCCAGCAGGCCGTCGCAGTCGACGACGGTGGCCTCCCGGGGCGCTGAGTCGACGAAGACTCCGTCCTGCATGACGAGGTCGCTGCGGGTGCCGTCGGGGAGCTGTACCCCACGGAGCACGGTTGCCGTCATCTCTGTTCCTCTCCTGCGAGCAGGTGGTAGAGCACGCTCATCCGCACCGCGACCCCGGACGAGACCTGGTCGAGGATGATGGAGCGCGCCGAGTCGGCTGCTGCCGACGAGATCTCCAGGCCGCGGTTCATCGGTCCGGGGTGCGCGATACAGGCGGTGTCCTTGAGCATGGCCAGCCGACGCGGCGTGAGGCCGTAGCCGTCGATGTACTCGCGTTCCGAGGGGAAGAATCCGCCGCTCATGCGCTCCCGCTGCACGCGCAGCATCATCACCACGTCCGCCTCCGCCAACACCGGGTCGAGCTCGTGGCTGACGTCCACGCCCCACGTCTCCACGCCGGGCGGCAGCAGGGTGGGCGGCGCGACCAGCACGACGGAGGCGCCGAGCTTGGCCATCAGCAGCACGTTGGAGCGCACCACGCGCGAGTGGAGCAGGTCGCCGGTGATCGCGACGCGCTTGCCGGCGAGCTCGCCCAGGCCGTGCCCGGCCAGATGCCGCCGCATCGCGTGGGCGTCCAGCAGCGCCTGGGTGGGGTGCTCGTGCATGCCGTCGCCGGCGTTGATCATCGAGGCCCGTACCCAGCCGGCGGCCTGGCGCACGGCCCCGGACCCGGCGTGGCGCATGATGATCGCGTCGACGCCCATCGCGTCGAGGGTGAGGAGCGTGTCGCGCATCGACTCGCCCTTGGACACCGACGAGCCCTTCGCCGAGACGTTGATCGCGTCCGCCGAGAGCCACTTCGCGGCCAGCTCGAACGACGAGCGGGTTCGGGTGGAGTCCTCGAAGAAGAGATTGACGACGGTGCGACCGCGCAGTGCCGGCAGCTTCTTGATGGGCCGGCTCTGCACGTCGTGCATCTCCTCGGCCAGCTCCAGGATGGAGGTGATCTCCTCGACGCTGAGGTCGGCGATGCTGAGCAGGTGCTTCACGGGGCCGTCCGTTCGATCGTGACCAGGTCTTCGCCGTCCAATTCCCGCACGGCCACGCGCACCCGCTCGTCCCGCGCGGTGGGCAGGTGCTTGCCCACGACGTCGGCCTGGATGGGCAGCTCCCGATGCCCCCGGTCGACGAGCGTGACCAGTTGGATGGCGCGGGGGCGTCCGAGGTCCGCCAAGGCGTGCAGCGCGGCCTGGACGGTCCGGCCGGAGTAGAGCACGTCGTCGACGAGCACCACCACCTTGCCGTCGACGCTCTCCGGCAGAACGGTGCGCCCCACCGGCCGGGTGGGCTGGGCGCGCAGGTCGTCGCGGTACATGGTGATGTCGAGCCTGCCGACGGGCAGGTGGTGCCCCTGCTGCTCCGCGACCGCCGCGATCCGCTCGGCCAACGGAGCGCCGCGGGTGAGGATCCCGAGGAGGAGCACGCCGTCGCCTCCGTGGTTGCGCTCGAGGATCTCGTGGGTCATGCGGGTCAACGCGTAAGCCATCTCGTCTGCGGTCAGCACCGTCCGTGGGGCTCGTTCCATCGCACCTCCTGGTCCGTGGGAAATCTACCGCACGGGTGCCGGGGCGCGGCGGGAGGTCTGTCCGCAGTAGGTGCCATCGGATACAGTGCCCCCATGATTCTGCTCCCCCTTGAGGTCCTCCCGGGCTGGCCCCAGCCGGAGCCCGCGTCGGATCTGACCCTGCTCATGCTGACCGTCATCGGCCCTCTGGCCTTCGGGGCGGTCGTCGCGCTGCTCGCCTTCGGGCCGAAGCTCGCCCGCCGACAGCGCGAGGAACAGGCCCGCACCGAGCTGGAGCCGGTCCGCAAGGCCTGATCCCCCTGGAGGCGTCAGTGAGCCGCGAGGCTTCTGGCCTGCGCGCGGAGCGCCCGCTTGGCCTCGTCGAGGCGCTCAGTCACCGCGCGCCTGACCTGCTCGCTGGGCTCGTTGTCGGCGAGCCAGGCCTCGATGGTGGCCACCAGATCCTCGTCGGCCAGCGGCGTGGGGAACAGCCAGCGCAGGGCCGTGCCGATGGTCGCGTAGCCGCGATCCGCCCAGGTGCCTTCGCGGCGTGAGATCTTGCCCAGCAGGTCCAGGTAGGCAGCGGGGTAGGGCTCGAGCACCTCCTCCTGGCCGTAGCGCCAGAACCCCATGCACAGGGCGCGATGGGTCTCGTTGGGGATCGACGGGTCGTCAGTGGCGCGGGTCCAGGCCTCGATCTTCGCCTCGACGGTGGGCAGGGACGCCCCGGCGCCTGCGGCCTGCTCGGCCCCCGCGGACGTCTTGTCTCGCTCTAGCTCGGCGGCGATCTCGACCTCGCCGATGGCGCCCAGCTTGGCCAGCGCCGCCGTGATGGCCCAGCGCATCCCCGTGTCGATGGCCAGGCCCTCGGGCACCTCCTCCCCGACGAGCCAGCCCTTGAGCAGATCAACGCCCTCGGCCGCCCGGATGCTGGCGATGAGCGCCTTGGCGATGAGCACCTGCTCGTCGGAACCGGCGGCGCTGCCCTTGAGCAGGCGGGCCAGCCCGGCGACGAGCTTGATGTTGGCCTCGGCGCGCAGCTCGGGTGCGGTGAACGCCAGGGAGGCCGTGACCGCCTGACCCAGCAGCGTGGACACGGCCGCCATGTCCCGCTCGGTCGGGAGCCCCGCCAGCGCCAACTGCACGTAGTCCTGGGCCCGCAGTTCGGCGTCGCGCGTCATCTCCCAGAACGACGTGAACGCGACCGCGCGCGCCAGGGGATCCCTCAGGTCGCCGATGTGAGCCACCAACACGCGTGAGGACTCCGCGTCGAGGCGCACCTTGGCGTAGGTGAGGTCGCCGTCGTTGAGCAGCACCACGTCGCCCCGCTCGGCACCGACCAGCTCAGGCAGGTCCGTGCTCTCACCGTCGACGTCGACCTCGCGGTAGTGCCGGCGCGTGAGAGAACCGTCGTCATCGAGCGAGTAGAGGCCGATGCCGAGGCGGTGGGTGCGCAGCGTGGGCCACCCCGGGTGGGCGGTCTGCTGCACCGCGAACCGCGTGAACCGGCCTTCGTCGTCGACGTCGAAGTCCGGTGCCAGCGTGTTGACCCCCGAGGTCTCCAGCCACTGGGCCGAGAACCAGGACAGGTCGCGTCCGGAGGCGGCCTCCAACTCGTCCAGCAGATCCGAGAGCTCGGTGTTGCCGTAGGCGTGCTTGCGGAAGTACTGGGTCACGCCGGCGAGGAATGCGTCGCTGCCCACGAGCGAGACGAGCAGCTTCAGCACGGAGGCGCCCTTGGCGTAGGTGATGCCGTCGAAGTTCTGCTCCACCTTCTCCAGGTCCGACATGTCCGCCGCGATGGGGTGCGTGGTGGACAGCTGGTCCTGCAGGTAGGCCCAGGCCTTGCGCTCGTTGCTGAACGAGGCCCACGGGTCCGCGCCGGTGTCGAAGGCCTTCGCGATCTCGTTGTTGGCGAAGTGCGAGGCCCATTCGGCGAACGACTCGTTCAGCCAGAGGTCGTCCCACCAGCGCATGGTCACCAGGTCGCCGAACCACATGTGCGCCAGCTCGTGCAGGATCGTGTTGTCGCGGGCGTCGAGCTCGCGGCTGGTCACCCGGGACCGGAAGAGGTACTCGTCGCGGAACGTGACGCAGCCCGCGTTCTCCATGGCGCCGGCGTTGAATTCGGGCACGAAGATCTGGTCGTAGGTGCCGAACGGGTAGGCAACCCCGAACGCGTTCTCGAACACCTCGAACCCGCGCTGCGTGGTGGTGAGGATCCGGTCGACATCCAGATACTGCGCCAGCGACTGCCGGCAGGCGACGGAGGCGGGCACCTCACCGGCTGCGGAGGCGATCACGCCGCGCTGCACGTGGAACTCGCCCGCCACCAACGCGGTGATGTAGGTGGAGATCCGCGGCGTGGGTGCGTGCTCGAACCGGCCGAACCCGTCGCCGATATCGGAGGGTGCCACGCTGGGCGCGTTGGTGAACACCAGCCACTCGCTGGGGGCGAGCACGGTGAGCTGGAAGGTGGCCTTCTGGTCCGGCTGCTCGGCGGTGGCGTACATGCGCCGCGCGTCGGCCGCCTCGAACTGGGTGTAGAGGTAGGTCCGGCCGTCGGCAGGGTCGACGAAGCGGTGCAGGCCCTCGCCCGTGTTGGAGTACCGGCACACGGCGACGATCCGGATCTCGTGGGGTCCCTCCGTGAGCGGAGGCAGCGGCAGGCGGTAGCCGTCGAACGCCGAGGCGTCGAAGGGCACGCCGTCCAACGACGCCTCGCGGACCTCCTCGGCGATGAGGTCCAGGTGCGTCTCCCCGCCGTGGGCGGCCAGTGAGAGCTCGGTGGTGGAGACGAAGCTCCTCTCCGGCTCCCCGACCTCTCGGCCGGTGAGGTCGACGGTGACCCGGTACGCCACTGTCGAGATGACCCGCGACCGGGCGGTCGCTTCGTCGCGAGTGATGTTCGCCGTGGCCATGGAGTGCTCCTAGTGATGGTTCTGCGACGCCGCATCGGCGCCTCACTGCGCCTCATTGTTCTATGCAACCGGTCGCAGGGGTGGGATTTCCGCCCCGAATGTGCCGTGGAAGCGTCGTGGGCGTGTGGAACGATGGGGCTCATGAGCGAGCACGTCGGGGCCGAATCGGGGGTGACCTCCCCTGCGTTGCGGCGCCGGTGGACGGAGCTCAACACTCTCCTGGCCGAGGCTCAGGACGCCTACTACGGGGCCGATTCCCCCACCATGTCGGACGCGGAGTACGACGAGGCGATGCGGGACCTGGCCGCCCTCGAAGTCGAGCATCCGTCTCTGGTGACACCCGACTCCGTCACCCAACGGGTCGGGGCGGCGCAGGTGACGGACTTCGCACCCGTGCAGCACCGCCGTCGGCTGATGTCGCTGGACAACGTGTTCTCGGACGAGGAACTCACCGCCTGGCTCGCCCGCACACCTGCCGAGCAGTACCTGTGCGAGCTCAAGATCGATGGCCTGGCCGTCAACCTGCTGTACCTCGACGGGAGGCTCACGGTCGCGGCCACCCGCGGCGACGGGCGGGTGGGGGAGGACGTGACTCCCAACGTCGTCACCATCAGCGGCGTCCCGCAACGCCTCACCGGAGACGTGCCGGCAGTCCTGGAGGTGCGCGGCGAGGTGTTCTTCCCCGTCTCCGGCTTCGAGGAGCTGAACGCGAGCCTGGTGGAGGCGGGTAAGCCCCCCTTCGCGAATCCACGCAACGCGGCGGCCGGCTCGCTGCGGCAGAAGAACCCGGCCGTGTCGGCGTCGCGGCCGCTGCGCATGCTGGTCCACGGCATCGGCGCCGTCGAGGGCATCGAGTTCACGCACCAGAGTCAGGCGTACGCCCGTCTGGGGGAGTGGGGGTTGCCCGTGCCGGACACCTTCACCGTCGTGTCCTCCCCGCGCGAGGTCGCGGCGTTCGTGCGCCACCATGGCGAGCACCGCCATGACCTGAGCCATGAGATCGACGGCATCGTCGTCAAGGTGGACAACCTCGCCGAGCAGGATCGGCTGGGCGCCACGTCGCGCGCGCCCCGCTGGGCGATCGCGTACAAGTTTCCGCCGGAGGAGGTCACCACGAAGCTGCTGGACATCCGCGTCAACGTGGGCCGCACGGGTCGGGTCACGCCGTACGGGGTGATGGAACCGGTGTTCGTCAGCGGGTCGACGGTGGAGATGGCCACGCTGCACAACGCGTTCGAGGTGGAGCGCAAGGGCGTGCTCATCGGCGACACGGTGGTCCTGCGGAAGGCGGGGGACGTGATCCCCGAGATCGTGGCCCCCGTCGTCGCGCTCCGCGACGGCACCCAGCGGCCGTTCGTCATGCCGTCTCTCTGCCCGTCCTGCGGGACCGAGTTGCGCCCGGAGAAGGAGACGGACAAGGACATTCGCTGCCCCAACTCGCGGAGCTGCCCGAGCCAGCTACGGGAGCGGCTGTTCGCGCTCGCCTCGCGGGGAGCCTTCGACATCGAGGCCCTGGGCTGGGAGGGCGCCGGAGAGCTCCTCGCCACCGGCCTGCTCACCGACGAGGGCGCGCTGTTCACGCTCACCGCTGAGGACCTCCTGCGCACGGACCTGTACACCCGGGCGGGCCGCGACGCGCGCGTGCTGTCGGCGCAGGGGGAGAAGCTGCTGGCGAACCTTGAGGCCGTGAAGTCCCAGCCACTGTGGAGGGTGATCGTCGCGCTGTCCATCCGTCACGTGGGGCCCACGGCCGCGCGATCGCTGGCGGCCCGGTTCGGATCCATGGAGGCCATCCGCGCGGCGTCCCTCGACGAGCTCGCGTCGGCGGACGGCGTGGGGCGGGTGATCGCGGAGTCCATTACCGCCTGGTTCGGCGTGGACTGGCACCGGGACATCGTCGAGGCCTGGGCCGCGTCCGGCGTCCGGATGGCCGACGAGGTGGACGAGTCTGCGCCGCGCACGCTGGAGGGACTCACCGTGGTCGTCACCGGCACGCTGCAGGGATTCTCGCGCGACGAGGCGAAGGAGGCCATCCTCAGCCGCGGCGGCAAGGCCGCCGGCTCCGTCAGCAAGAACACGGATTTCGTCGTGATCGGGGACAACGCGGGATCCAAGGCGGCGAAGGCGGAGCAGTTGGGCGTGCGGATCCTCGACGAGTCCGGCTTCATGGCCCTCCTGCGGGAAGGTCCCGCCGGGGTGGAATAGTTGCCCCATGCGAGTCCACATTGCCACCGACCATGCTGCGTTCGAGCTGAAGAACTACCTCGTGGAGCGCCTGCGCGCCGACGGCCACGACGTCGTCGACCACGGCGCACACACCTACGAGGCGCTCGACGACTACCCGCCGCTGATCATCCCGTGCGCGGAGGCGGTGGTCGCGGAGCCGGGTTCCCTGGGGATCGTGCTCGGCGGCTCCGGCAACGGTGAGCAGATCGCCGCCAACAAGGTGAAGGGCATCAGGGCCGCGCTCGCCAACAATGTGGAACTGGCTCGCCTCACCCGCGAGCACAACGACGCCAACGTCATCGCCCTGGGTGGCCGGATGCAGAGCCTCGAGGCGGGCTACGAGATCGTCGCCACCTTCCTGGCCACGGCGTTCAGCGGCGACGAGCGCCACCAGCGTCGGATCGACCAGCTGGCGGAGTACGAGGCTCGCTGATCTCCGGCTCGGCGTCGCGGCGTGGGCGCGAGAGGAGCCGTACCCTCAGGGCGCGGTGGCGGTCCACCAGGCCCGAGATCCCGTCGCGGCCGAACTCGCGGCGGCCCTGCTCCTCGCTCATGGGGCCATGCTAGACCCGGGTTAGGCTGGGGCGATGCCCGAGGGTCACGTCATCCACCGACTCGCCGGCGCCCTGACCGACACGTTCGGCGGCCGGCCGGTGTCCGTGTCGTCGCCGCAGGGTCGCTTCGACGCGGCAGGCCTCGACGGCGCGGTGCTGGATCGAGGTGAGGCGGTGGGCAAACATCTGTTCATCGACTTCGCCACCGGCGATGTCGTCCACATTCACCTCGGGCTGATCGGCAAGCTGCAGCTCGAACCCCTCGCCTCGCCGCGGGGGCAGGTGCGCCTGCGCATCGACGACGGCGTCACCGCCGCCGACCTCCGCGGGCCGCAGTGGTGCCGCACCATCACCCCCGCCGAACGCGAGGCCGTGGTGGAGGCGAGCGGGCCCGACCCGCTGCGCGCCGACGCGGACCCCGCCAAGGGCTACGCCAGGCTGCGTCGCTCCGGCAAGTCGATCGCCGCGCTCCTCATGGATCAGCGCGTTGCCGCCGGCGTGGGCAACATCTTCCGGGCGGAGGTGCTGTACCGGCACCGCCTCGATCCCACCGTGCCCGGCACCCGGATCGACGAGCGCACCTGGCTCACCCTGTGGGCAGATCTGGTGGGGCTCATGGAGTACGCGGTCGAGCACGGCCGCATCGACACCGTTCGGGACCAGCATGGCCCGGACGCCCAGGGCCGCGACCCCCGGGTGGACCGGCACGGGGGCGAGGTCTACGTCTACCGTCGCGCCGGCCAGCCGTGCCTGGTGTGCGGCGGCGAGATCCGCACGGTTGTCCTGGAGGGCCGGAATCTCTATTGGTGCCCTCGGTGTCAACGCCGACGAACGGCTGTCCCGCAGCACTAGTCTCAGGCCATGGACTGGAGCACTTACGCGGCCGTGCTGTTCGACCTCGACGGGGTCATCACCCCCACCGCGGAGGTCCACGTGCACGCGTGGGACGAGATGTTCAACAGCTTCCTGGCCGGTGTTCCCGGGCAGGCCCCGTACACCCAGTCCGACTACTACACCTACGTCGACGGGAAGCCGCGCTACGACGGGGTGCGGGACTTCCTCGCGTCGCGGGGCATCACACTGCCGGAGGGAACCCCCGACGACGACCCGGCCCTGGAGACCGTGTGCGGGTTGGGGAATCGGAAGAACGAGGCCTTCAACAGGGTCCTCGACCGCGACGGCGTGTCCGCCTACCCAGGATCGGTGCGGCTGATCGAGCAACTCGCGGCGAGCCATCACCGGATGGCGGTCGTGTCGTCGTCGAACAACGCCAGAGCCGTGCTGACCGGCGCCGGGCTGATCGGCTACTTCCCCGTCATCGTCGACGGCAACCTCGCCCGCGAGGAGTCGCTGCCGGGCAAGCCGGCGCCGGACACCTTCGTCCGCGCGGCGGCACTGCTGGGCGCGCTGGCCAGCGAGTCGGTGGTGGTCGAGGACGCCATCTCGGGGGTCGCGGCGGGGGCCGCGGGCCACTTCGGGCTGGTGATCGGCGTGGACCGGGGCGTGGGGGCGGACGCGCTGCTGGATGCCGGCGCCCATCTCGTGGTGACGGATCTCGGAACGTTGGTGACCAGATGATCCGCGAGATCGCGGCGGATCCGCTCAACCGGATGCGTTTCCCGGTGGATGAGTGGCGGCTCGTCGAGGTTGAGCCGGGCACAGACGACGTCGGCACCACGGAGACCCTGTTCGCCGTCGGCAACGGCTACCTCGGTATGCGTGGGAATCCTGAGGAAGGCCGGCCTGGCTATGCGCACGGCACCTTCATCAACGGCTTCCACGAGAGCTGGCCGATCAAGCACGCCGAGGAGGCCTTCGGGTTCGCGCACACCGGCCAGACCATCGTCAACGTGCCGGACACGAAGCTGATGAAGATCTACGTCGACGATGAGCCGCTGGTCCTGTCCGTGGCGGACCTCGACGGCTACGAGCGGACGTTGGACTTCCGCACTGGGCGGCTCACCCGGACAGTGATCTGGCGCACACCCGCCGGGAAGCGGGTGCGGATCCGCAGTTCGCGCATGGTCTCCTTCACCGACCGTCACCTCGCGCTGCTGGAGATCGAGGTGACCATCCTGTCCGGGGGAGAAGCACCTGTGGTGATCAGCTCGCTCACCGTCAACAGGCAGGACGGCTACACCGACTACCGGAGGCCCGACGCGGACACGGAGGGCTGGGACCCGCGGCGGACGTCGTCGTTCACGGCCCGCGTGCTGATCCCGGAGCTGCGCTGGGACCGTGGCGAGCGCATGGTGATGGCGTACCGGACCAGCCGTTCCGGCATGGGCATCGCCGTGGGGACGGACCACCACGTCGACACGGAGAACCCCGTCGAATCCATCTCCTCCACCGAAGACGACGTGGGACAGCAGGTCTTCAGGTTCAAGGCCGCCGAGGGAGTCCCCATCCGGGTGCGGAAGGCCGTGGCGTACCACACGTCCCGTGGGGTGCCGGCCAAGGAACTCTCGGATCGCTGCCGGCGGACGCTGGACCGCGTCCGTGACAACGGATTCGAGCACTACTACGACGTGCAGCGCCAGTGGCTCGACGAGTTCTGGCTCAACTCCGACGTCGTGGTGGAGGGTCATCCGCACATTCAGCAGGCCGTGCGGTGGTGCCTGTTCCAGCTGGCGCAGGCCGCTGCCCGCAGCGACCAGATGGGGATCGCCGCGAAGGGGGTGACGGGATCGGGCTACGAGGGGCACTACTTCTGGGACACGGAGGTCTACATGGTGCCGTTCCTCATCTACACCGCCCCCGGGATGGCCCGCAACGCGCTGCGGTTCCGCGTGAACCTGTTGCCGCAGGCCCGTGAGCGTGCGGCCGTCATGTCCCAGCGCGGCGCGCTCTTCCCGTGGCGCACCATCACAGGTGAGGAGGCATCCGCCTACTACGCGGCCGGCACCGCGCAGTACCACATCGACGCGGACGTGGCGTTCGCCTTCACCAAGTACCGCGAGCTCACCGGTGACACGGAGTTCATGTACCGGGACGGGGCTGCCGTCCTGGTGGAGACCGCACGGCTGTGGGCGGATCTGGGCTTCTGGCGGGGTGAGGCCGACGGCAGCCAGCGCTTCCACATCCACGGCGTCACCGGGCCGGACGAATACACCGCGGTGGTGAACAACAACATGTTCACCAACGTCATGGCCAGGGCCAACCTGAGGTCCGCGGCGGCGCTGATGCGTGAGATGGAGGCCGCCGATCAGCGCGCCTATCGTCGCGTCATGGAGGCACTCAGGCTGGATCCGGCCGAGATCGATGAGTGGGAGGCATGCGCCGAGGGCATGGTGGTGCCCTTCGACGAGACCTTCGGCATCCACCCGCAGGACGAGAAGTTCCTCTCCTCGGAGCTGTGGGATCTGGAGAACACGCCCGAGACCAAGCGCCCGCTGCTGCTCAACTATCACCCGCTCGTCATCTACCGGTTCCAGGTGCTGAAGCAGGCCGACGTGGTGCTTGCGCTGTTCCTGCAGGGGGACCAGTTCACCGCCGAGGAGAAGAGGGCCGACTTCGAATACTACGACCCGATCACCACGGGGGACTCGACGCTGTCCGGTGTGGTGCAGTCGGTCATCGCGGCCGAGGTGGGCTACCAGGACATGGCCATGCAGTACTTCCTGTCCGGACTCTACGTGGACCTCGCGGACCTCCACTCCAATGCCCGCGACGGCGTGCACATCGCCTCGACGGGCGGGGTGTGGAATGCCCTGATCTACGGTTTCGCCGGGCTACGGGACCACAACGGGCTGGTGTCGTTCGATCCACGCCTCCCCGAGGCATGGCCGTCGCTCACCTTCCCGCTGCGGGTGCGCGGGTCCCGGCTGCGGGTGCGCCTCCGCGCGGAATCCATCTCGTTCGAGGTGGAGGAGGGCGGCCCAGTCGAGGTCAGCGTCCGCACCGACCACGTGACCGTGCACCCGGGAACCCGCACCACCGTCGCCCTGGACGGTCAGGGGCCTCGGCTACCATCGCTCGAAGGCAGCCATCCGGTGCTGGGCGCCAACCGCGAGGACGGGTCGGTGGTCCGGGCAGTCGTGCCGGAATCCCACCCGCAGGAAGTGACGAGTTCAGACTGATGACAGCAGAGGTGACCGGCGCGGTGCGCGAGACCTTCGAATCGCGCACCAGCGCTCGCGGCTTCGAGTTGCTCGGCGAGGGCCGGCTGTCTTCTCTGGCTGTGGACTTCCTCGAGGGGTGGGGCCATCCCCGGGCCAGCGCGGACTCCGTCGGCGTGGACGTCGAGCACGAGGCGGGGGTCGTCGCGAGCGTGCGGGTGCGCTCCGGTCAGCGCCTGCGGCTCGAGATCTCTCTGGAATCCACCTCTTCGGACGTGCTGACGGTGCCCGGGCCCGTCCTGCGCGTCCGGGGCCTGCACGAGCCGGTCTCCTGGATGGCCGGCGCCTCAGGGGAGATCGCGCTCCGCTCACCCGCGGGGCCAGGGCTGATCACGCAACGACGGGGCCTGTGCTCGCCGTCGGCCGCCGTGGGCGTGAGCTACCCCCTGGAGGAGTCCGTGATGCTGCGCCCGCGGCAGGTACTGTCCGCAGCCTGGACCTACGAGGCGATGCCGGGAGAGGAGCTCGAGGTGCCGGGGGAGGCCTCCTGGCTCCCGTGGTCGAGGCATGTCCCGCTCGGCCAGGGAGTCGAATTCAGCGCACCGGACGGCACGGTCAGTGTCCCCGACGGTGTGCGCCTGGAGGAGAACGACGGCGAGTTCAGTGTGTTCCCTCCGCCCGGGCTCACCCGCGTGGGGGTGTGGGGGGCCGGTGGCCTCACCACCGTCGAGGTGGGGGCGTGGCGGGACCTGGCCATCCTGCGCGGCGAACTGATGACGAATGCGCCGCGCACCGACGTGTGGGCCTACGTCGCGGTGCGTCACATGCTGGATGCCTGGGCCTCAGACGACCTGCTCGACGCCGTGGACCGGGTGGTGGGGCAGTATCAGGAGCAGCCCACCGCGTGGATCGCTTGCGCGGCGGCGCTGGCCGGCCCGCTCGGGCTCCCCCTCGAAAGCGAGGCGTCGGTATCGGCAGCGGCGGCCTTGTCCCGGGCGTCGCGGCTCGACGGCGTCCTCCTCGCCCTGCACGGCCTCGTCCCGATCGAGCTGGCCTCGGGCTCGTGGCCGATCGGTGACTTCGACGACCTCGGCCGCCAGGCCTTCGCCGCCACCGGCTTCGGCCGGATCAGCACGGACCCGCGGCCGTTGCGCGGCGTCGACGTGGCGTTGGCGAAGCTGTATGCCGCTGGGCTGGGGGAGACCGAGCGCGGTATCCGGTTGGCGGCCTACGCCCAGGCGGCGGAGAACCGGCTGCTGTGCCAACTCTCCGCCCAGCCGTCGGTCATCGATGTGGCCTGGTTGTCCGTATGAGGCTCAACCGTCCAGACGCGCCAGCTGGTCCTCGAGGTTGAAGACCTCCTCGAGCAGGACGAAGCCCTCGTCGGGCGCGACGTCGAGGTCGACGAAGAAATCACCCATCTCCGCCTGCCACCGCGCGTTCACCTCGGTGCGGGCCATCGCCGCCTGGGCCCCGCCCAGGTCATCGGACTCCACGTAGCCGATCAGCAGCCCGTCGGGCCGGAGGAACAGCGAGTAGTTGTGCCAGCCCGAGTCCTTGAGGGCCCGCAGCATGTCCGGCCACACCGCCGCGTGCCGGGCCGCGTACTCCTCGAGGCGGTCGGGCTTGACGTGCAGTTCGAAACAGTAGCGGCGACGCTCAGACATGACGGTGCTCCACTCCCATGAGCGACGCGACGGCGCGCACAGCCGCCGATTGGTGTCCCACACACAGGGCCCAGTGATGGCCGACGCCGGACTGGCTCCAATCGTCGACCCATCTGCCGGGATCACGGCCGAAGTCGACACGCGAGGTGGTGTTGCCGATCCTCAGCAGCGGCCCGTCGACGACGCTCCCCTCAGACGTCGTGAACACGTAGCTGCCGTCGCGGTTCTGCCCCAGTCCCAGCAGGGTAACCGGTCCATGAGCTACGTCGAACTCAACAGAGACGCCCCAGCCGCGCTTGCCGTGATAAACGCCGAGTCCGCGGAGAAGAGGCTTGCGCGCGGAGATCGCGAGGTGTGCTGGTCCGTCGTGACCCATCTCCACCACATTGTCGATGTAGTTGAGGGCCTGAATCTCGGTGAAGGAGCCACCGGCGCCGAGCGCCTCAGCTGTCAGCATCGCGATGGAGGTGCGCAGCTCGTACTCTCCAGCGGCCGGGATGCCGCGAGCCGTGAGGAGAGAGGCGCCGAGGATCATCCCGGCCGCCAGCCGCTCATGGTACTCACCGGCCAGCCCTCGGTGGTAGTAGGCAAGGGAGTCGAGGTCGAAGTCCGCCACCAAGGAGTCCAGGCCGACTGAGACCCTGGCGCCCCAGGCGAAGTCCTCATCGTTGACTGAATCCGCCAGCGTAAAGATGTCTCGGGCCAGGTCCATCCGCTCGGCCACCTGCGTGTCGCTGACCTCGTTGACCCGCTCGCGGAGGTCATCGAATTCCAGCACTTCGACGTGAGAGCCGAACGTGGTGGAGACGGTGGTGAGGTCGGTGGACACGTCGAGCATGCCCGGGTAGACATGGCCCAGCAGGCCGTGCCGGGCGCGGCGCAGGCGTGATCGCGCTCCGGCAGCCTTGACCCACTGCAGGATCCGGTCCCATGCGTCGTCCTGGCGCAGCCATCCGGTGACCGAGCGGAACTCGATGCCCGCGCGGCGGAACACATTGGCCACCTCGGGGACCGGGCACTGGCCGCAGTAGGCCAGCCAGTCGCCGGTGTCGAAGGTGTCGTGGTCCATCCGCTCGCTGGGCTGGAGGTCGATGCAGAGTACGGGTGCGTTGACGCGTTGAGCGATGGGCAGAACCATCGACGACGTGAGGTAGGTGGTGAGGTAGATGACCACAAGGTCGCAGTCGGCCACGCGCAGCTGCTCCGCGGCCTTCACCGAATCCTGGGCATCGGACACGAAACCGGCGTCGATCACCTCGGCGTCGAGTTCCTCGAACCGGGACGCTACGTGGGCCACGCATTCCTGAAGTTGTGGAAGCAGGCGGGGAAACTGCTCCCAGTAGGCGCCGAGGCCGCCACTGACGAGGCCGATGCGCATGGCCGGCCTGGTATGCAGCGGGAGAGAAGCGAGGGACATGGGGGGTTCCTTTCAGGACCTGAAAAGGTGGTCGGCCGGCCGCCGATGCAGATGCAACGTGCGGCCGGCCGACCAGGGGACTCAGAAGTCGTACTCGTCGATGTTCTCGGCGTTGAAGCGCACCGGGGGCCCGACGATCACGACGCCGTTCTCGCCGACCTCGCGCTCGCCCATCTCGCCTGCGGTGAACGTGTCGCCCGTCTCGCCCGTCATGGTGCCGTCCGCAAGGGCCAAACCGGCGTAAGCGGCCACGTATCCGAGCTGTGCCGGATCCCAGAGCGCGAACTCGGAGACGGTCCCGTCCTTGACGAAGGAGCGCATCTCGTTCGGTAGGCCGAGGCCGGTCAGGAAGACCTTGCCCTTGTACTCAGAGGTGGACAGGTAGCGCGCGGTGGCTGCGATGCCGACCGTGGTGGGGGAGATGATCCCCTTTAGGTTGGGGTACGCCTGCATGAGACCTTGGGCCTCCTGGAACGACTTGGTGTCGTCGTCGTCGCCGTAGACCTTGGTCACCAACTCGATGTCCGCGTACTCGGGATTGGAGGCGAGCTCCTCCTCCATGAACTTGATCCACTCGTTCTGGTTCGTGGCGTTGGCCGTGGCGGACAGGACAGCGATCTCGCCGGCGCCGCCGATCTGCTCGGCGATCATCTCAACCTGGATCTTGGCCACGTCCTCGGCCACGACCTGGCTGATGAAGACGTCGCGGCAGTCGGGGTTGGCGTCGGAGTCGAACGCCACGATCTTGGCGCCGCCGGTGCGGGCCTCCTGCAGGGCGGGGCAGACGGCATCGGGATCGTTCGCGGCGATCACGATGACGTTGGTTCCGGCCTGCGTCTCGGCGTTGATGAACGACACCTGGCTCGAAGCGGACGCGTCGAGCGGGCCGACGACGTTGGCCTCGGCGAAGCCGGCCTCCTCGGCGCCCGCCTCGCCGCCACCGAGCACGACGTCGGTGTACGGGTTGTTGAGCTGCTTGGGGATGAAGGTGATGGAGAGGTCACCGGCGGGGGCAGGCGCGGCCGACGATGTGGTGTCACTGTCGGTCGTCCCGGAGGCCGTCGGCGTGGTCGCCGTGTCGCCGCCACAGGCGGTGAGCGCCAGCGACATCGCTGCCACGACGGAACCGAGCTTCAGCGCGAGGCTGAGGGGCTTTCTGGTCATTGTGGATTCCTTTCAGGCGCCGACGGCGCCAGTGGTGAGGGTGGGACTGACGTCCCGGTTGCGACGGCGTCGATGCCGCCAAGAGCTCCAGGAGGCACCGATCGACGGGGCCACGACGGAGGTGATGAGAAGGAGGCCGGTGATGGTGACGAGCACCACCTCAGGTATCCGGTTGAGGCGGAGGGCGTAGTTGATGGTGCCCACGATGAGGACGCCCATGACGGATCCCCAGATGGAGCCCTTTCCGCCGAACACCGACACGCCACCGAGGACTACAGCGGCGATGACGGCCAGCTCCAGGCCGGTGGCGTTGTCGCTGCGCGCGCTTGAGTAGCGCAGCGTCCAGAAGATGCCCGCCATGGCCGCGACCATTCCAGAGGCCAGCAGGGAGGTGAAGCGGCTCCGTCGGGTGTTGATACCGACGAAGCGAGCAGCCTCGAGGCTATTGCCGAGCGCGAACAGCCCCCGTCCAAAGGGCGTCATGTGCAGCGCCACGGCGAAGGCGACGATGAGAACGCCGACGGGGATCATGACCTGCGGGATGCCGGTGTTCCCGATGACTCCGGTCACGTACTGGGTGGCCTCGGCTGGGAACCTCGCCACGGCCCGGTCTCCGATGACCACCAGGGCGAGCCCCCGGAACAAGGCCAGAGTGCCGATGGTGACGGCCAGCGCCGGAAGCCCGATGTAGGCGGTGACGAGGCCGTTGAAGGCGCCGCAGGCGGCGCCGACGACGAGGCAGATGACCATGGCCAGCCCGAAACTCATGCCGCCGTCGTAGAGGACGCCGAGGACGGCGCTGGAGAGGCCGGCGACGCTGGCCACCGACAGGTCGATGTCGCCGTTGATCATCACCAGGGTCATGGGCATGGCCATGAGCAGGATGGCGACGACGTCGAGCAGCATGAAGGTGGCCGTGCGGGGCTGTGCGAACCGTGGCACCATGACTGAGGCGGTGATCAGGATGACCACGAGGATGTAGGTCATGAGCGCGTCGCGGCCCAGGAGGAAGCGCGACATACCCAGCGGGCGGCGAGGAGACCGGACGGGTGCGGAGGATTCGATCTCGGTCATGCGGCTGCCTTCCGGAGCTTCCCGGCGCGACGCATCGCGGCCAGGCGGTCGATGAGGATGGACACCAGGATCAGGCCACCGACGACCGCCTGCTGCCAGAACTTGTCCACGCCGACGGCGGTGAGGGCTCCGGTCATGGTGGTGAGGAGCAGGGCGCCGATGGCCGCACCCGCGGCCGTGCCCACCCCGCCCACGATCGCGACGCCGCCGACGACCGCAGCTGCCACCACCTCGAGTTCCATGCCGGTGCCTGTGGTGGCGCCGACGGAGTTGAAGCGGCTGGCGTACAGGACCCCCGCCAAGCCGACGAGGGCGCCGTTGGCGAGGAACGCGGAGAACACGCGCAGGCCTACAGGAATGCCGAACACCACGGCCGCGGCTGGGTCTGAGCCGATGGCGTAGAGGTCGCGGCCGGAGCGCGAATACCGCTGGAAGAGGGTCACGAAGATGATCACGACGATGGCGATGAGCGTGATGAACGGGATACCTACGAGCGTGGAGACGCTGAGGTTCCCGAAGTCCGCAGGGCGGTCACCGGCGAAGTACTGGGTGGATCCCGCCCACCAGTTATTGATGCCGCGGAAGACGTAGAGGGTGCCCAGGGTGATCACCATCGCCGGCACCCTGGCGGTGGTGACGAGCAGCCCGTTGATCGAGCCGAGCAGCGCCCCGAAGGCGATGCCGGCGAGGAAGACCGCCACGATCGGGATTTCAGGGACCGTCGCGAAGAGGGTGCCGGTGAGGAAGGCGGTGAGGCCGAGCGTCGATCCGACGGACAGATCCACGCTCTTGGTGGTGATGATGAGCGACTGGCCCGCCGCCAGGATCATCATGATGGTGGCGTTGAGCAGGAGATCCTTCAGGCCCTGGGGTGCCAGGAACCGGGGATTGGACATCCAGGTAAAGAACACCAGGAGAATGAGCGCGAGGGTGACCGGGAACTCGCGCATGCCGATGAGGTTCCTCAGGGGCGAGGTGCGCGCCCGGCGGACCGGCGCCGTGGTGGTGACGGTGGTGGTGCTCATGCTGCGGCCGCCTTTGCGTGGTCGGTGGCTGCTGCCATGACGAGTTCGGGTGTGGCCTCGTCGCGGGAGAACTCGCCGGTGACGGCGCCCTCGCACATGACGACGACGCGGTCGGCCATGCCGAGGATCTCTGGCAATTCCGACGAGATCATGAGGATGGCGATGCCATCCGCGGCCAACTGGGACAGCAGGCGGTGCACCTCTGCCTTCGTGCCCACGTCGATGCCACGGGTGGGCTCGTCGACGATGAGGAGCCGGGGCTCGCGGGCCAGCCACTTGGCCAGCACCACCTTCTGTTGGTTTCCGCCTGACAGCGTGGAGACGGAATGCTGCGGGGTGGCCGACTTCACCTGGAGCTTCCTGGTCCATTCCGCCGCGGCCTCCGCCTCACGGCGGGCAGAGATCAACCCGAAGCGGGAGAGTTCGTCTCGCAGGGTCAGCGTCGTGTTGCGGAGCACGGAGAGGTTCATCACGAGCCCTTGCTTGCGACGGTCTTCAGGCACGAACCCCATGCCCGCCTTCATCGCCGCGCTGGGGTCACCCAGGCGCAGCGGCTTACCGAGCAGGGTGACGGATCCGCTGTCCACGGGGTCCACGCCCATGATGGCGCGGGCCACCTCGGAGCGACCCGCACCGACCAGCCCCGCGAGGCCGACGATCTCGCCGGAGCGCACCTCGAACGACACGTTGCGGAAGACACCATCGCGGTTGAGCTTGTCCACGGTCAGGACAGCTTCGCCGACCTTCGAGGGGATCTTCGGGAAGAGCTGATCGATCTCTCGGCCCACCATGTCGCGGACGACCTGCGCCGGCGTGGTCTCCGAAATCATCCGGGTGGTCACGTATCGGCCGTCGCGCATGACCGTGATCCGGTCGCAGAGGGCAAAGACCTCCTCGGTGCGGTGCGAGATGAACATGAGCGCAGCGCCCTTGTCACGGATGGAGCGGGCGACGGTGAACAGCCTCTCCACCTCGTGGCCGCTGAGCGCCGCCGTCGGCTCGTCCATGATGAGGACCTTCGCGTCCATCGAAATCGCCTTAGCGATCTCGATGATCTGCTGGTCGGCGATCGAGAGGCCCTCCGCCGACCGTGCCGGGTCTATCGGTACGCCGAGTTCGGCGAAGAGCTTGGCGGCCTCGTCGCGCATGGCCCGGTGGTCGATCATGCCGAAGCGGCCTCGCGGTTGGCGCCCGACGAAGATGTTCTCAGCGACCGTGAGATCAGGGAACAGGGTGGGCTCCTGGTAGATCACCGAGACCCCAGCTGCCTTGCTGTCAGCGACGGAGCCGAACGAGACCCGGCTCCCGTTGAGCAGGAACTCCCCGCTGTCCCGGTGGTAGAGCCCTGCCAGCACCTTGACGATGGTCGACTTCCCAGCTCCGTTCTCGCCGGAGAGTGCGTGGATCTCACCTGCGTAGAGGTCGATGCTGCCGTCCGCAAGGGCGACGACTGGCCCGAATGTCTTCACCGCGTGCTGCAGCGAGACTACGGGTAGGGGTGAATCCGACACCGCTGAACCTCTCCATCGAGGGGAATAAGCCCGGCACGCACTGTCGGGTTGAAACGATCAAATCATGCTCGTCGAAGATGTGTCAAGCGTTGCGTGGTGACGTTGCCAAATCGTGACAATTCAGTTGTTGGCCATCGCCCTCCCGACCTCTGCGGCTTCGGTTGGCTCTGGGTCGGGCTCGCAGCTCATGTTCTGGGGGCGCAGACTGGGCGAGTGCGAGGGAGGCCGCTCGGCGCCGCAATATGTTCCGAATGTCGGCCACGACGGCCACTCGCTCAACTCGCCAGGGGCGGGCCCATGCGCGATCGCACGTCCGGAAATCGCACCCGCTAGGGTGCTGAAGATGACCGCTCCCGCCGCACATCTGGCCGATGACCGGTACAGGTGTCTTCGTCGTCAGCGCAGGAGCGCTCCATGAGTGCTGACGCCGTGTATCTGGTGGCCGGGATGGCGCTGTTCGTCGCGGTCCTGGCGCCCGTGCTCGTGCGGTCGATTGCGCTGTCGGCGCCGTTGGTGCTGCTCGTTCTCGGGATGCTGATCGGCCTGATGCCCCTTCCCGAGGAATGGTCGCTTGACCCGGTCGCCGGCCGGAGGGTGATCGAGCACGTCACCGAGGTGGCTGTGCTGGTGGCACTCATGGGAGTGGGTCTGGCCCTCGACCGGCCGCTGAGTCGTCGCGCGTGGCGGTCCTGGTCGCCCACCTGGCGGCTCCTGCTCGTGGCCATGCCTTTGACGATCGGGGCGGTGTTCCTGCTCGGCTGGGGGATGCTCGGCGTGGCCGCCCCCATGGCGTTGCTGCTGGGCGCCTGCCTTGCGCCGACGGACCCTGTCCTCGCCGGCGACGTCCAGGTGGACGGTCCGAGCACAGGCGGGTCGGCGGATGAGGCAGAGCCCGACGAACGCGACGAGGTGAAATTCTCGCTCACGTCGGAGGCCGGTCTCAATGACGGACTTGCCTTCCCCTTCGTGTACGCCGCCGTGTATCTCGCCTCCCGCGGTCCGGTGGCTGAGTGGGGTGGCGCGTGGCTCGCCTGGGACTTCATCGGCCGGATCACCCTGGGCGTCGTGGTGGGGGTGCTCGTGGGCTGGGGCGTGGGGCGTTTGGCATTCCGGGCCGCCGACCATCGGTTCCGCGTCGCGGAGCGAGGCGAACCCCTGCTGGCGGTCGCCGCCCTCGTGCTGGCCTACGGCGCCGCGGAGGTGGTCGGGGGGTACGGATTCCTGGGTGTCTTCGCGTGCGGCCTGGCGCTGCGCAGCGTGGAACGCCACCACGACCACCATCGCGCCATGCACCAGGTCATCGGCTACCTCGAGCGGCTGCTCATCCTCGTCATCCTGCTCTTCCTCGGCATGGCGCTCACCCGCTCGCTGTTGTCGGGTCTCGACTGGCGTGGGGGCGTCGTGGCGGTGGCCCTGGTGTTCGTCATCCGGCCGGTTGCCGCGTGGCTCTCGCTCGCGGTGGCGGCCCGCGACACCTCGCTGCCCGGGGGGCTGCTGCCCAGGGAGCGTGCCGTCGCGGCGTTCTTCGGTGTCCGTGGCATCGGGTCGCTGTACTACCTGGCCTACGCCGGTGGGCTGGTGGCGCTGACCGACGAGTCATGGCTCTGGTCCACTGTGGCCTTCACCATCCTGCTGTCCGTGGTGGTCCACGGCATGAGCTCCACCCCCGCCCTGCGGAGGCTTGCCGAACGACGGCCCGGGGCGGCCGGCTGACGGGTTCGTGACGCCAAGGTAGGCTCGGTGGGCACCAGTGTCCGTCGTCTGTTGCGGGGCGGTGTCCGCTGGGGGCCCGTGTGGCGTCCGGCGGGCAGCCCCAAGGTGAATCACCTGTCGTGAAAGGCTCCAGCCGTGCAGAACCCGTCTGATCTCTACCGCTTCGAGACCGACGCAGGCCGCAACGAGCCGCGTTCCGGCCTGCTCCTGGTGGCCCTTGGGGGCTTCATCGACGCCGGGCAGGTCCAGCGTGTCCTCAGTGAGCATCTCATCGGCACGGGCAATGCTGAGGTCATCGCCTCCTTCGACATCGACCGGCTCTATGACTACCGGGGCCGGCGCCCGGTGATGATCTTCGACACCAACCGGTGGGCGGAGTACGAGGCTCCCTCGATGGTGCTGCGGCGGCTCACCGACCGTGACGGGCACAGCTACCACCTCCTTGCCGGATCGGAGCCGGACTTCCAGTGGGAGCGCGTGGTCGCGGCCATCCGTGAGCTCGTCGTCGCACTGGGGGTGACGCTGGTGGTGACCGTGCACGGCGTGCCGATGGGCGTGCCGCACACCAGGCCGGTGGGCATGACGGCCCACGCCACGGACGCCGCCCTCATCGGCGAGGCGCATTCACCCTTCGGCCGGGTGCAGGTACCGGCGTCGATCGGCGCGCTCCTCGAACTTCGTCTGGGGGAGTCCGGGCACAAGGCGGCCGGTTTCGCCATTCACGTCCCGCACTACCTCGCCGCTTCCGAGTTCGCCGAGGGGGCCCTCGCGGCGCTCAACGCCATCGTCGACCTGACGGGGCTCAACCTGCCCAACGACGGCCTCGTCGCCAAGGCCGAAGTCAACCGGCGCGCCATCGCCTCCGAGGTGGAGGGCAACGATGAGATCGCCGCGGTGGTAGCCGCCTTGGAGCAGCAGTACGACGCGTTCGTCCAGGGACAGCACCTTCCGAACCTGTGGGCCTCCGAAGCCTCCCGGATCCCGTCGGCCGACCAGCTGGGTGCGGAGTTCGAGGACTTCCTCCGCACGGTCTCCGACGATGACGACAGCGACGATCGCGGCAACTAGCCTCTGGCCAGGGGGTTCATGGTCGGGGCGACAGGACTCGAACCTGCGGTCTCCTGCTCCCAAAGCAGGCGCGCTAGCCACTACGCTACGCCCCGTTGAAGACCGGCGCCCCTGCAGAAACAACGTCTGACAAGGGCCTCAGCACCTCGAGCGGATGACGGGAATCGAACCCGCGTAGCTAGTTTGGAAGACTAGGGCTCTACCATTGAGCTACATCCGCAGAACCGTCGGCGAGTCTATCAGCCGAGCAGGCGATGGCGCGATCCGCCGCCTGAGGGGCGCGCCGGTCAGGCCTGGCCGACGAACTCCCGGATGGCGTCCAGTTCGCGCTCGGTCTGCGCGCGACCCGCCTGGAACACCGATCGCAGCACTGGCACCCGCCGCTCGGAGTTTCGGATGCGCATCGAGTCCGGGAAGACCAGGTAGGCGCGACCCTCGCGCTCCAGCCGCAGCAGGTCGTCGCGCGTCCGGTTGTAGTTGGCGGGGCGCTCCCGCACGGCGCGGGCCACGGCCGGGTAGCGGCGGAACAGCGCCTTGAAAGCCGTCGGGAATCGGGCCGGGCCCTTGCGATACGCCCGCTCCCGCGTCGTCACCACGAGGAACTTCCCGTAGCCGTCCGCCTCGGCCGCGTCGGTGGCGAAGCCCCCCGTGGGGCCGAGCGCGCCGTCGCAGTAGTCCACGCCGTCGATGGTGGTCAGCGGCATGAGCAACGGCATGGTCGACGACGCCCGCACACGCTTCATCAGTGAGGGCATGTCCGCCAGGTCGTCGCGGCCCCAGTAGACCATCTCGCCGTCGTCGCAACGGAAGCCGCCGATCCGGACCTGGGCCGGGTTTCGGGTGAATGCCTCGAAGTCCAACGGCAGAACCTGGTGGGGCATCGACGTCTGTTCGTAGATCCACTCGGCGTTGAACACGCCCTTGCCCTGCGCCCAGGTGCGCCAGTCGCCGAACTCCGGCTCCGCCGCGAAGTCCACGAACGAGCGTTCAGCGCGGGCCGCGTCGCGCGCCACGTAGTTGACGGTGCAGCTCGACCCGGCGGAGATCCCACCCACCCAGTCGCAGTGGATGCCGGCCTCCAGCAGGGCGGCCAGGACGCCCGAGGAAAATGCCGCCCGCATCCCGCCACCCTCGAAGACGAGGGCGGTGTCGGTCACGGTGCTGGTCATCACGACGACCCACTCTACGGGGCGATTGGTCGGCTGGACATTGACCGATAGACTCACCTCCGATCAATCCAAACCTCAGGAGTCCTTTCGTGCCTAGCACCGTTGAGAAGCTGAGCCCGACGCGGGTCAAGCTCACCGTCGAGATCCCGTTCGCCGATCTCAAGCCCCACCTCGATCAGGCCTACCAGGGGATCGCCGAACAGGTCAACATCCCCGGTTTCCGCAAGGGCAAGGTGCCCGCCACGGTCATCGATCAGCGCTTCGGGCGCGGTGTGGTGCTGCAGGAGGCCATCAACGAGGCAATCCCGTCGGCATACAACGCCGCCATTGAGGAGCACAAGGTCGTGCCGATGGCGCAGCCCGAGGTCGAGGTGACCAAGCTGGAGGACAAGGAACTCGTCGAGTTCACGGCTGAGGTCGACGTCCGCCCGGAGGTCACGTTGCCGGACTTCGCGGCCGTCACCGCCACCGTGGAGAACCCCGCCAGTGTCGACGAGCTGGTCGAGGAGCGCATCGAGCTGCTCCGCGAGCGCTTCGCCACCACCAGCGAGGTGGATCGTGCTGCCGCCGAGGGCGACGTGCTGACCATCGATCTCGTGGCCTCGCAGGGCGGCGAGCCGCTCCCCGAAGCCACCGCCGAGGGCCTGACCTACAAGGTGGGCCAGGAGCGCAACATGCTCGATGGCCTCGACGAGGCCGTCACCGGCCTCAAAGCCGGCGAGTCGAAGATCTTCACCTCCACCCTGGTCGGCGGCGAGTTCCGCGGCCAGGACGCGGAGATCGAGGTCACCGTGGTGAAGGTCTCGCAGCAGGATCTGCCCGAGGTCGACGACGAGTTCGCCCAGCTCATCTCCGAGTTCGACACGGTCGAGGAGATGAAGGAGGACCTGCGCAAGGGGGCCGAGCAGCAGGTGAAGGCCGATCAGTTGGCCGACGCCCGTGACAAGGTCCTGGAGGCCGTCCTCGAGCAGATCGAGTTCGACCTGCCCGATTCCGTCCTGGCCAAGGAGCTTGAGGCCCGACGCAACGAGGTGCAGCGTCAGCTGGCCGGCGGCGGACTGTCCGTCGAGGACTACCTCGCCAACTCCGAGGACGAGGAGGCCAAGGACGCCGACGAGTTCTGGGCCATGATCGACAAGCGCTCCGAGCAGGCCCTCAAGGCGCAGGTCGTGCTGGATGTCTACGCTGACACCAACACCATCGACGTGTCCCAGCAGGACCTCACCGAGCTCATCTTCCGCAAGGCTCAGCAGAACAACTCGAGCCCGCAGGACGAGATCAACCACATGATGGAGCACAACCACATGCCCGAGTGGATGCAGGAGATCCGCCGCGGCAAGGCGCTCGCCGCCATCTGCGCGAGCGCCAAGGTCACCGACGAGGCGGGCAACCCCGTCGACACCACGCTGGCGGTCGACGCCATCGAGGCGGCCGAGGAAGTCATCGCCGAGGAAGAGGCCGAAGAGGCCGAGGTCGACGCGAACTGACGTCGGCCCACCAGCCACGAGATCGCCGCGGGAACCCCTCCCGCGGCGATCTCGCTGTCTGCGGCGGGGGTCGGCAGCAGATGCCTCCGGCGAACAGGGACCGCGGCGCTTGGGTCCCGCCGGATTGCCGGTAGGTTAGGGGGGTGACTGAGACTCGAAACGACATCCGAATGGCCGGGCCCGCGGGCGCCGGCCTCGGCATGACCGACAACGTGTATTCGTCCCTCCTGGCCAACCGGATCATCTTCCTCGGTTCGGAGGTGCGCGACGAGAACGCCAACGCCATCTGTGCGCAGATGCTGCTGCTGAACGCGGAGGACCCGCACAAGGACATCTACCTGTACATCAACTCGCCGGGCGGGTCGGTGGACTCCGGCATGGCCATCTTCGACACCATGCAGTGGATCTCCAACGACGTGGCCACCGTCGCCATGGGCCTGGCGGCCTCGATGGGCCAGTTCCTCCTCTCCGCCGGTACGCGCGGTAAGCGGTTCGCCCTGCCCCACAGCCGGATCATGATGCATCAGCCCTCAGGTGGCCTGGGTGGCACCGCTTCGGACATCCGCATCCAGGCCGAGCAGTCGCTGCACATCAAGCGCACGATGGCCGGCCTCATCGCCCAGCACACGGGCCAGACCGTGGACCAGATCGAAGCAGATTCGGACCGGGACCGGTGGTTCACCGCCGAGCAGGCGCTCGACTACGGCTTCATCGACCACGTTTACGAGCGTGCATCCCAGATCAAGTCGGAGGCTCCGAACCAGTGATGACCAACCTGCCCCAGGGCGTCGCCCCCACCGGAGCGACGATGAACTACTACATCCCCCAGTGGGAAGAGCGCACCAGCTACGGCATGCGCCGCGTGGACCCCTACACGAAGCTGTTCGAGGACCGCATCATCTTCCTCGGCACACCCATCAACGACGAGGTCGCCAACGCTGTCATGGCGCAGCTGCTGTGCCTGCAGTCGATGGATCCGGAGCGTCAGATCTCGATCTACATCAACTCGCCCGGCGGCTCGTTCACGGCCCTGACCGCCATCTACGACACGATGCGCTACATCAAGCCGGACATCCAGACAGTGTGCCTGGGCCAGGCCGCCTCGGCCGCCGCCGTGCTGCTCGCCGCCGGCACGAAGGGCAAGCGCCTGGCACTGCCCAACTCGCGCATCCTCATCCATCAGCCGGCCACCGAGGGCGGCTACGGGCAATCGTCGGACCTGGAGATCCAGGCCCGGGAGATCCTGCGCATCCGCGCGCTCATGGAGCAGATGCTGGCCACCGACACCGGCCAGGACCTGGCCAAGGTGAGCAAGGACATCGAGCGCGACAAGTACCTCACCGCCCCCGAGGCAGTGGAGTACGGCATCGTCGACGACATCCTGCCGTCGCTGAAGAACGCCACCTGAGAGCAGGTGCAGACGGGGCCCGGTGGGCGTTGACCCTCCGGGCCCCGGCCCATCGACGGCGCTTGGAGTGTCGCCGGTGGGGGCGCCCCCTCCCGGGTAGGGTGGGGGAATCAGACAACTACCGCACATCTACGAGCGAGGGAGGTGGACGACGTGGCACGCATCGGCGAGTCGAGTGACCTGTTCAAGTGCAACTTCTGCGGGAAGAGCCAGAAGCAGGTGAAGAAGCTCATCGCTGGTCCCGGCGTCTACATCTGTGACGAGTGCATCGGGCTCTGCAACGAGATCATCGAGGAGGAGTTCCCGGAGCCCGCAGACAGTGGCGTGGTGACGGAACTGCCGAAACCCCGCGAGATCCGTGACTTCCTGGACACCTACGTCATCGGCCAGGACGGCGCCAAGAAGGCGTTGTCGGTGGCCGTCTACAACCACTACAAGCGCATCCAGGCGCAGCACGAGACGCACGGTCGGCGCGCCGAGCACGACGAGGTGGAGGTGGGCAAGTCCAACATCCTGCTCATCGGGCCCACGGGCTGCGGCAAGACCTATCTCGCGCAGACGATGGCCAAGATGCTCAACGTCCCCTTCGCCATGGCGGACGCCACCGCGCTGACGGAGGCAGGTTACGTCGGCGAGGACGTCGAGAACATCCTGCTCAAGCTGATCCAGGCGGCGGATTTCGACATCGCCAAGGCGGAGACCGGCATCATCTACATCGACGAGATCGACAAGGTGGCCCGCAAGTCGGAGAATCCCTCCATCACGCGCGATGTGTCGGGCGAGGGCGTGCAGCAGGCCCTCCTGAAGATCCTCGAGGGCACCGTCGCCTCCGTCCCGCCGCAGGGGGGCCGCAAGCACCCGCACCAGGACTTCCTCCAGATCGACACCACCAAGGTGCTCTTCATCGTCGGCGGGGCCTTCGCCGGCCTCGACGACATCATCAACTCGCGCATCGGCAAACGTCCGCTCGGGTTCAACAACTCCGCAGACGCCAGGACGCCCGACACTGATCCGTTCGCGTCGGTCCGCCCGGAGGACCTGCACAAGTTCGGGCTGATCCCGGAGTTCATCGGCCGCCTCCCCATGATCACCTCCGTCTCTCCGCTGGACCAGGAAGCGTTGGTGCGGATCCTGGTCGAGCCGAGGAACGCGCTCGTGCGCCAGTTCCAGAAGCTTTTCGAGCTCGACGGCGTGCAGTTGGAGTTCACCGACGAGGCCATCGAGGGTATCGCGGACCTCGCCCTCGCGCGCGGCACGGGGGCCCGTGGCCTGCGTGCCATCCTGGAGGAACTGCTCCTGGACGTCATGTTCGACGTGCCGTCGGAGGAGGATGTGGCCCAGGTGCTTGTCACGCGGGACGCGGTCGACGGCGTAGCGCCGCCCACCATGGTGCCCCGCGCCAAGTTGGCCCGCCGTCGGGATCTGTCGGCCTGACCCCAGCCCTGGCGGGGTCCGGCATGATCTGAGGATGCTGCTGCACGACCTCGTCGTCACCTCCGCCAATGTGGCCGCCACCCGTTCGCGGCTGGAGAAACGGCGGCATCTGGCCGATGCCCTGAGAGCGGCCGCCATGGACGAGGTGGAGGTGGTGGCGTCCTTCCTCTCCGGGCGGATTCGGCAGCGCCGCACGGGCGTCGGCTGGCGTGGTCTCGCGGAGTTGCCCGAGCCGGCCTCCGAACCGTCCCTCACGCCTGTCGAGGTGGACGCCACCCTGGAGTTGGTGGCGCAGTTGTCCGGTCCAGGGTCGCAGGGGCAGCGGTCTCGGGCTGTCACCGAGCTGTTCCAGCGCGCCACTGCGGCGGAACAGACGATGCTGCGCGGGCTCATCTCGGGCGAACTGCGCCAGGGCGCACTCGATTCCCTCCTCCTCGACGCGATCGCCGAGGCGGCGTCGGTTCCGCCGGGCCTGGTGCGTCGGGCCGCCATGTTCTCCGCGCCGACGGGGCCGGTGGCGGCTGCCGCGATGCAGGGCGGGGAGCGTGCGCTGGCCGCCTTCGGGCTGGTCGTCGGCCGTCCGGTGCGACCCATGCTGGCCGCGTCGGCCGCGGACCTCGCCGCCGCCTTCACAGCTGTGTCCAGCGACGTCGCGATCGACGGGAAGATCGACGGGATCCGCATCCAGGTCCACCGGGACGGCGACGACGTGGTGGTCTACACCCGGTCATTGGACGACATCACCCCACGCCTCCCGGAGGTGGTCGAGCTGGCGCTGGGGCTGGATGTCCAGCGCGTGGTCCTGGACGGCGAGGCGGTGGCACTGGGCGCGGACGGCAGGCCGAGGCCCTTCCAGGAGACCGGAGCCCGCGCCATGAGCCGCGACGTCACGACCCTCCGAAGCGCCGTGCCCCTCACTCCGCTGTTCTTCGACATTCTGCACCTCGATGGCCGGGATCTCATCGACGAGCCGGCTCGGCGCCGGTTCACCGTGCTCGAGGCAGTGGTCCCGGAGATGGCGAGGGCGCCGCGCCTGATAACCAGCGAACCGGCCGCGGCGGAGGCCTTCTTCGCCCAGATGCTGACGCTGGGGCACGAGGGGATCGTGGTCAAGGACCTCGCGGCCCCCTACGACGCCGGTCGCCGCGGCAGCGCGTGGATCAAGGTCAAGCCCCGCCACACGCTTGACCTCGTCGTACTCGCCGTCGAGTGGGGGAGCGGGCGGCGGCAAGGTTTCCTCTCGAACATCCACCTGGGCGCGCGCGACGGCAGCGGCGGCTTCACGATGCTGGGTAAGACGTTCAAAGGCATGACCGACGAGATGCTGGCGTGGCAGACGGCACGGTTCCTGGAACTGAGCACGGGCAGGGACGGTCACGTGGTCCACCTGAGGCCTGAGCAGGTCGTGGAGGTGGCCTTCGACGGGGTGCAGCGGTCCAGCCGATACCCCGGCGGTGTGGCGCTGAGATTTGCCCGCGTCCTGCGTTATCGCGACGACAAGACGGCCGAGGAGGCCGACACCCTGGACGCGGTCAGGGCTCTGGCCCAGGCGGTATCGTGGGCACGGTGACCGACGGCTACCTGCGCTACCCCCACCTGCACCGCGACGACGTGGTTCTCGTCGCCGACGACGACCTCTGGTTGGGCTCCCTGGGTGGTGGTCGCGCCTCCCGGATCACCCTGGGTGAGGAGACTCCGCGCACTCCCCGGTTCTCCCCGGACGGCTCGCGCGTGGCGTTCACCGCCACCACCAACGGCGGGTGGGACGCCTACGTCGTCGACCTCGACGGCGGCACCCGGCGCCTCACGTGGCTGAGCGGCCGCCCGATGCTGGTGTCCGGCTGGCTGGACGACGAGCACATCCTGCTGTGCTCCCAGCACGAGGGATTCCACCGCGTGGACTCGTCGATGTACTCGCTCGCTCTGGACGGCACCCTGACCCGCCTCCCGTGGGGGCTGGCCACCTCGGCCGCGATGCACCGGAAGGGGCGCGTGGCGATCGCGTCGGCGAACTTCCGCGACCCGTCCGGCTGGAAGCGCTACCGCGGCGGGATGGCCGCACGGCTGTACGTCTCCCCCAACGGCCAGGATGACTGGAAGCGCCTTCTGCCCGACGTGGAGGCCGGCCTGTTCTGGCCGTCGTGGGTGGGTGACCGCCTGATGTTCACCTCAGATCTCGGCGAAGGCCCCGACGTTCAGGCGCAGGTCTGGTCCGTCAACGCAAGCGGTAAGGATCTGCGCCAGCACACCCGGCACACCTCGGAGGAGGGCTACGTCCGCGACGCCACCACCGACGGGCAGGCAGTGGTGTACCACGCGCGCGGACGGCTGCACTACCTCGCCTCGCTGAAGGCGGAGCCCCAGATGCTCGACATCCTCGTACCGGTCGGCCGGCCGCAGCCGATGCCGATCTCGCCCACGGAGAGGCTCGAGGCGATCGCGCCCGACCACGGTGGTGACTCCTCGCTGGTCGAGTGGCGGGGGGCGGCCTACCTGCTCACGCACCGTGGGGGGCCGGCCCGCGCAGTTGCGGAAACCCCCGGTGCACGGCTGCGCGAGCCGCACTTCCTTGCCCAGACCGGGCGGGGAGTATGGGTGACCGATGAGTCCGGCGAGGACGCGCTGGAGATCCGCCAACTGGACGGATACGGCGCGCCGCGGCGGGTCGCCGCCGGCCGGCTCGGGCGGGTCATGGCGATGCAGCCCAACCACGACGGCAGCAAGGTGGCCGTGGGAAGCCACGACGGGACGGTCTACCTGGTGGACGTAGGTCGCGGATCCGTGAAGAAAGTCGGCAGGTCGCCCGTCGGTGAACCCACCGGCCTGACGTGGTCGCCGGACGGCCGATACCTCGTGTGGCGCAACGCCGTGGCCAACGAGGGTCTCCAGGGCCAACTCGTCGGCCACGACCTCGTCAACGACGAGGGGTTCACGCTCACCCGCGGCCAGTTCAACGACTTCTCCCCGACGTTCACGCCAGACGGCAAGTACCTGTGTTTCCTGTCCAGCCGCACCATCGACCCGACCTACGACGAGCTGGGTTTCGACCTCGCCTTCACCAACTCGACCCGCCCCTGGCTGGTGCCGCTGAGCGCCACCGAGCCCGCACCGTTCGGGCCGTCGGCGGACGGGTGGCCCATCAGCGAGCCGGATGACAAGGACGAGGACAAGAAGGACGAGCGGAAGAGCGGGGACAAGAAGGACGACGGGGCGGAGGAAGCCTCGCCGGCCGTGGTCTTCGACCTCGACGGCGCCGAGGACCGGATGGTCCCGCTGCCCGTCCCGTCTGCACGCTACGCCTCGCTCCAGGCGGCCAAGGACGGCCTGGTGTGGGTCGCGCTCAGGTCCACCGGTGAACTGGGCGCCGCCAGGGCGGGGGTCGAGGGGGAGGTCAAGGACCACATCGAGCACTTCTCGTTCAAGACCCGCAAGCTGAGCGTGGTCGTCGACGGGTGCGACGGGGCCGCGATCAGCGGCGACGGCGAGCGGCTCGTGGTGCGCAACGGCGACGAGATCTGGGTGCAGCAGGCGGACCACGAGCCCGACGGGGACGACGCCAAGATTCCGGTGGACCTGAGCCGCCTCCGTCGCGAGGTGGACCCGCGGTCCGAGTGGCGCCAGATGTTCGAGGAGAACGCGCGCCTCATGCGCGACCACTTCTGGCGTGAGGACTTCGACGGCACGGACTGGGCCGCGGCCGTCGCACGGTACCGGCCGCTGCTTGACCGGATCACGACGCACGACGAGCTGGTCGACGTCCTGTGGGAGACGGTGGGGGAGCTCAACACCTCTCACGCCTACATCGACCCACCGTCGCCGCACCACGAAGGCCTCCACGTCGCGTTTCTGGGCGCTGAGTACACGCGCAACGCGAAGGGCGAGGTGGTCATCTCCCGCATCCTCCCGGGCGAGACATCGGACCCGTCCGCGCGCTCGCCGCTGCGTGCCGCCGGGGTCGCGGCGAGTCCCGGTGATGTGATCGCCGCCGTGGACGGCCGATCCACGGCGGATGTCACGGACATCGGCGCCCTGCTGCAGGGGGCTGCGGACAAGGTGGTCGAGTTGACGCTGGTCCAGGGTCGCCAGCGGCGGCGGGTCGCGGTGGTGCCCACCTCCAGCGAGGCGCCCATGCGGTACCACGAGTGGGTTGCGGGCCGGGTCGCCTACACGCGCGAGCGGTCTGGCGGGCGCGTCGGCTACGTGCACGTCCCGGACATGGTGGCGCGCGGCTGGGCCGAGTTCCACCGCCTCATCGACGCGGCCATGCGCTGCGAGGCCGTCGTGGTCGATGTCCGCTTCAACGCGGGCGGCCACACGTCCGAACTGGTGATCGAGCGGCTGTCGCGGCGGGCCGTGGGCTGGAACGGCGCGCGGCACCACGACGACGTGACCACCTACCCCAGCCAGGCCGCGCGCGGACCGGTGGTGTTCCTCACCAACGCCTACGCGGGCTCCGACGGCGACATCGTGACCGCCGCCGCCCAGGAGCTGGGCCTCGGCCCGGTGGTGGGGGAGCGCAGCTGGGGCGGGGTGGTCGGCATCGACGGCCGGTTCTCCCTGGTGGACGGCACCGAGGTGACGCAGCCGCGATACTGGATCGCGTTCGACCGGTACGGCTTCGGCCTTGAGAACCACGGGGTGGATCCGGACATCGTCGTCGAGATGGGTCCGGCCGAGTGGGAGTCGCAGGCCGACGAGCAGCTTGACCGCGCCGTCGACGAGGCCCTCCGGCGGCTGGGCGAGCGCCCGGCATCGGTGCCCCCCAAGCTCGGTGCGGCACGCTTCGGGCGTAGGGAGTGACCGTGGGGCCGGGGAGCAACTGGTCGGGCAACGTCCTCTACCGGGCCCAGCGGGTCGCGGAGCCCACCTCTATCGCCGAGCTGCAGGACCTGGTCAAGTCCGAGGAGCGGGTCCGCGTCGTCGGCTCACGGCACTGCTTCAACGACATCGCGGACACCGATGGCGTCCAGGTCTCGTTGGGGCTGGTGGAGACGGCTGCCCCGCTGCGCATCGGGGAGGGCACGTTCCGGGTGCCGGCCTGGCTGCGCTACGGCGACCTCATCCCGGCATTGCGGGCTGAGAACGTGTCCCTGGCCAACCTGGCGTCCCTGCCCCACATCTCGGTGGCTGGGGCGGTCCAGACCGGCACTCACGGCTCCGGGGATGCGGTCGGGTCGCTGGCCACGCAGGTCTCGGCACTGGAGTTCGTGTCGGGCGAAGGTGAACTGGTGAGGCTTGAGCGCGGAGGCGAGGACTTCGACGGCGCCGTCGTCGGGCTCGGGGCGCTCGGGGTGCTCACGCACGTTGAACTGGACGTCTCCCCAGCGCGGGAGATCGCGCAGAGCGTCTTCGAGGGCGTGCGTCTGGACGCAGTGCTGGCTGACCTCGGTGCCGTCACCGGCGCCGGCGAGAGCGTGAGCATGTTCACCACATGGCAGGAGCCGGAGACCATCACGCAGGTGTGGGTGAAGTCCGCCGGGGCCCCAGGCGCCGGCGCCATCGTCGCCGCAGGTGGCCGGCCGGCCGAGGCCCCGCGACACCCCATCCTCGGCATCGATCCCGAGCCCTGCACGCCTCAGATGGGGGTGTTCGGGCCGTGGTACGACAGGCTGCCCCACTTCCGGCTCGAGTTCACCCCGTCGGTGGGTGCCGAGCTGCAGTCTGAGTACCTGGTGCCGCGGGAGGACGCGGTCGCGGCGATCGAGGCGGTGGCCGGGCTCGCGTCGAGGATCGCGCCGCTGCTGTTCGTGTGCGAGATCCGCACGATGGCCGCGGACCCGCTGTGGCTGTCGCCGGCCTTCGGGACCGATACGGTGGGGCTCCACTTCACATGGAAGCCGGACGAGGCGGCGGTGCGCGCGCTCCTGCCCGACCTGGAGGCGACGCTCCCCGGGACCGCGCGACCGCACTGGGGCAAGGTGTTTACCATGCCCGGCGGCGATGTGTCCGCCCGTTACCCGCGCTGGGCGGACTTCGCCGAGCTGCGTGGCCGGATGGACCCGGCCCGCCGCTTCGCCAACGACTACCTGGCGCGGTTGGGCCTCTAGGTCCGGGGCCCCGACTGTGCCTCGGCCAGCTCCACCTCGACGCTCAGCGGGGCATCCGCCTGGGTCCACGTGACCTCGCCGATGAGCCTGCCCACCGCGCGGAGGTCCGCCTCGATGGTGCGCAGACGCGCCACCACGGCCGCGGGACCGGTGAAAGCCGCCCGCGACACTTCGGCCTTCATCGAGACCTTCGCCGTCGATTTGGCGCCACGGATGGCGATGAGCGCCGTGGCCACGTCCGCCAGTAGGGCGGGGTCGCCGGAGGGAAGCTCGTCGACAGTGGGCCAACCCGCGAGGTGGACCGAAGCGCCGTGCGTCCAGCGCCACACCTCTTCCGTGACGAACGGCAGGATGGGGGCGAACAGCCGCAGCTGGACGTCGAGCGCCAGAGCCAGCGCGGCCTGCGCGGAAGCCTGCTCGTCGGGCGACTGGGCGCCGTAGGCGCGCTCCTTGACCAGCTCCAGGTAGTCGTCGCAGAAGGACCAGAAGAAGGACTCCGTGGCCTCGAGTGCCCCGGTGTAGTCGAACTCGTCGAACGCCTTCGTCGCGGTCTCCACCACGCTCCGCAGGCCGGCCAGCATCGCCAGGTCGACGGGGTTCGTCACGGCTTGGAGACCGCCTGGGTTCTCGGCCATCGTGAGCACGAACTTGCCCGCATTGAGGATCTTCATCGCCAGGCGACGACCCACCTTCATCTGGGTCTCGTCGAAGGGCGAGTCCATCCCGGGGCGCGCCATCGCGGCGCGCCACCGCACGGCGTCCGAGCCGTACTTGTCCAGGATGTCGGTGGGCAGCACGACGTTGCCCTTGGATTTGCTCATCTTCTTGCGGTCCGGGTCAACCACGAAGCCCGAGATGGTGGCGCGCTTCCACGGCAGGGAGCCGTTCTCGAAGTGGGCCCTCACCACGCGGCTGAACAGCCAGGTCCGGATGATGTCGTGGGCCTGCGGGGCCACGTCCATCGGGAAGGTCAATGCGAAGAGTTCGTCGTCGCGCTCCCAGCCGGTGGCCAGATGGGGAGTGAGCGACGACGTAGCCCAGGTGTCCATCACGTCCGGGTCCGCCATGAATCCGCCAGGCTGATCCCGCTGCTCGGCGGTGAACCCAGGCGGGCAGTCGGTGACCGGATCGATCGGCAGTGAGGCCTCGTCGGCCACGATGGGCGCCTCATAGTCGGGTTCGCCGTCGGCGTCCAGGCGGTACCAGACGGGGAACGGCACCCCGAAGAAGCGCTGGCGGGAGATCAGCCAGTCGCCGTTGAGTCCGCCCACCCAGTTCTCGTAGCGGTGCGCCATGTACTCGGGGGTGAACTGGAGTTCGCGGCCGCGTGCCAGCATGGCCTGTTTGATGTCCTCGTCGCGCCCGCCGTTGCGGATGTACCACTGGCGGGTGGCCACGATCTCGAGCGGCTTGTCGCCCTTGTCGTAGAAGTTGGTCATGCGCGTGGTCGGCTTGGGGTCGCCGTCGAGGTCGCCGCTCTCGCGCAGCATCGCGACGGTGGCCTCGCGGGCCGAGAACGCCGTCTTGCCGGCGATCGCCTCGAATGCGTCGCGGTTGACGATCCACTCGGGGATCTCACCCTGGATCCGGCCGTCGCGGCCGATCACCGTGCGGGTGGGGAGATTGAGCTCGCGCCACCACGTGACGTCTGTGAGGTCGCCGAAGGTGCAGCACATGGCGATGCCGGCGCCCTTGTCCGGCTCGGCGGCCTCGTGCGCCAGGACCGGGATCTCCACCCCGAACAGGGGAGAGGTGACCGTAGTACCGAACAAGGACTGGTACCGCTCGTCGTCCGGGTGCGCGATGAGCGCGCACACCGAGGCCAGCAGCTCGGGGCGGGTGGTTTCGATGTGCACGGGATCGCCTCCCGTGCGGTGGAACGCCACGCGGTGGTACGCGCCCGGGTACTCGCGCGCCTCAAGCTCGGCCTGCGCGACGGCGGTGTGGAAGGTGACGTCCCAGAGGGTGGGGGCGTAGCTGAGGTAGGCCTCGCCGCGGGCGTGGTTGCGGAGGAAGGCCTTCTGGGCGACGGCCTGCGAGTCCGCGGAGATGGTGGTGTAGAGCGTGGACCAGTCCACCGACAGCCCGAGCTGCTTCCACAGGCCCTCGAACGCCAGCTCGTCGACGGCGGTAAGTTCGTGGCACAGCTCGATGAAATTGGCCCGGCTGATGGGCACCTGCCGCTTGGGATCCGGCTTCGCCGGAGGCTGGAAGCCGGCGTCGTAGGGGATCGACGGATCGCACCGCACGCCGTAGAAGTTCTGCACGCGCCGCTCGGTGGGAAGCCCGTTGTCGTCCCAGCCCATGGGGTAGAAGACGTGCTTGCCCCGCATCCGCTGGTAGCGCGCGACCGTGTCGGTGTGGGTGTAGCTGAACACGTGGCCCACGTGCAGTGATCCGGACACCGTCGGCGGGGGAGTGTCGATGCTGAACACCTGGTCGCGGCTCTCCGGCCGGCGGAACGCGTACGTACCCTCCTCAGCCCATACCTGTCCCCACGTGCTCTCGAGGCCTTCGAGGACAGGCTTGTCTGGGAGGGCGCGATTGGACGCGTTCGAATCCGTCATGTGCCCGATCTTAATGGCCCCGCCCCGGTGGCCCCGACGGCGTCAGCTGTCGGTCTGCTGGCCGCCGGCCTCGTAGGCGGCCCCGATGGCCTCCATCATGCTGTCCGCAGTGGGCTGGATGAGGACGCTCTTCGACTCGGAGTCGTAGAACTCCAGCACCTGGCCGCTCACCAGGAAGGTGGGCGTCGCGCCGATCCGATCGTCGTTGAACTTCTGGTTGGCCTCGTCGGTGAAGTCGTTGTAGGCCCGGGTGTCGTACAGCTGCTGGTACCGGGTGAGGTCCTCGCCCTCGATGCCCGCGAGCGCCGGGAAGTCCACGCGGAGCTGCTGCTCGGTGAAGCCTGTCCCCTCGGTGGCGGGATGGTTGGCGTAGACCACGCGGTGGAAGGCGTCGAAGGCTCCCACCTCGTCAGCCGCGGCGGCGGCCAGAGCGGCGCGCTTCGAGGAGTCGTTGCGCAACCCCGCGTCCAGGAAGAAGGCCGTGCGGATCTCGGCGGTGATCTCACCGTCGGCCACCAGTTGCTCGATGACGGGTCCGTAGCTCTCCTCGCGCGCCGCGCACGCGGGGCACTGGAAGTCCTCCCACACCACCAGATGGGGAGTACCCTCCTGGGGTGCCTTGGCCGCCAGCAGGATGCCCAGGGAATCCGTGGCGTTCGGCGGCGTCAGCTGCTCCTCCGCCACGGTCGTGGTGCGGCCCAGCGCCTGGACGATCACGATCGCGAGCACCGCGACGACCGTCACCGCGACGAGGACGGCGCCGACGGTGAGGATGCGGCGGGTGCGCTTGTTGCGTTCCTCCAGCTCCTGTTGCTGGCGCAGGGCGGCGCGCTTGCTCAGCGACGAGTTGTTGGCCATATCGGATACTCCTGGGTGGGCGACGTGACGGGCCGGACGTCCGACAAAGCAGGCGACTGGACCGGGCTCATCCTATCCATGGAGGGCAAGGAGCCTCGAAGGCTGGGGAGGGTGGGGACCCGGCACTAGGCTGGGGCCACCATGACCGACACCACGCACGCACAGCTCTCCGCAGCACTCACCAGCCGCTGGCCCGAGCACCGGGTGGCGCCCAGCCTCAGCCGGATCTCGGCGCTCATGCACCTCCTGGGTGACCCGCAGCTCTCCTTCCCGGTGATCCAGGTGGCGGGCACCAACGGTAAGGGCAGCACCGCGATCATGATCGAGACGCTCCTGCGGTCCGCGGGGCTGCGCACGGGCAGGTTCGCCAGCCCACACCTGAGCGATGTCCGGGAGCGGATCAGCGTCGACGGCGAGCAGCTGACCGAGGAGCGTTTCGACGAGGTCTGGCGCGACGTCGAGCCCTACGTCGCGATGGTCGACGAGCAGCGTCTCGACGGCGTGGCGATGACGTTCTTCGAGGTCATCACGGGCATGGCATACGCGGCCTTCGCCGACGCGCCCGTGGACGTCGCCGTCGTCGAGGTCGGGTTGGGCGGCACGTGGGACGCGACGAGCGTGGCGAACCCGGTGGTCGCGGTGGTGGCGCCCATCGGCATGGACCACATGCACATCCTCGGCTCCACGCTGGCCGAGATCGCAGGTGAGAAGGCGGGCATCATCAAGCACGGCTCGACGGCGGTGCTCGCCGGCCAGGAGCCGGAGGCTGCACGGGTACTGCTGGAGCGGGCCATCGAGGTGGGCTCCCCGGTCAAGGTCGAGGGGCCGGACTTCGGACTGCTGGAGCGCAGCCTGGCCGTCGGGGGGCAGGTGCTGCGTCTCGAGACGGCCTCGGGCGCCCTCGGTGACGTGTTCCTCCCGCTGTACGGCGAGCACATGGCCCGCAATGCCGCCCTGGCGGTGGCCGCCGTCGAAGCGTTCCTCGGCGGGCAGCCGCTCAGCGCTGAGGTCATCGTCGAGGGGCTCGGCGCCGTCGAGGCCCCGGCGCGGTTGGAACTGGTGCGCACCTCGCCGCCGATCGTCGTCGACACCGCCCATAACCCCCCCGCGGCGCGCGTCACCATCGACGCGACGGCCGAAGCGTTCACGTTCGAGCCGCTGATCGGCGTCGTGGCCATGATGCAGGACAAGAACGCAGACGAGGTCCTGGAGATCTTCGCCGAGCACATGGATCAGGTGGTGATCACCCAGGTGTCGTCATCACCGCGGGCCCGCCCCGTCGACGACCTCGCCGACCTCGCGGAGACCGTGTGGTCGACGCATCAGGTGCACCGGGCGGCAACCATGGCCGAGGCCCTGGATCTGGCCGTGATGCTCGCGGACACCGCAGGCACGCAGGCCGGGGTCCTGGTGGCCGGGTCGGTCATCGCCGCGGGTGAGGCGCGCGACCTGCTGCGGGCGGGGGCCACCTCGTGATTCTGGATCCCACCAACCCGCTGCGGTCGGCGGCCATGTCGGTGCTCGTGTTCGAGATCGTCGTGGTGTGGCTGGCCTTCATCGGCATGATCCAGGTCTCCGGGGTCAACCTGTGGGTGGCGGCCGCATGGTGCACCGTGACCACGCTGCTCTGCCTCGCCGCCGCAGCCGGGCTGCGCCGGCGCTGGGGCTACCTCGTGGGGTGGGTGGCGCAGGTGGTGCTCATCGGGCTCGGCCTCCTGACCCCCTGGATGTACGCGATGGGTATCATCTTCGCTCTGATCTGGGTGACCTGCATGGTGCTGGGCAAGCGCCTCGAGGCGGTCCAGGAAAGAAGGGACAACGCATGAGCGAACAGACGTTCGTCATCATCAAGCCCGACGCGGTCGCGGCCGGCCACGTCGGCGCCATCGTGTCGCGCTACGAGGACGCCGGGCTGCGGCTGGCCGCCATGGAGTTCCGCCACATCGACCCGGAGTTCGCCGACCGGCACTACGCGGAGCACGTGGAGCGGGAGTACTACCCGCCCTTGCGCGATTTCATGACCGAGGGCCCGCTGATCGCGATGGTGCTCAGCGGCGAGGACGCCGTCGCGCGCGTCCGCTCCCTGCACGGGGCGACCGATCCCGCGAAGGCGGAGCCGGGCACGGTCCGGGCGGACTTCGCCGAGTCCACGCGGCGCAACGCCGTGCACGCCTCGGACTCGCCCGAATCGGCCGCCCACGAGATCGCGCTCTGGTTCGGCGAGGGATAGGCCAAACGCCCACCCGCGGATATCCTTGGCTGCGCCATGACTACACTCTCCGCGCTGCCCGCGCACTCCCTCTTCAGCCGGCTGGAGCCGTTGCTCGCCCAGGTGAGCAAGCCCATCCAGTACGTCGGCGGTGAGCACAACTCCGTCGTCAAGGACTGGGATGCGGTGGACGTGCGCTGGTGTCTGTCCTACCCGGACGCCTACGAAGTGGGCCAGCCCAACCAGGGCGTGGCCATCCTCTACGAGATCCTCAACGAGCGCAGCTGGATCCTCGCCGAGCGCACCTATTCCGTGTGGCCGGACATGGAGCAGGTGATGCGCCAGGCCGGCGTCCCTCAGTTCACGCTCGACGCGCACCGCCCCGTCGGCCTCTTCGACGTGCTGGGTGTGTCCTTCTCGACCGAACTCGGCTACACCAACCTCCTCACCATCATCGACCTCGCCGGCATGCCCCTGCACGCGGCGGAACGCGGCGAGGGGGATCCACTCGTGATCGCCGGCGGTCACGCGGCCTTCAACCCGGAGCCCGTCGCGGACTTCATCGACGTCGCCGTCCTCGGCGACGGTGAGGAGGCCTCGCTGCTCATCTCGGACATCATCCGGGAATGGAAGCAGGACGGCCGCGACGGAGGGCGCGACGGGTTGCTGCTGCGCCTCGCCGCGACCGGCGCGTTCTACGTGCCGAAGTTCTACGACGTGGACTACCTCGACGACGGCCGCATCCAGCGCATCGCGCCCAACCGCGACGGCGTCCCGTTCCAGGTGCGCAAGCACACGTTGATGAACCTCGACGAATGGCCCTACCCCAAGCACCCCATCGTGCCCATGGCCGAGACCGTGCACGAGCGCTACTCGGTGGAGATCTTCCGCGGCTGCACGCGAGGGTGCCGGTTCTGCCAGGCGGGCATGATCACCCGCCCCGTGCGGGAGCGCTCGATCGAGACCATCGGCGCCATGGTCGAGAGCGGGCTGCGGGCCACCGGCCTCGAGGAGATCGGGCTGCTGTCGCTGTCGTCGGCGGACCACTCTGAGATCGCCCAGGTCACCAAGCAGCTTGCGGACCGCTATGAGGGGTCCAACGTCTCGCTCTCCCTCCCGTCGACCCGCGTGGACGCCTTCAACATCGACCTCGCCAACGAGCTGAGCCGCAACGGCCGCCGCTCGGGACTGACGTTCGCCCCTGAGGGCGGCTCCGAGCGCATGCGCAAGGTGATCAACAAGATGGTCACCGAGGACGACCTCATCGCCACGGTCGCGGCGGCGTTCTCGTCCGGGTGGCGTCAGGTGAAGCTGTACTTCATGTGCGGGCTGCCCACGGAGACCGATGAGGACGTGCTGGCCATCGCGGACCTGGCGCGCAGGGTGATCGAGACGGGTCGAAAGGCGTCCGGCACCCGGGACATCCGCTGCACCGTCTCCATCGGGGGGTTCGTGCCCAAGCCCCACACGCCGTTCCAATGGGCTGCGCAGGCGAGCGCCGAGACCATCGACCACCGCCTCCAGCTGCTGCGCGACACGATCCGCCAGGACCGCAACTACGGCAAGGCCATCGGCATGCGCTACCACGACGGCAAACCGGGAGTCATCGAGGGCCTGCTGTCGCGCGGGGACCGTCGCGTCGGCCGGGTCATCGAGCGGGTCTGGCGCGAGGGCGGCAAGTTCGACGGTTGGAGCGAACACTTCAGCTACGAGCGGTGGACGGCTGCCGCCACGGAGGAGTTGGGTGCGTTCGGCGTGGACCTGGACTGGTTCACCACACGCGAGCGGGGATACGAGGAGGTCCTGCCCTGGGACCACCTCGACGCCGGCCTGGACCGGGACTGGCTGTGGGAGGACTGGCAGGACGCGCTCGACGAGCGCGAGGTGGAGGACTGCCGCTGGACGCCGTGCTTCGATTGCGGCGTCTGTCCCCAGATGGACACGGAAATCCAGATCGGCCCCACGGGGAAGGTGCTCCTCCCGCTCTCGGTGGCCAAGCCCGCGCTGTCGTGAGGGCGGTCCAGAACCGCTAGGCTGCGGATCCGTGGACAGCGCGCGCAGAATCGGGTTCGACCGCGAGAAGTATCTCGCCCTTCAGTCTCAGCACATCGACGAGCGGCGCAAGCGCTTCGGCGGCAAGCTCTACCTCGAGTTCGGCGGCAAGCTCTTCGACGATCACCACGCCGCCCGCGTGCTACCGGGATTCACGCCTGACAACAAGATCGCCATGCTGGAGACCCTCCAGGACGAGGTGGAGGTGGTGATCGTCGTGAGCGCCCTCGATCTCGCCCGCAACAAGGTCCGCGCCGATCTGGGCATCCCGTACGAATCAGACGTGCTCCGGCTCATCGACGAGTTCCGGTCCTACGGATTGTTCGTGGGCAGCGTCGTCATCACGCAGATGAGCGACGAGCACCGCCAGGGGAGGGCGTTCAAGCGCAAGCTGGAACGGCTCGGGCTCAAGGTGTACCGCCATCACCCGATCAAGGGGTATCCCAACGACGTGCCGCTCATCGTCAGCGACAACGGCTACGGTCGAAACGACTACATCGAGACCAGCCGGGACCTCGTCGTCGTCACCGCACCCGGTCCCGGCAGCGGCAAGATGGCCACCTGCCTGTCGCAGCTGTATCACGACCACAAGCGCGGGATCCCCTCCGGCTACGCCAAGTTCGAGACGTTCCCGATCTGGAACCTTCCGCTCGACCACCCCGTCAACCTCGCCTACGAGGCGGCGACGGCGGACCTCGACGACGTCAACATGATCGATCCGTTCCACCTGGACGCCTACGGCGAACAGGTGGTCAACTACAACCGCGACGTCGAGATCTTTCCCGTCCTCAAGCTGCTGTTCGAGCGCCTGACAGGCAGCTCGCCGTACCAGTCGCCGACGGACATGGGTGTCAACATGGCGGGCCACTGCATCTCCGACGACGAGGTCTGTCGTGACGCGTCGAAGCAGGAGGTCATCCGGCGCTTCTACAAGGCGCAGGTGCACGAGCGGAGCGACGAGTTGGAGCCCACGCTCTCAGACCGCATCGCCCTGACGATGAGCAAGCTCGGCATCGCCGTCGAGGACCGGCCCGTCGTGGGACCCGCACTGGAGACGGAGCGGCGCACCAAGGGGCCGGCGGCGGCCCTGCAACTGCCCGACGGGTCCATCGTCACCGGCAAGACGTCTGCGCTCCTGGGCAGCTCCTCGGCTCTGCTGCTCAACGCGCTCAAGACGCTGGCGGGCCTTCCGGATGACGTGCACCTCCTCGCCCCCGAGACCATCGGTCCGATCCAGACCCTCAAGACGCAGCACCTCGGCAGCGCCAACCCGCGCCTGCACACCGACGAGGTGCTGATCGCGTTGTCGGTGGGCGCCACCCACGACGAGAACGCCCGGCTCGCGCTGGCTGAGCTGCCGCACCTGCGTGGCTGCGACGTCCACACCACCGTGATCCTCGGGCCCGTCGACGAGGCCATCTTCCGCAACCTCGGCGTCAACGTCACCAGCGAACCGGTCTTCCAGAGCAAGAAGCTGTATCGGAAGCGCTGAGCAGAGCCGCCCGGGGGGACTCGTCTACACTTCCGCGCGTGGGACAACGACAACCGCCTGTCCAGCAGGCTCCGCCGGCGCAGAAGCTGCGTCTCCGCTACGCCAAGCGTGGGCCGGGGCGCTTCACATCGCACCGGGACTTCGGGCGGGCGTTGGAGCGCGCGCTCAGGCGCGCTGAGATCCCCATGGCCTACTCGTCGGGCTTCTCACCCCATCCGCGCATCTCCTACGCCAACGCGGCACCCACGTCGGCGGCGTCGGAGGCGGAGTACGTCGAGCTCGGCCTGAGTGAGGTCTGCAACCCGGTGAGGGTGATGGAGGTGCTCAACGAGGTCCTGCCGCACGGTTTCGTGGTACTCGATACGGCCGAGGCCCTCAAGGCGCCCCTGGGGGATCTCCTGGAGGCCTCCGAGTGGGTCATCACGCTTGCCGGGGCCGCGCCCGGCCTGCTGGACGCCGTCTCGGCCGAGCTCTTAGGGCGGGGCGAGTACGTCGTCGAGCGCATGACCAAGAACGGCCTCCGGGCGTTCGACGTCCGCGCCGCCATCGTGAGCCTTCGGGCGTCCGACGACGAGACGCTCCTGCTGTTGTCGCGTCATCTGACACCGCTGGTGCGACCCGACGACGTCGTCACAGCGCTCCGTCGGCTGGACGCGCGCGTGCCCGCGCAGGCGCTGCTCAACCGTCTCGCGCAGGGTCCCCTGAGGGATGGGGAGATCGGCGATCCGCTGCGCTGATCGTGTCGCGATGCGCACACGGGTGGGGCCGTGTGCGAGAATAACGATCAGGTCACGGCACCGCCGGTGCCACCCGGGAGCAGCGAGGCTGCACCGCGGCAATTCTGCCGCGACTGCTCGCACTGCCCTGGATGACCTCAGTCTTAGTGCACAGCACGTCTGTGCCAGTCCGCGCAGATGCGCGTAAGGAGCCCCATGCTCGACACCGAGAACGACGGCCAGAGCGTCGCCGAGGTCACCAGCTCGCCAGCCCCTGTCCGGCGCCGCCGCGCTGCCGGTCGCCCGGCAGGCGCTCCGCAGGACGCAGCCGCGGACACCGCCGGCCGCACGCCCGTCGCGGAGGCCGCCCCAGCCACCGAGGCTCCCGCCGACCTCACGCCCAAGCGCCGACGAGTGAGCGCCAAGCAGGACGCCACCGCGGACGCTGAGGCGGCTCCGAGCCGTCGTCGCCGCACGAAGCCGGTGGAGGTGCCGGCCGACGCGCCCGGTCCTGAGCCCACTGTCGCCCCGGAACCGCAGGCCCAGGAGGCCCTCGTGCAGGTCGCCGAGCAGACCGCGGGCGAAGTGGCCCCCGCCAAGCCGGTCCGGCGCCGCGCCACCCGCCGCACGGCGCCCCCCGAGTCGGCGGTCACCCCGCAGAGCGCCGCACCCGCCGTCGAGCCCTCTGAAGCGCACCAGGCGCTGCAGCAGGGTCAAAACGCCGCGGCCTCTGAAGTCGTGGCAGAGGTCACCGCGCAGCCGGTTGTCGAGGCCAGGGCCGTCGCCGAGCCGGCTGTTGAGGCCACCGCCGCCGCTGAGCCCGTCGCCGAGATCGCACCGGCTCCCAGCCGCCGTCGCCGCGCGTCACGCCCGGCGGCCCCGCCCGCACCCGTCACGGCCCCTGCCGCCACACCGGCTGTGCCGGTCGAGACGGCGCCCGAAGCTCAGCCCGAGGAGACGGCCACCGTCGAGACGGAGCCCCTGAGCGTCCCGGAGCCGACACCGGCGGCAACCCAGAACGTTGCGGCCCCCGCTGAGGAGGCGCCGCGCGGTCGTCGCCGCCGCGCCACCCGCCCACCGGCTGCGCCGATGGCTGTCGCCGGGGACGAGGACGCCATCGGCGCCGCGCTCCGTGCCGCCGGTGAGGTGGCCGAGGCCAGGAAGGCCGTGCTGTCGGATCCCTTCCTGACCGCCGCCGCCCGCGACCAGCAGCTGGCCGCGCTCGCCGGAGCGATCGCCGGTGCAGCCGATGCGGAGGAGCCGGACGCCGAGGCAACGGGCTCTGAGGACATCGCCGAGGAGCCCACTGACGAACCCGATGTCGATGAGGCCGACGAGTCCACGGAGGAGGAATCCGACGTCGACGCCGCCGACGATGACGACGATGACCGCCCGTCCCGCCGTCGTCGCCGCCGCGGTGGCCGTCGTCGCCGCCGCGGCAGCTCCCGGGACGAGTCCGACGAGTCCGAGGAATCCGGGCCGGAAGGCGACGACGCTGAGGATGTGGAGGGCGAACCCACCGGCGACGAACCAACCGCCGACGAGGTCACCGACGGCACCGCCGAGGCTGAAGGCGTCGAGTCCGACGACAACGGCACCACGCGTCGCCGTCGTCGTCGTCGTCGTGGAGAGCGGTCAGACACCGCCACCTCATCATCCGACGACGAGGTCACGGGCATCGAAGGCTCCACCCGCATGGAGGCCAAGCGGCAGCGTCGCAAGGAGTCCCGCGCCGCGGGTCGTCGACGCGCCCCCATCCTGAGTGAGGCGGAGTTCCTGACCCGCCGGGAATCGGTGGACCGACAGCTGGTCATCCGGCAGGCCGAGGACTACACGCAACTCGTGGTGGTGGAGGACAACATCCTTGTCGAGCACTACGTGGACAAGGCCTCGGCCACCTCGCTGATCGGCAACATCTACCTCGGCCGGGTGCAGAACGTGCTGCCCAGCATGGAGGCCGCCTTCATCGATATCGGCAGGGGCCGCAACGCCGTGCTCTACGCCGGCGAGGTGGACTGGGCCCTCTTCGGGGTGACAGGGGAGAACCGCAAGGTCGAGAACGTCCTGAAGTCGGGTCAGAGTGTCCTGGTCCAGGTGACGAAGGATCCGGTGGGCGCCAAGGGTTCCCGCCTCACGAGCCACATCTCGCTGCCCGGCCGCTACATCGTCTACTCGCCCGGGGGTCACCTGTCGGGTATCTCCCGGAAGCTTCCGGACACCGAGCGGACGCGCCTGCGCACCATCCTGGGCACCCTCATCTCCGACGACGAGTCCGTCATTGTGCGGACGGCCGCCGAGGGAGCCAGCGAAGAGGAACTGGTCCGCGACGTCAACCGGTTGAAGGCCCAGTGGGAGGTCATCGAGAAGAAGTCGAAGCAGGGCAGCGCGCCGCAGGCCCTGTACGCGGAACCGGATCTCACGCTGCGCATCGTCCGAGACCTGTTCACCGAGGATTTCGGTCGGCTCGTGGTCCAGGGCAACGGGGGTCCGGACGACGCGTACGACGCGATCGCGGCCTACGTGGGCCACGTCGCCCCGCACCTGGCCGAGCGCCTGGTCCGGTTCGAGCCCACCGACGACCGCGACGTGTTCGCGCAGTACAAGATCGACGAGCAGATCGCCAAGGCGCTGGATCGGAAGGTCTTCCTGCCCTCCGGCGGGTCGCTGGTGATCGACCGAACCGAGGCGATGACGGTCGTCGACGTCAACACCGGCAAGTTCACCGGTTCGGGCGGCAACCTTGAGGCCACCGTCACCAGCAACAACCTGGAGGCGGCAGAGGAGATCGTGCGTCAGCTGAGGCTGAGGGACATCGGCGGCATCATCGTCATCGACTTCATCGACATGGTGCTCCCCAGCAACCGCGAACTTCTCCTACGCCGCCTCGTCGAGTGCCTGGGACGTGACCGCACCCGCCACCAGGTGGCGGAGGTGACCAGCCTCGGCCTCGTCCAGCTGACCCGCAAGCGGATCGGCACCGGGCTGCAGGAGGCGTTCACCGAGCAGTGCGAGCACTGCCAGGGTGCGGGGTACGTCCGTTTCGAGGAGCCGGTCGAATCGCAGGCTCCCTCCGACGGTGGAGAGCGCAAGTCGTCACGGCGGCGCAGCAGGAAGTAACGGCCATTTGGCCAATCCCACGCGGGCGGGTTAACATTGTGCGGTTGCCTGCTCGCGTGGGCACCTACCTCAGATCGAACCAGGCTGTGGCCTGGGCACAGACAACAAGGAGATTCCAGTGGCCGCCACGTGTGACATTTGCGCCAAGGGACCCGGCTTCGGTCACAACGTGCCTTGGTCGAAGAAGAAGACCAACCGCCGCTGGAACCCGAACATCCAGCGCGTCCGCGCCACCATCAACGGTGCGCCGAAGCGCGTGAACGTGTGCACCTCCTGCATCAAGGCAGGCAAGGTCTCGCGCTAGTTCGCATCCCTGTCGCTCCCAGCCGGCGGTCCGTTCACGGGCCGCCGGCTGAGTCGTCTGGGCCCGGCGTCTGCGGGCCGCCTGTCGGTGGGGGCCGGTAGGGTCTGATCCATGTCATCCTGGCGCACCCCCATCTACCGTGAGCTGGGCCGCCGGCTCGTGGACGTGGTCGGCGGGAAGACAGCCGCCGAGTTCGAGCGCCTCGGCCTGGTCACCGTCGACGACCTTGTCCGGCACGTCCCCAGGCGCTACATCTCCGGGACGGAGATGTCTGACTTCAGCACGCTCAAGGTGGGTGAGGACGTCGCGGTCATCGCGCAGGTGGTCCGGTCCGAGCAGATCCACACCGGCAGCACGGGTCGAGTCCAGGCCGTTCTGAGTGACGGTCACGGTTCCCTGTCCGTGGCGTTCTTCGCCAGGAAGGCGCGGGTCCTGGAGTACTGGCACCGGCAACTGGCCCCCGGGCGGCGGGGGATCTTCGTCGGACGGGTCGGGGTGTTCAACTCCATGCTGCAGCTCGCGCACCCGGACTTCGTGATGCTGGACGGTGCCCGGCTTTCGGGCGGCTCCGCTGAGAAGAAGGCGATGGAACGCAGCGTCCAGCGCGCCACCATGATCGGCCTGTACCCCGCCAGCGCCAAGGTGCCCACGTGGGTCATCGCGGAGTCGGTGCAGTTGGTTCTCCCCACGCTGAGCGGGGACACCCTGCCCCCCTGGGTGGTCGAGGAGGCCGGAGTCCTGCCGTTCGTCGAGGCGCTTACAGCGGTCCACGAGCCCGTCGAGGTGCGCCAGGCGGAGGTCGGCCAGGCGCGGCTCCGCTTCGACGAGGCCTTCGGCATCCAACTGGCCATGGCGGCGCGGCGGCGAGAGGCGGCCGGCCAGGAGGCCACCCCCCGTCCGCGGCGGAGCGGCGGGCTTCTCGAAGCGTTCGACGAGCGGCTCCCGTTCACGCTCACCGCCGGCCAGCGGGCCATCGGCGAGACGGTCTTCGGGGAGCTGGCAGATTCCTCTCCCATGCATCGGCTGCTCCAGGGCGAGGTGGGGTCCGGTAAGACATTGGTGGCGTTGCGCGCGATGCTGGCCGTCGTGGACGCCGGGGGACAGGCGGTCCTTCTGGCGCCCACCGAGGTGCTCGCAAACCAGCACTATCAGAGCATCGCCGGGCTGCTCGGGGACCTGGGGCAGGGCCGCCAGCTCGGTGCGCATCAGGAGGCCACCGGCGTGGTGCTGCTCACGGGCAGCCGCTCCGCCGCCGCCAAGCGCGGCGCCCTCGCCCGCATCGCGACGGGGGAGGCGGGCATCGTCATCGGCACGCATGCGCTCCTCAGTGACCCGGTCACCTTCTCCGACCTCGGTCTCGTCGTCGTCGACGAGCAGCACCGCTTCGGTGTGGAGCAGCGCGCGGCCCTCGCGGCCAAGGCGGAGCGCAAGCCGCACGCACTCGTCATGACGGCCACGCCCATCCCGCGGTCCATCGCCATGACAGTCTTCGGTGATCTCGAGGTCAGCGAGCTGCGAGAACTCCCCGCCGGTCGTTCCTCGGTGCAGACCGTGTTCGTGGACACCACGAGGAATCCGCATTGGGTCGCCCGCGCCTGGGAACGGATCCGGGAAGAGGTGGCCGCGGGCCGGCAGGCCTTCGTCGTGTGCCCGGCCATCACGGCGAAGGAGGCCGCCGTCGGCGACGGGAGGATGATGGCCGCGGTCGAGGAGCTCGCACCCCAGCTCGCCAGAGGTCCCCTGGCAGGGCTCCGCCTCGGCGTCGTCCACGGCCGGCAGCCTGCGGCTGACCGCGATGCCGCCATGGCGGCCTTTACCGAGGGGCGGCTCGACGTCATCGTCAGCACCACCGTGATCGAGGTCGGGGTGGATGTTCCCAACGCGTCGGTGATGGTGGTGATGGACGCGGACCGCTTCGGTCTGTCACAGCTCCACCAGCTCCGCGGCAGGATCGGCCGTGGGCGGCACGCCGGCATCTGTCTACTCCTGGCTGCGGTGGGGGAGAACGAGGACGCGCAGGCTCGTCTCCGGGCACTGACCTCCTCGACGGACGGATTCGAGCTGGCGGAGCTGGACCTGCGGCTGCGGCGAGAGGGGGACGTGCTGGGCGCGGCCCAGTCCGGGGGCGGCTCCCTCAAGCTGCTGCGGGCCCTGGATGATGCCGACGTGATCCAGTCCGCCAAACTCCTCGCAGAGCGTGTGCTTGCGGACCCCCGCGCGGCAGCTGATCCGCTCCTGGCAGACCTCATGACCAAGGCGGACGCCCTCGCTGCGGGCGAATGGATGGAGAAGTCGTGAGCCGCATTATCGCCGGCAGCGCGAAGGGTCACCGCCTCGCCACGCCCAGGGGCGCCAGGACGAGGCCCACGACGGACCGCACCCGTGAGGCTCTCTTCTCCGCGTTGGCCAGCTGGTTCGGGACAGCGGAGGAGGAGGCCTCCCGACACCTCGCCGGGCTCGCCGTGCTGGACCTGTTCGCCGGCTCGGGGGCTGTGGGACTCGAAGCCGCCAGCAGGGGCGCGGACCCGGTGGTGCTGGTGGAGCACGACCGACCCACGGCCAGGCTCATCCAGGGCAACGCCAAGACCAGCAGGCTCACCGTCGAGGTGCGTGCGGTGAAGGCGGAGGCGGTGGCGGCCGCCCCCGGGGGCAGCTTCGACCTGATCTTCCTGGACCCCCCCTACGACCTCCCCACGGACACGGTGGAGTCGTTGCTTGCCACACTGGTCGAGACCGCGCTGGCGGACCGGGGGCTGGTGGTGGTGGAGCGCTCGGGTCGGGACCGCCCACCCGTCTGGCCGGAGAGGTTCACAGACACCTGGCATCGCCGCTACGGTGAGACGACGCTCCACTTCGGAGCCGTGGACTAGGAGCTTCATGGCCGTCTTGTGCCCCGGATCGTTCGATCCCATCACGGTGGGCCACCTGGACATCATCCGGCGCGCGCACGCGATGTTCGGCGAGGTGGTGGTGGCCATCGGCAACAATTCCACGAAGAGCTATCTCTTCAGCTTCGACGAGCGGGTCGCCCTGGTCCGCGGGGCCACAGCGGACCTGGACCACATCACGGTGGAACCCATGGAGGGCCTGCTGGTGGACTTCTGCCGCAGCCGCGGCATCCCGGCGGTTGTCAAGGGCCTCCGGTTCGGGGCGGACTTCGATTTCGAACTGCAGATGGCGCACATGAACCACGCCATGGGCCCGGTGGAGACCATTCTTCTGCCCGCTGCCCGCAGCCATGTGACCCTCTCGTCGACCATCATCCGCCAGGTGGTCCTGCTGGGCGGTGATGTGTCGGCCTATGTGCCGGGCAACGTGGTGACGGCCATCGAGGAGCGACGGCGCGCCGAACGCACCTGAGCGCCTCGCCCATTTGGGAAATCGTCGGGGCCTCGGTAATGTTGGCGGTCGGTCATGACGAGGTCATGGGACGGTCAGACGAAGGGAATCCGACGTGTCACCCGTGCATCCCCACCCGGATCGCCGCTCGCCGCTCGTTTTCGAGATGCACGAGCTGTCGCGACGGGCCGGGACGATGAGACAGGTGTCCACGACGGTACCAGCGCCTGCGGACCTTGGCACCGAAGTGATCGGGGTACCACAGGACACCGATATAGAGCTGGATCTCCGGTTCGAAGCGGTCACCGAAGGCATCCTGGTGACGGGTACGGCAACCGTGGAACTCCACGGCCAGTGCTCCCGTTGCCTGGAGAACATCAAGGAGCAGACCTCCTTCGATGTGCAGGAGCTCTACTTCTATCCCGGCAACGAGATGGACGAGGACGAGAGTCTCATCATTGATGACACGATCGATCTCGAAGTGGCCCTGCGTGACGCCGTGGTACTCGAGTTGCCGTTCACGCCCCTGTGCGAGGAAGATTGCCTGGGCCTCTGCCCCGAATGCGGAGTCCCTCTCAACGACAATCCCGAGCACGGCCACGGTGAGCAGATTGATCCCAGATGGGAGAAGCTGACCGGGCTTGGCGGGGACACACCCAGCTGAGCAGATTTTCGAGAAGTTCCTGACAGAGGAGAAGACCGTGGCCGTTCCGAAGCGGAAGATGTCGCGCAGCAACACCCGTTCGCGCCGTGCGCAGTGGAAGACGACCGTCGTCCCCACCGTCGTGTGCGCGAACCCGGCATGCCGCGAGCCGCACCTGCAGCACACCGCATGCGCTGCCTGCGGCCAGTACGGACCCCGCGGCCAGCGCCGCCAGGTCCTCGAGGCCTGAGTTACACCCGTTCCCGCTGAGCGCGGGGCGTCCCCCGCACCGGCGGGACGGTGTCCTGAGGAGACCGCTCGCGCGGGGGTCACGTCAGGATGAGCAGGCTGCAGGACCAGCTGAAGGAGCTGGGCGTCGAAGTGGACGCCCAGCTTTTCGAGTTGTCCTTCACCCATCGCAGCTACGCCTATGAACATGGCGGCATCGAGTCCAACGAGCGGCTGGAATTCCTCGGCGACGCGGTGCTGCAGATCGTCGTCACGGAGCACATCTTCCGGACCTACCCTGAGCTCCCGGAGGGGCAACTGGCCAAACTGCGGTCCCGCGTCGTCAGCGCGGTAGCGCTGGCAGACGTGGCCCGCACGCTGGATCTGGGAGACCACCTCCTTCTCGGGAAGGGCGAGGTCTCGACCAGGGGCCGGGAGAAGACCTCCATCCTCGCGGACACGATGGAGGCGGTCATCGGCGCCGTGTTCATCTCCGCCGGTCCCGATGCAGCTGAGAGGTTCGTCCACCGGAACCTCGACCAGCGCATCGAGGATGCCGAGCGGAGCCGGGATTACGCGGACCACAAGACCTCCCTGCAGGAGATCTGCTCGCATCGCGGTTGGCCGTTGCCCCGCTACGAGATCACTGGCGAGGGTCCGGACCACCAGCGGACCTTCAGTGCCGTGGTCGTGGTGGACGAGCGGCCCCTGGGCCGAGGCGTGGCCCCAAGCAAGAAGCTTGCCGAGCAGATCGCCGCACGCGAGGCGTGCGAGGTGCTCACTGGTGCCTGAACTGCCCGAAGTGGAGGTCGTCAGGCTCGGCCTCAGCACGCACGCGGCGGGCCGTCGAATCGAGCAGGTCACCGTGCTGCATCCACGGCCCGTGCGCAGCCATCCCGCCGGCCCTGAGGCCCTCGTCGCGGACCTCACGGGCCGCCGGATCGACGCAGTGCGCCGTCGGGGCAAGTACCTGTGGTGGGTGCTCGGCGACGACGCGCTGGTGGTACATCTGGGCATGAGCGGTCAGTTCAGGGTAGACGTGCCCGGTGCGCAGCTGGCCCCGCACACCAGGCTGCTGTTCCGTCTCGACGACGGCAGCGAGCTGAGGTTCATCGATCAACGGATGTTCGGTGGTCTCGACTGGCGGCCAGGTGCGGCCGCGTGCCCGGTGCCGCATGTCGCGCTCGATCCGTTCGACCCGGACTTCGACGAGAAAGCCGTGGCGGCCCGCCTCCGCACCAGGCGGACGGGCATCAAACGGGCCCTCCTGGACCAACGGCTGATCTCGGGCATCGGCAACATCTACGCAGATGAGTCGCTGTGGCGTGTCAGGCTGCACTTCGAGCACCCCACGGACCAGCTCTCCGGCGCGAAGGCACTGGGCGTCCTGAGGGCGGCCCGCACGGTCATGGTCGAGGCTCTGGCCGAGGGCGGCACCTCCTTCGACGCGCTGTATGTCAACGTCAACGGCCGGTCCGGCTACTTCTCCCGCTCTCTGGCCGCCTACGGACGCGAGGACCAGCCGTGTCCACGCTGCGCCACGCCCATCGCGCGGCGCCCGTTCATGAACCGCAGCAGCTACTTTTGTCCGAGGTGCCAGCCGGCACGGAAGGAGCGCGGGTGATCAGGTCAATAGTCGAGCGCTATCGCAATTCCATCGGGCAGTTTCTGCGGTTCGGCACCGTCGGCGGACTCGGGGTGGTGGTCAACATGGCGGCCATCTGGGTTCAGCGCCACGGGCTGCCTCTCATCTGGCCGGGCGCGGCGCACGGCGGCGGGGCGTGGTGGGCCATTCCCGGCACCGAGTTCAACATCCGGTGGTATCACGTCATGAGCATGGTGGCGTTCATGGTGGCGAACCTGGTCAACTTCCAGCTCAACCGACGATGGACGTTCGTGTCCCACCGCCACTCCGGCTGGTGGCGGGAGTACTGGCCGTTCCTCACCGTCGGGCTGGTCGCGCAGGGCATCGGCATGGTCCTCCTGACGCTGTTGATGTGGGAACAGTCGCCGCTGGCGCTGCCCAGCGACGTGTTCGACAACTCCAGCGGGTTGCGCACCAAGCTCTACTGGGCGCAGCTGATCATGATCATCTTCACCATTCCGGTGAGCTTCCTGCTCAACAAGTTCTGGACCTTCCGCTCCATCCGGACCGCCAGGCCACCGGTCCAGGCAGCCTAGACCTGGCATGTACCTCAAGCAGCTCACCCTTCGCGGCTTCAAGTCCTTCGCCTCGGCCACCACGCTGGTGTTCGAGCCGGGAATCACGTGCGTCGTCGGTCCCAACGGGTCGGGCAAGTCCAACGTCGTCGACGCGTTGAGCTGGGTCATGGGCGAACAGGGCGCCAAGACCCTGCGCGGGGGAAAGATGGAGGACGTCATCTTCGCCGGCACCACCAAGCGGGCACCGCTGGGGCGCGCGGAGGTGGAACTGACCATCGACAACTCCGATGGGGCGCTCCCCATCGAGTACGCCGAGGTGACCATCACCCGCACGATGTTTCGCAGCGGCGGCTCGGAGTACGCCATCAACGGCACGGCCGCCCGGCTGCTCGACGTGCAGGAACTGCTGAGCGATTCAGGGATCGGGCGTGAGATGCACGTCATCGTGGGGCAGGGGCAGCTCGACGCCATCCTGCAGGCCACGCCCGAGTCCAGGCGCGGCTTCATCGAGGAGGCCGCCGGGGTCCTCAAGCACCGCAAGCGCAAGGAGAAGGCGCTGCGGAAGTTGGAGGCCACCAAAGCGAACCTCGAGCGCCTCAGTGACCTCGTGGCCGAGCTGCAGCGTCAGCTCAAGCCGTTGGGCCGTCAGGCGCAGGCGGCTCGGAAGGCCGCCGTCGTCCAGGCAGAACTGCGCGACGCCAAGGCCCGGCTGCTGGCGGACGACCTCTCCGCCGCACAGGCGCAGTTGGCGGCGGAGCTGGCCGACGAGGCGGCGGCCGCCGAGGCACGTGCCAGAGCCGAAGAGGCGGTTGCCGCCGCGCTCGAGGCGGAGGAAACGGCCGAGCGGCGGCTCCGGGAGGCCGCGGCGGAGTTCGACGCCGCGCAGGAGCAGTGGTACGCGCTCGCCGGCCTACGGGAGCGGATCACCACGACGGTGTCGATCGCGGCCGAACGCATGCGCGCAGGCGAGAATCAGCCGGCCCTCGACGTCGGTCGACGAGACCCCGAGGCGCTGGAGGCGGAGGCAGCCGAATTCCGTGCACGGGAGGAGGCGCTGATGGCCGACGTGGAGAATGCCCGAGGGCTGCTCGTCGACGCCTCGCTGAGACGCACGGGCGCGGAGCAGCAGCACGCCGCCGCAGAGCAGGCCTACAGCGCCGCGCTGCGCGCCATCGCGGACCGCCGCGAGGGCCTGGCCAAGCTGAACGGACGCGTCAACGCGATCACGTCCCGGCTGGACGCGTCCCAGGAAGAGGTGCAGCGGCTCATCGCCCGGCGTGACGAGGCCCTCGCCCGCGCTGAGGAGGCGTCGCGGAAGTATCACCACGCGGAGGCCTCGCTCGCCGGCCTCGGCGCGTCCGAATCAGATCTGGACCAGGGGTTTGAGCGCGCGGCCGAGGCGGTCCAGGAGCTCGAAATGCAGGCTGAGGCGCTCCGGAAGGAGGACGCCGAGATCGGGCGACGTCGCGCGGCGCTGGACGCACGCGTCGAGGCGCTTCGGCTCATGACACAACGACGGGACGGATCCGCAGACCTTCTCGAGGCCGGCCACGACGACGTGATCGGCCGGTTGAGCGATCTCCTCGACGTCGATCCGGGGTGGGAGGCCGCGGTCGCCGCGGCGCTGCGCGGTATGGCGGAGGCCATCGTCGTTCAAGGGCTCGACGGCGCGGTGGCGGCGTCGAGGTTCCTCTCGGACCAGGAACTGGGACGCGCGCCTCTCATCGTGGCTGGGGCGCCGCGCCACGGCGGACACCCCACGGTGGGTATTGCGTTGCAGGGCCTCGTGCGGGCCCCCGACCACTTGGCGGGAGCCCTCGACCGGCTTCTCGGGTCAGCCGTCGCCGTCGAGACCCACGAGGAGGCTGCCGCGGTGGTGTCCGAGCACGCCCATGTGGTCGCGGTCACCCGCTCAGGGGACCTGTTCTCGTCCTGGCTCGTCGAGGGTGGCTCCACCGCTGCGCCCTCGCTGCTCGAGGTGCAGGCCCAACTGGCGGAGACGGAGCGGGCGCTGACGGAATGCGGCCACGAGGCGGACCGGATCCGCTTCGCCGTGGAGCAGCTCCAGGCCAGGCTGGAGGATGCCAGGCGGCACGAGAGCGCCGCACTGGCTGAGCTGCACACCTCCGACGCGCACCTGGCTGCGGTGGCGGAACAACTCAACTCCCACAGGCAGGGGCAATCCACGGCGCTCAGGGAGGCTGAGCGGCTCGCGGAGGCGATCACGGCGGCCCAGGCCGCGCGCTCACGGGACGAGCAGCAGCGGCAGGAGCTCACAGCCCGGCTGGAGGCGGCCTCAGCCGAAGGGGATGTGGCCGAGCCGGATCCGGCCGAGCGCGACGACAAGGCCGCCGCGGCGAGGCAGGCCAGGCAGGCGGAGATGGACGCCAGATTGGCGATGCGGACGGCCGAGGAGCAGGTCAAAGCCATCGCCGGCAGGTCGGAAGCACTGGCCCGCGCAGCCCAGCACGAGCGGCAGTCTCTGGCGAAGGCCAAGGCACGCGCGGATCACGTGCGGCGCGAGGCGGAGGTGGCACGCGTGGTCCACGAGGCGGCCCTGGCGTTGACCGTGGAGGTTGAGCGCGCCAGGCGCCGCGCCGCGACCTCACGGGACTCCGCGGAGGCCTCGCGTCGCCAGGCCGAGTCGGGCACCACCCAGGCCCGACACGCAGCCAAGGCCGCGGCCGCCCGTCTGGACGAGGTGGTCCGGGGCGCACACCGCGACGAGATGGTGCGCATCGAGCACCGGATGCGCGTCGAACACCTCGTGGACAGGGCGCTCGCCGAACTGGGGCTTGAGCCGGGGCAATTGGTGGGGGAGTACGGACCGGACAACCCGGTGCCCGTGCTGACCCGCCCGGACGGCACAGCGCTCACTGATGACGACGACCAGCCGGAGCCACTGTCCTATGACAGGGCGCAACAGACAGCACGGTTGCGCGCGGCAGAGCGCAACCTGGCGGTGCTGGGCCGGGTCAATCCGTTGGCGCTGGAGGAGTTCGATGCCATGACGGCCCGCCACCAGTTCCTGGCGGAGCAGCTGGATGATCTCAGACAGACCCGGATCGACCTGCTCGACATCGTGGGGGAGGTGGACCGCCGCGTGCAGGAGGTCTTCGAGTCGGCCTACCGCGACGTCGAGAAGAGCTTCGAAGACGTCTTCGGCCGGCTCTTCCCCGGGGGGGAGGGCCGCCTGGTCCTCACGGATCCGGGGGACTGGTTGACCACTGGCGTTGACGTCGAGGCCAGGCCGGCCGGTAAGCACGTCAAGCGGCTCTCCCTGCTATCGGGCGGAGAGCGCTCGCTCGTAGCGGTCGCGTTCCTGGTGGCGCTGTTCATCGCGCGCCCCAGCCCCTTCTACATCCTCGACGAGGTGGAGGCGGCGCTCGACGACGCCAACCTCGGCCGGCTCCTGGCAATCTACGAGGAGCTGCGGGCTTCCTCTCAGCTCCTGATCATCACGCACCAGAAGCGCACCATGGAGATCGCGGACTCGCTGTACGGCGTCACCATGCGAGGCGATGGGATATCGACCGTCGTGTCGCAGAGGCTGCACGAGCGATGACGCGCACACTGGGATGGTCGCCCGTGGGCGGCGCGCCGACCGATTAACCGGCCCCGCCGGGCGTTCGGCATGATGGAGGTCACTTCCCCAGTCCTCCCGAAAGGAGTCTCCAGTGAGTTTTGCCGTGTTCGCAGTCCTGCTGATCCTCGTTCTCGCCGTCGCGCTCCTCATCGTCGTCGCCGTGTCCGCCGGACGCTTCGAGGTCAAGGACGCCAGGTTCGGCCGCGCGATCGACGAGGCCAACCGCCATCTCAACGGCAACGGTGCGGTGCCGAAGTTCCTCGAGAGGCTCGACAACCGCGCCGGCTGAACCCCTGGCTAGGATGAGCCCGTGGATTGGTTCTTCTGGGTCATCATTGCGATCATCGGTCTGTCGATGCTCATCGGCGGCATCGTCGTCGCGCTGGATCGTCGGCGGCAACTGGAGCATGAGCATCGCCCAGAGCTGACGTCCGAGCATGAGCCGGACGTCGTCGGCGTCCCAGGCCTTCGGACCGGGCCGGATGCCGCACAGGAGGCGATGCCCGCCCCCCGCGTCCCCGGGGAGGCCCCCGCAACGCAGTACTCCGCGCCGTCGGCCACAGCGCTCGATCATCCAGAGGCAGCGGCGTCGCGGTGGGCGCGCCTGCGCCGTCGACTGTCGAGCAGCAACAATGCGCTCGCGCGCGCCCTGGCTGACCTGCTCTCCGTGGACCGGATCGACGCCGACACCTGGGACGACTTCGAGGCCACCCTCATCACCTCGGACCTTGGCGTGGGCCCAGCGACCGAACTGACCGAGGCGCTCCGCCGTCGCCTCGCGCTGGACGGCGTGGCGGACCCGACGCACGCCAAGCAGGTCCTGCACGACGAGCTACTCAACCTCGTCGATCCGTCCTTGGACCGTTCCCTCAACCTCACGCCGACTGTCGATGGAGATCCGGCCGTGGTGCTGGTGGTCGGCGTCAACGGCACCGGAAAGACCACCACCGTCGGCAAACTGGCCCGCGTGCTGGTGTCCGAGGGGCGCTCCGTGGTACTCGGTGCGGCGGACACGTTCCGAGCCGCGGCCGCCGAGCAGCTCTCCACGTGGGGTGAGCGTGTCGGCGTGACCACCGTCCGGGGCGAGGAGGGTGCGGACCCGGCCTCCGTCGCATTCGATGCGGTGGCGACCGGAGCAGACAGCGGGGCCGATGTGGTGATCGTGGACACCGCTGGGCGCCTCCACACCAAGACCGGACTGATGGACGAACTCGGCAAGGTCAAGCGCGTCATCGAGAAACGGGCGGCCGTCACCGAAGTCCTTCTCGTGCTCGACGCGACCACCGGGCAGAACGGCATGACGCAGGCGCGGATCTTCTCCGAGGTCGTGGACGTCACCGGCATCGTGCTGACCAAGCTCGACGGGTCCGCGAAGGGCGGAATCGTGGTGCAGGTGCAGCGCGAGCTGGGTGTGCCCGTCAAGCTGGTCGGGCTCGGCGAGGGAGTTGACGACCTTGCTCCCTTCGACGCCGACAGCTTCGTCACGGGGATCCTCGGCGACTGACCGCGACCTAACTTTCGACCAGTTTCTCGCGCGGGTGAGCAGAACCTAACGAACGTTCATGGCGGCGGGCGCCGCCCCCGGCAAGGATCGGGACATGATCGAAGCGGTGAATCTGACGAAGACCTGCGGACGTCGGGCCCTGGTCCAGGACGTCAGCTTCCGCGTCGAACCCGGGTCCGTCACAGCGCTGGTGGGCCCTGTAGGTTCCGGCAAGTCCACCGTCGTGCGCATGTTCCTTGGCCAGGAGCGTCCCTCGACAGGCTCCGCGCTGATCAACGGCCGCCCTTACAGCTCGCTCGAGCGGCCACTCAACACCGTCGGATCACTGCCGGGTGGACGATGGGCCTTCTCCGGTCGCTCGGCCAGGCAGCATCTCCGGGCGGTGGCAGCGGCCAGCGCGGCCAACGCAGACCGCGTGGACCGGGTTCTGGAGATGGTGGGGCTCGGCTCGGCCGCAGACCATCGCGTGCGGTTGTTTCCGGCTGGCCCCCGCCGACGGTTGGCCATGGCGGCCGCCGTCCTGGGAGACCCGGACCACTACGTCTTCGACGACCCCTTCCGCGGCCTGGGCCCTGAGGACGCGCGATGGATGCGTCAGGTCCTCCGCCGCCTGGCGGCGCACGGCAAGACGGTTCTGGTGGCCGGCGAGTCGCTCACGGAGATGGCAGAGGCCGCAGACAACCTCCTGGTCCTGGGCTCCGGGCGGCTGATCGCGGACACCTCGGTGGAGGACTTCATCGTCGAGCGTGGCAAGCCCTCCGTCCGTCTCAGGGCTGAGCGACAGGCGGAACTCTACGACGTGCTGGTGGGCATGGGGGCCTCCGTCACACCCCGGATCTCGGATCGGGGTGTGACGCTCATGGTGCGAGGGCTGACCCTGCAGCAGGTGGCGGACACCGCTGTGAGCTTCGGCATCATGGAGCTCGCAGAGGAGGACACGGCGATGGAGCGGGCCCTCCTGGAAGTGACCGGGATGAGCGTTCCCAGGGTCGCCACGCTTGTCCGCGGGGGGCTGCGCTAGAAGCGGCCGAGGCAACGCCTCGCAGCGGTCCTCAACGTCCGGTGATCGGGTCCATCACCGAGGGATCCACCACGCCGAGCTGAATCGCTCTCACGAGGATCTGAGTGCGCGACTTGAGCCCCATCTTCTCCCCGATGTGGGAGAGGTACTGCTTGACCGTGCCCTCTGAGACGAACATCTTCGCGCCGATCTGCTGGTTGGTCAGACCCTCGGCCAGCCACCGGAGGAGTTCCTTCTCCCGGGGGGCGAGCCCCGGATCCGGCAACGCAGTGCGGCTCACGTCGGGTGTATCCCTCATGGTGGACACGAGTTCCTTGCGTACGGCGGCGGACAGGGGCATCTCGCCCGCGACGGCCTGCTCGATGCCCGCCAGAATCGCTGGGCCTCCCGCGTCCTTGAGCAGATACCCGGAGGCGCCGGCGCGCAGCGCCGCGACGATGTACTCGCGGGTGCCGAAGGTGGTGAGTGCGACGATGCAGGCCTTGGGCCACTCCCTGCAGATGTCGCGGGTGGCGTCCACCCCCGACTTCACCGGCATCTGCAGATCCATCAAGACCACGTCCGGCCTGAGCCTGCGGTAGGCGTCGACGGCCTCCCTGCCGTCGCGCGACTCGCCGACCACCTGGTGACCCGCCTGCCGGGCGAAGAAGATACGATAGGCCTCACGGACCATGGGGTCGTCGTCAACCACCAGGATGCGGCGAGTAGTGCTCATTGCATCACCCTACCTGCGTCCGGTTTGGACACTCCGGCAGCGTCTTCTCGGAGAAATTGTTTGGCCATTAGTCAATACCGACCGAAGTGGGGGGTGAGGTTGGATTGGCGTGCACACGTCTGCAGAAAAGGACACCCCATGAAGCTCCGCACCTTGGTCGCCGGCCTGGTCCTCGCCATCGCCATCACTCCCGCCGCAGCAGCCGCCCCCAAGGGCGATAGCGCCCCGCAGCGTCTCGGCGGCGGCACCGAGGCCGTCAGCACGGAGTTCTACTGCTCGCTCATCCCGTGGTTCCCCCTCTGCCACCCACGCTGACCTGAAGGTGTGGTAATCCTCTGGTCTGGACGCAAGCCGTCTGGGCCAGAGGTTCTGTGTTTCATGGCTAGCGGATCGGAACCCGACCAAGAGTGAACAGTCCTGTGGGCGAGTCAGGAAGCCTCATCAAGGCTTCCCGTTACGTGCTGGCCGCGGCCGTCACCTTCGGGGCGCTCGGCAATCTGCTGGATTGGCAGCGAGCGGGCTGGCACAGCCCCATATCCCTATCGGCGCAGATCGCTGAGGCGCTAGCGTGCGTCATCCTCCTGTGGCGGCCCAGGGCCGGCCTCGCGTTGGCCTTGGTCCCGATGGGGCTGACGCTCGGCTTCGGAGCGATGGAAGCCGATCTCCTCATTCCGATCCTGGTTCCCGCTGCCTTCATCGCGGTCGCCCGGCGTGCGGAGAGCGTGGCCGTAGTCATGATCGTCCTGGCCTACGCCGCACTGCGCAGCGCCCAGGCGGATTCCTGGAGCCTCATCGTGGCGTATGTCGCACTCATTCTTCTTGGGACGCTCGGTGGGCTCGGGCTGCGCGTCTTGATGGTGGCCCGGCAGCGCGGGCAGGGGCGCGTGCAGGTCATGGAGGACGATGCATCAAGAATCCGCACGGAGGAGCGGGCCCGGCTCGCCTCGGAGTTGCGGTCACTCGTGACGGTGCGCCTGGCGGACAGCAGCGCCGTTCTGGCCTCCGCCAGGCGCGAGACTGCGCCAGAGGCGATGCGGGCCGCTGTCGCGAAGGTCAACGAGTCGTGCCTCGGCGCGCTCGTGGAGGTTCGGGCCCTTGTGGGCATGCTCCGCGAGGATCCGACCGCGGACGGGATTGACGAGTCCCTCACCGGCCCCGCCGCGACCGCGACCGTGACGGCGCTGAGGCAGCGCCTTGAGGACTCTGGCGTGCGGGCATCCATCACCCTCCCGGGAGAGGTGGACGCGATGTCGCGCGTGACACAGACCACGGTCACCAAGGTGATGGAGGAGATCGTCGATTCGGTGCTCCTGGACGACGCGGCCGGCGCCGAAGTGGGCGTCAGGGTGGATCGCCGGCGTGGCTGGGTGAGCCTGGATGCCGACTATCCAGCGGCATCCGTGGCGCACACCCCGCACGACCATCGCATGGACCGGCTCCGGCAGCGTGCCGAGGCGCTGGGCGGCGGCCTCAGCATGGTCCGCGCCGGCGCCACGCGTCACGTCCGGCTGGATCTTCCTCCCGCGTTCGACCCGACCCTAGATCGGGGTCAGTCGAAGCGGACCGGGTGGCGGCGCTGGCTCACGTGGGGGACGCTGCGTGGCGCGCTCACCATGGCGATGACGCTGGGGGCACTGAGCGTGGGTTCGGAGATGCCCCTGGAACTTGGGGAGGGACGCGTCCCATGGGAAGTGGTCTGGGAGACATCGGGCTTCGTGGCGGCGGGGCTTCTCCTGTGGTGGCCGATGGTGGGAACGCCGGCAGCCACCGCCGCAGTGATCGGCATGCTCCACACCGCACACTCGGACGATCTGGCTCTCGCGGCCGTCCTGGTGGTGGCCTCGTGGCAGGCCGCGCGCGTCAACCAACGCTGGGTGGCCGTGGCCCTCGGCTCGACGTCCTCGCTGGCAGTCCTCGTGGCCATCGCCGCCGACATGGGTGCAGCCCACGAACGGGCACTGGTCGCGACAGTGGTGTTGACGGCGTTGCCTGCGCTGATCGCGGCCCGCCACTTCATCGTCACGCGCCGGAGGCACCTCGAGGAGATGGACGGCCTGCGCCGCACGGCCGAGGGCATCCGTACCGAGGAACGGAACCTCCTGGCCCGCGAGTTGCACGACGTGGTGGCTCACCACCTCTCCGTGGCCGCGCTCCAGTCGATGGCCTACGGCGACAGCGACGATGTGGGGGAGTTGCGGACGGCTCTTGACCGGATGGAGCGCTCGACCAAGGGTGCCGAGGAGGAGATGGATCTCCTCAGCCGCATCATGGCCGGCGCCGGGGACGACGACAGTGGTGGGGCACTCGTCCGGCCCTCCACCGTGGTCGGGGTTCTCGCCGAGACGCTCCGCGACAATGGCTTCCGCGTGTCCGTCACCGTCGACCCGTCGTCCGACCAGCTCCCCGCGCCCACACTGCGGACGCTCACCCGCGTCATGCAGGAAGGGGTCACCAACATCCTGCGCTACGGACGGCGCGACGGGACCTGTGCCCTCTCCCTGGAGGTGTTGGGGCCGAGGGTCACGCTGCGGATCGCCAACGCGATGCCGGTCCGCCGCCGCTCCTCGGTGCTGTCACTCGGCTACGGGCTGGCGGGCATCCGGGAGCGGGTCGACCTCCTGGGGGGACAGTTCTCCGCCACCGCTGAGGGCGACACCTGGGTGCTGAGCGTGGTCCTGCCCACCGGAGCCGACTAGGCGGGTACCGCGACAGCCGCGACCAGCGCATCGGCGGTGGCCTTGGCGTCCCCGAACAGCATGGCGGTGTTCTCGTGGAAGAACAGCGGGTTCTCGACGCCGGAATAGCCGGCGCTCATCGACCGCTTGAACACCACCACCTGACGCGCCTCCCAGACATGCAGCACGGGCATGCCGGAGATGGGTAGGCCGGGCTCCATCGCGGCGGGGTTGACGGTGTCGTTGGCGCCGATGACCAGCACCACGTCAGTGCGCGGGAAGTCGTCGTTGATCTCGTCCATCTCCAGGACGATGTCGTAAGGGACCTTCGCCTCGGCCAGCAGCACGTTCATGTGTCCGGGGAGGCGACCGGCCACGGGGTGGATGGCGAAGCGGACCGTCTTGCCCTGCGCGATGAGGCGCCGGGTGAGCTCGGCTACGGGGTGCTGCGCCTGCGCCACGGCCATGCCGTAGCCGGGGGCGATGATGACCGAGTCCGCATCCCTCAGCCAGCCGGCCACCTCCTCGGCGTCGGCGCTGATGGCCCGGCGCGGGTTGCCGTCGGCGTCGAGGAGCGCCACCTGGGTTCCCGTCGAGTCCGCGGTGCCGAAACCCCCGAGCAGGACGTTGGTGATTGAGCGGTTCATACCGCGGGCCATGACGATGGACAGGATGATGCCGGACATCCCGACGATGGTGCCGGCCACGACGAGCAGTTCGGAGCCGATGGCGAACCCGGAGAGGGCACCGGCCCAGCCGGAGAACGAGTTGAGGAAGCTGACCACCACAGGCATGTCCGCGCCTCCGATGGCCATGACCATGAGAATGCCGAAGACGTATCCGAGCGCCAGGGTGAGGAGGAGGGCCCAGAGGTTCGGAGTGACCAGGTGCCAGGCCAGGGAGCCGATCACGCCGGCCGCGAGCGCGGCCATGACGACGGGGCGCGCCGGAACCATGACCGGTTTCGAGGTGATCCTTCCACCGAGCTTCCCCCAGGCGATGACGGAGCCGGAGAAGGTGAGCGCGCCCACGAAGACCGCGAGCCACACGACGACGCCGTGGACGATCTGATCTGCCAACGCCGGGTATCGCTCGACGCCGAGCGCGGAGTTGATGCCGACCAGCGCCGAGGCCTGGCCGCCGAAGGCGTTGAACAGCGCGACGAGGCCGGGGAGCCCGGTCATGGCCACCCGTGCCGAATAGGGCAGGCCGATGGCGAAGGCGATCAGCACCGCGACGACGAGCAGGATGAAGCCGGTGGTGTTCCAGGCCGAGGTGAACGTGTGGACGATCGTGGCGGCGACGGCGAGCGTCATGCCGACGATGCCGTAGGCGTTCCCGCTGCGGGCGGTGTCCTGCCGGCCCAGGCCGACGATACCGAGCACGAAGAGGAGGGCGGCCGCGATGTAGGCCCCATAGACGATGGTGGTGAGCATGACCGATCAACTCCTCTGGAACATGGCGAGCATGCGGTGGGTGATGGCGAAGCCGCCGACGCAGTTGACGCCGGCCAGCACGATGGCCAGGAACGCGAGCAACTGCACGTGCAGTTGGTCTGACGTCAGCTGCGTGATGGCGCCGACGATGGTGATGCCCGAGACGGCGTTCGAGACGCTCATCAGGGGGGTGTACAGAGCGGGCTGCACGCCCCAGATGATGTAGTAGCCGACTACGCAGGCCAACCCGAACACCAGGATGCTGGAGAGGAAGCCGCCCGGGAGGACGAGCGTGAGCGTGAGCCAGGCCGCCACCAGAATCAGCACCATCCGGAACCGCGCCCACTGGTTCGGAGGCTCGGGCGTCGCAGCGAAGGCCGGCACGATCGCAGGTCTGGGAGCGGCCGCCGGCGCGACGGAGACCTCGATGGGAGGCGGCGGGAAGGTGACCTCCCCGTCGTGCGCCACCGTCATCTGGCGGTGGACCTCGTCGGAGAAGTCGAGGGAGATCTGACCGTCCTTGGCGGGGGTCAGCAGCTTCATCAGGTTGACGACGTTGGTGCCGTAGAGCTGGGACGCCTGCCCGGGCAGGCGGCTCGCCAGGTCCGTGTAGCCGACGATGTGGACCCCGTTGTCCGTCACGTAGGACTCGCCGGGGCGTGTGAGTTCGCAGTTGCCACCGCCGCTCGCCGCCAGGTCCACGATGACGCTGCCCGGCCGCATCGAGGAGACCATGGCGGAGGTGATCAGTTTCGGTGACGGGCGGCCCGGGATGGCGGCCGTGGTGATGATGATGTCCACCGTGCGGGCCTGCTCCGCGTAGAGCTCGGCGGCGCGCGCCGCATAGTCCGCCGTCGTGGCCTTCGCGTAGCCATCGGAGGAGACCCCCTGGTCGTCGTCGGCCACCTTCAGGAAGGTGGCTCCCATGGACTCCACCTGCTCGGCCGTCTCGGGACGCACATCCGTGGCCGTCACCTCCGCGCCCAGGCTGCCGGCCGTGCCGATCGCGGACAGACCCGCCACGCCGGTGCCGATGACGAACACCTTCGCGGGGGCCACTTTGCCGGCCGCGGTGACCTGGCCCGCGAAGAAGCGGCCGAACTCGTGTCCTGCCTCGATGACCGCGCGGTAGCCGGCAATGTTGGCCATGGAGCTGAGCGCATCCAGGGACTGGGCGCGCGAAATCCGCGGCACCATATCCATCGACAGGGCGGTGACTCCCCGCTCTGCGAGAGCCTCGATCAGCTCGGTGCCGGTGCGGGGGTGCAGGAAGCCGATGACCAGCTGTCCCGCACGCAGCCGCGACAGCTGGGCAGGCGACGGTTCGCCCACCATGGCGACCACGTCCGCCGCCCAGGCCTCGGAGCCGTCGACGACGGTGGCCCCCGCCTCGGCGAACGCCGCGTCGGGCAGCGCCGCGAGCGTGCCGGCCCCCGACTCGATCACCACGTCGTGGCCGAGCTTCAGCAGGGTGGCCACCGTGACGGGGGTGGCGGCCACCCGGGTCCCGGGGGATTCGTTGGGGATGCCGATCTTCATGGGCGCGTCCTTTCACCGGATGCGTGTGCACTCCTGCAGGAGCCTAACGGTCCTGCGGCCCGCTGTCCGGTGGGGGGGTGCTCCCGTGCGTGGGAGCGCGTCAGGGCCGCGCCTCGGTATCCTGGTGCGGTTCAGTCATCTGCGAAGGGCTCAAACTAGTGTTCGACACGCTGCAAGACCGGCTGTCGTCGGTGTTCAAGGGGCTGCGCTCCAAGGGCAGGCTCACCGAGGCGGACATCGACGCGACCATGCGCGAGATCCGCATCGCCCTGCTCGAAGCCGACGTGAACCTGGGCGTGGTCAAGGAGTTCGTGGCCGCCGTCAAGGGCCGTGCGCTGGAAGCCGAGCTCTCCAAGGCCCTGAACCCGTCACAGCAGATCATCAAGTTCGTCAACGAGGAACTCGTCACCATCCTCGGTGGCGAGACCAGGGCCATCCGGTACGCGAAGCGGCCTCCGACGGTCATCATGCTCGCCGGCCTGCAGGGAGCGGGCAAGACCACACTGGCCGGAAAGCTCGCGCACTGGCTCAAGAGCGAGCGGCACGCGCCGCTCCTGGTGGCCGCAGACCTGCAGCGTCCCAACGCCGTCAACCAGCTGCAGATCGTGGGCCAGCGCGCCGGTGTGCACGTCTTCGCGCCCGAACCCGGCAATGGCGTGGGGAACCCGGTCGAGGTGGCGCGCCGGGCCATCGCCCACGCCGAGGCCAAGCTCTACGACGTCGTCATCGTCGACACTGCCGGCCGGCTCGGCATCGACCAGGAGCTGATGCGGCAGGCGGCGGACATCAAGGCCGCCGTGGGACCGCACGAGACGTTGTTCGTGGTGGACGCCATGATCGGTCAGGACGCCGTCAACACGGCCAAGGCCTTCGACGAGGGCGTGGGCGTGGACGGCGTGGTACTCACCAAACTCGACGGTGACGCCCGCGGTGGCGCGGCGCTCTCCATCGTGCGGGTCATCGGTAAGCCCATCATGTTCGCCTCGAGCGGCGAGGGCCTCACCGATTTCGACATGTTCCACCCGGACCGGATGGCCTCGCGCATCCTCGGCATGGGCGACGTCCTCACCCTCATCGAGCAGGCGGAGAAGACCTTCGACGCGGAGGAGTCCCGGGCCGCAGCCGAGAAGCTGATGGGGAGGAACAAGTTCGGGCTCCAGGACTTCCTCTCACAGATGCAGCAGCTCCGTAAGATGGGACCCATGTCGAAGATCCTCGGCATGCTGCCGGGGGCAGGACAGTTCAAGCAGGCCATCAACGAGATCGACGAGAAGGAGATCGATCGCATCGAGGCCATCATCTACTCGATGACCCCCCGGGAACGCGACGACGTGGCCATCCTGAACGGGTCCCGGCGGGCGCGCATCGCCAAGGGGGCGGGGGTTCAGGTGGCCGAGGTCAACAAGCTGGTGAACCGGTTCGTCGAGGCCCGCAAGATGATGGAGGCGATGGCCGGCGGAGGCCTGCCCGGAATGGGCGGCATGCCCGGCGCCCCCGCCGTGGGGGCCGGCCGCAAGGCTCAGCAGAAGAAGCAGCAGCAGAAGAAGCAGCAGCGGCGTGGCCCCAAGGGTGTCCGGCCGCAGCCCGCGCAGCAGCGACCCGCGCAGGCTGAGATCCCGCAGTCCTTGGACGAGTTCCAGCTGCCCCCGGAGCTGCAGAAGATGTTCAACGAGAACAAGCCGAAGTTCTAGTCAGTCACATCCGAGGAGCCGTCATGACGTCAGCGCTGCACCTGCAAGGCGTCTTCCTGCCCGACGCCGAGGCCCGGGAGATGTGGATCAGCGACGGAATGCTGACGTCCGAGCCGGTGGCCGGCGCCCTCACCGTTGCGACCAACGCCTGGGTGATCCCGGGTCTGGTGGACGCGCACTGCCACATCGGCCTCGGCCCCCGGGGAGCAGTCAGCGCGGACGCTGCACGCGGGCAGGCCCGCGCGGACCTGGCGGCGGGGACCATGCTCATCCGGGACGCCGGTTCCCCGTCGGACACCCGGTGGGTGCAGGCTACGCCGGAGCTACCCCGCCTCATCCGTTCCGGGCGCCACGTGGCGCGCCCGCTGCGCTACATCCGCTACCTCGGCGTCGAGGTGGAACCCGAGCACCTCGTCGAGCAGGTGCGGCACGAGGCCCGTGACGGCGACGGATGGGTCAAGCTCGTGGGGGACTGGATCGACAGGGAAGTGGGTGACCTGGCACCGCTGTGGCCGGCCGACGTCGCCGCGGCGGCAATCGCGGCGGCGCACGAGGAGGGGGTGCGCGTCACGGCCCACTGTTTCGGTGAGCAGGCGGTCCACGAGCTCGTGGCAGGGGGGATCGACTGCATCGAGCACGGCACGGGTCTCTCGGACGAGGGAATCTCCCAGATGGCCGAGCGGGGGACGGCGTTGGTGCCCACCATGATCAACCTGGACAACTTCCCCATGTACGCCACACCGGCACGGGAGAAGTTCCCCCGCTACTACTCCCACATGATGGACCTCTACGCTCGGCGGAAGCAGACCATCGGAGCCGCCATCGAGGCCGGGGTGCCCGTCTTCGCGGGCACCGACGCCGGCTCCGTCGTGGAGCACGGCAGGATCCGTGACGAGGTAGACGCGCTCGCCGAACTGGCGGGCACCGAGTACGCGCTCGGTGCCGCCAGCTGGCGCGCCCGGCAATGGCTGGGGGCGGACTGTCTGACAGCCGGATCCAGCGCGGATCTCATCGTGCTGGATGCGGACCCGCGCGAGGACCTCTCCACACTCCGGCGCCCCTTGGCGATGGTGCTCCGCGGCAGGGTGGTCCGCTGAGTCGGTACCCTGGCGGGGACTCAAGGAGGCCCACTGTGACCGACCCCACCCCGTCCTTCCCGCCGCCCAGCGTGGAACACCGATCACCAGATCTGCCCTCCGCGCCCCTGCCCCCGACCCCCTTCCCGCACGCCGGCGTGACTCATAAGCGGGGCAGCGGCTTCGGCCGCGGTTTCGGGATCGGCAGCGGTATCGGTCTGGGCCTGGGAGCCGCGTCGCTGCTGCTGGCTCTCGTCCTGGGCGGCATGGCGCTGGTCGGCTCACTGACCCTGGTGTCGACGGCGGGCGGCACCGCCACCACCCAACTGGCCACCATCTGGGGCGGCGGCAGCCAGTCCTTGAGGGCCATCCCGATCACCGGCCCCATCCTGGCGGACGCCTCCGACGGCGCGCTCCTGTCGGTGGGGTCCTACGGCTACGAGATCGCCACCCAGATCGACGGACTCACGGCCGACGACGCGGGGGGCCTGGTGCTGCTGGTCAACACGCCCGGCGGGAGCATCGGCGGCTCCAGGGCCATCAGCGACGCCGTGGTCCGGTACCAGGAGCGCACGGGCCAGAAGGTCCTGGTACATGTCAGTTCCATGTCTGCCTCCGGAGGCGTGTACGCCACCGCGCCCGCGGATGAGATCATCGCGGGCCACGGCGCGCTGGTGGGGTCCATCGGCGTCATCTTCGGCCCGTTCGACCAGTACTCGGGGGTCGTCGCCACGAGTGGCACGCTCTTCGAGTCCGGCGTCACCACCACCGGTGGCATCACCCGGGAGTACCTCTCGCAGGGCGAGGGTAAGGACTTCGGCAACCCGTACCGGCCGATCACCGCCGGGGAACGCGCCGTGTACACCGTTGGACTCGCCAACGAGTACGACAACTTCATCGGCCACGTGGCCGAGCATCGAGACATTCCCGAGGCGACCATCCGCTCAGAGATCGGGGCGCACCTCTACGACGGGTCCAGGGCAGAGGCCCACGGGCTGATCGACGGGGTACTGGGCCGCGACGAGTTCTTCCGTCATGCCGCTGAGGCCGCCGGGCTCGACCCGGACGACACGCGGGTCGAGGCGGTCCGTCAGCCGAGCGCCTGGGAGGCCTTTCTGGGAGTGCAGCGGCCCTTCGGTGTGGCGCCCGCGGTCCACGGATCGCAGGGGGTGGCGCCCGTGCTGAGCCCGGTCTTCTGCCGGGCCACCCAGCCCTTGGCGTACTCCGGGGACCTCTCGGCCGTCTGCGGCTGAGGGTCAGCCCCAGCCCAGCGAATGAAGCGAGGCCTCGTCGATCCCGTGGTAGTGGCCCAGTTCATGGAGCAGCGTGACCCAGATCTCCTCGTAGAGCTCGTCCTCCGTCGCGCACATCCGGCCCAGGGGTCCACTGAACAGCACGATCCGGTCCGGCAGCTGCCCGTAGCCGTACTGGTCCCGCTCGGTCAGGGCTGTCCCCTCGTACCAGCCGAGTGAGTCCGAGCCGTCCTCCGGCTCGTCCTCGATGACGAACATGAGGTTGTCGAGCCCGGTGACCAGCTGCTCGGGCAGCGCAGCGAGGGCCTCCTCGACGAGGGCCTCGAACCCGGATTCTGAGATGTCCACGGGCCCGATGCTACGTCGGCGTCTCGCACGGATTGGCCGTCGCCGGTGGATCTGGCAGAATGTCTGATGCACCTCTTTGCCCGGGCCCTCTCATCCGAGCCTCGAGGTCCCTCAGGTTTGTGCGCGGCGTGCCCCACACGTCGCGTGCGTCCATCCACATCGTCTGCCCGGCAGACACTTTCATCACAGGAGAACCACACCCGTGGCAACCAAGATTCGCCTCAAGCGGCTCGGCAAGATCCGCTCGCCCCACTACCGCATCATCGTCATCGACTCGCGCGCCAAGCGGGAGGGCAAGGCCATCGAGGAGATCGGCCTCTACCACCCGAAGAACGATCCCTCGGTGATCCGCGTCGACTCCGAGCGCGCCCAGTACTGGCTGTCCGTGGGCGCCCAGCCCACCGAGGCCGTCGTCGCCATCTTCAAGCGCAGTGGTGACTGGCAGAAGTTCAGCGGCGACACGACGCCCTCGGGCATCGATCCGCAGCCGGAGCGCCGTGACCGTGAGGCCGAGTTCGCCAAGGCCCTCGCCGAGGACAGCGGCGCGACAGCGCCGGCGATCTCCAAGGCGAAGAAGAAGGCTGACGAGGCCGCCGCCAAGGCTGCGACCGCGCCCGCTGCGGCGGCGTCCGAGCCCGAGGCCGCGGCCAACGAGGCCGAGGCTCCTGCAGAAGAGGCCTGATCGTGCTCGCGGAAGCCCTTGAGCACCTCGTCGCCGGAATCGTGTCGAACCCCGACGACGTGTCGGTCAAGGACAAGGACCTGCGGCGCGGGCGCCTCCTCGAGGTGCGGGTGCACCCAGAGGACGTCGGCAAGGTGATCGGCCGCCAAGGTCGCACTGCGCAGGCTCTGCGCACCGTGGTCGCGGCGTTGGCCGGCAAGGAGAGCGTCCGGGTGGACTTCGTGGACGTGGACCGTCCCCGTCGCCCCTGACACACCAGCACAAACGATGCCCCGGTAACCCCAACGGGTCCGGGGCATCGCCGTCCCCGCGTGGCGGGACAACAGCGAAGGAGTACCGGTGAGTGACCTGGTGGACGTGACTGTCGGCAGGATCGGCCGTCCGCACGGCTTGAGGGGCGACGTGTTCATCGACCTGCGCACGGACGAGCCGGCGCGCCGGTTCACGGTGGGCACGAGGCTGCAGCTGGGGGAGAAGGGCCAGAGCATCGAGATCGCGACGGTGACCTGGAACAGGGGGCGGTTGATCCTGTCGTTCGTGGGGTACCCGGACCGCACTGCCGTCGAGCCCCTCATCGGCCAGTGGTTGGGGGCTCGCGTTCCCGCCGAGGAGCGTCCCAGTGAGACCGAGGAGTACTTCGATCGGCAGCTGGTGGGGCTGAGCGTCCTCGATCACGCGGGCGTCCGGGTGGGCAGCGTCGAGGAGGTGCTGCACCTGCCGGCCCAGGACGTCCTGCGCATCACCCTCGCCGACGAGGAGGAACGTCTGGTGCCGTTCGTAACCGCGCTGGTGCCCGTGGTGGATCTCCAGGTGGGGCACGTGCAACTGGCTGATGTCGAGGGTCTGCTGGAGGACCTCGAATGAGGATCGACATCGTGACGATCTTCCCGGACTACTTCGCGCCGCTGGCGCTCAGCCTGGTGGGCAAGGCCGTGTCCACCGGCACCGTGGCCCTCGCGGTGCACGACCTGAGGGACTGGACGCACGACCGTCACCGCACCACGGACGACACGCCCTACGGAGGTGGCGCGGGAATGGTGATGAAGCCCGAGCCGTGGGGGGAGGCGCTGGACGCGCTCGAGGAGGCGTCATCAAGTCCGATGACGGTGGTCGTCCCGACTCCCGCGGGCGTGCCGTTCACCCAGGCCCTGGCCTACGAACTCGCGGAGCGGGAGCGGCTCGTCTTCGCGTGTGGGCGCTACGAGGGCATCGATCAACGAGTGATCGATCACTGCTCGCAACGCTATGAGCTCGTGGAGGTCTCCCTCGGTGATTACGTGCTCAACGGGGGGGAGGTGGCCACGCTGGCGATCATCGAGGCCGTTGTGCGGCTCCTTCCCGGCGTGCTGGGCAATCCGGCCTCACTCGTCGAGGAATCCCACTCGGCCGGGCACGGCAACCTGCTGGAGTATCCGAGCTACACCAAGCCCCCGGTCTGGCGCGGTAGGGCGGTGCCGGAGGTGCTGCTGAGCGGCAACCACGCGCTGATCGATCGGTGGCGGCACGAGCAGGCGCTGGCGCGCACGCTCGAGCGTCGGCCGGACCTGATCCCAGACGAGTTTTCGTAACGGAACAGGCCCGTAAATGGCCTAGCGAAACGCGTCTCGGATAACATCACCCCGGCGCCCGTAGGGGTGCTGCGTTGGCTAGAGTGACGGCGTGGCAACAACTCTCACCATCCATCAACGGGCGATGCGTAGCACGGTCATCAAGAAGGTCGTCATGGCAGTGACAGGCCTGATCATGATCGCGTTCCTGCTCGTGCACATGTACGGCAACTTGAAGATGTTCCTCGGTCCCGAGGCCTTCGACCATTACGCCGACTGGCTGAAGGGGAACACCGATGACGGTGGCATCCTCTACCCCCTCCTTCCGGCCGGTTGGTTCATCTGGATCTTCAGGTTCGCCCTCGTCGCCTCCGTGATCCTGCACATCTGGTCTGCAGTGACTCTCTCGGCGGAGACGCTCAAGAACCGCGGTAGCAAGTACGTCAAGTCCCAGAAGAAGGTGCAGACCTACTCGTCGCGCACCATGCGCTGGGGCGGCATCATTGTCGCGGCCTTCATCATCTTCCACCTGATCCAGTTCACCATCATCCCCGGATCCTTCGGCGGCAACGCCGACGAGCCGCACTCGATGGTCCTGGCCAGCTTCAGCCAGTGGTGGATGGTCGCGCTGTACGCCGTCTGCATGGTGCTCATCACGATGCACGTCCGGCACGGCTTCTGGAGCGCGTTCACAACCCTCGGCAGCAACACCAGCGCCCAGTCGCGCACGGTGCTCAATGTGCTGGCCATCGTCGTGTCCGTCGCCCTGTTCGTCGGCTTCATGATCATGCCCCTGGCCGTCCTCTTTGGAGTTGGTATCTGATGACTGCAACCAGCACGACCCCCGGCCTCGCCAGTGAGTACTGGGCTGAAGGCGCCGATATCGCCGACACCAAGGCTCCCCGCGGAGTCGAGATCGACAAGGTCTGGAAGTCGCGTCAGTTCCAGGCCCGCCTGGTCAACCCGGCCAACCGTCGCAAGCTCAGCGTCATCATCGTGGGCACCGGGCTCGCCGGTGGTGCCGCGGCGGCGACGCTCGGCGAGGCAGGCTACAACGTCCTGAACTTCTGCTACCAGGACAGCCCCCGTCGCGCCCACTCCATCGCGGCCCAGGGTGGCATCAACGCCGCCAAGAACTACCGCAATGACAACGACTCCACGCACCGGCTGTTCTACGACACGGTCAAGGGTGGCGATTACCGCGCCCGCGAGACGAACGTCTACCGCCTTGCGGAAGTGTCGGCCAACATCATCGACCAGTGCGTTGCCCAGGGCGTCCCGTTCGCCCGCGAGTACGGCGGTCTGCTGGACACCCGCTCCTTCGGCGGCGTCCAGGTCCAGCGCACCTTCTACGCCAGAGGTCAGACCGGCCAGCAGTTGCTGATCGGGGTCTACCAGCAACTGGAGCGTCAGATCGCCGCGGGCACCGTGAAGATGTACGCGCGCCACGAAATGGTCGAGATCATCGTCGTCGACGGCCGCGCCCGCGGCATCGTGACCCGCAACATGATCAACGGCAAGGTCGAGACCTGGACCGCTGATGCGGTGGTGCTCGCCACGGGCGGTTACGGCAACGTCTTCTTCCTGTCGACCAATGCCATGGGCTGCAACGTCACGGCCACCTGGCGCGCGCACCGCAAGGGCGCACACTTCGCCAACCCCTGCTACACGCAGATCCACCCCACCTGCATCCCGGTGCACGGGGATACCCAGTCGAAGCTGACGCTCATGTCCGAGTCGCTGCGCAACGACGGCCGCATCTGGGTGCCCAAGCGGGCCGAGGACTGCGCCAAGGATCCGCGCCAGATCGCCGAGGAGGATCGCGACTACTACCTGGAGCGCATCTACCCCTCGTTCGGCAACCTGGTGCCGCGCGACATCGCGTCGCGTCAGGCGAAGAACATGTGCGACGAGGGCCGCGGCGTCGGCCCGGCGGTCACCGAGCGTGACTCCTCCGGAGTCGAGCGTCAGGTGCGTCGCGGCGTCTACCTGGACTTCTCGGATGCCATCAACCGCATGGGTCAGAAGACCGTGGAGAACAAGTACGGCAACCTGTTCGACATGTACGCGCAGATCACGGGCGAGAACCCCTACGAGGTGCCCATGCGCATCTACCCGGCGGTCCACTACACGATGGGCGGCCTCTGGGTGGACTATGACCTGCAGTCGTCGATCACCGGGCTCTACGTCACGGGTGAGGCGAACTTCTCCGATCACGGAGCGAACCGCCTCGGCGCATCGGCGCTCATGCAGGGTCTGGCAGACGGCTATTTCGTTCTGCCGAACACGATCAACGACTACCTCGCCGACGCTCCGTTCGAGAAGATCTCCGAGGATCACCCCGCCGTCGTCGAGGCACGCGATGCCGCGACCGCCCGCATCACGACGCTGCTCTCCATCCAGGGCACGAGGTCGGTCGACTCCTATCACAAGGAACTCGGCAACATCATGTGGGAGTACTGCGGCATGTACCGCACGGAGGAGGGGCTCACCAAGGCCATCGGGCTCATCCGTGAGCTCAAGGCCGACTACTGGAAGAACGTCCGGGTGACCGGCGTGAACGAGGACTTCAACCAGGCTCTCGAACGCGCAGGCCGCGTGGCGGACTTCTTCGAACTCGGTGAACTCATGTGCATCGACGCACTCCACCGACGAGAGTCGTGTGGCGGTCACTTCCGCGCCGAATCCCAGACCGAAGAGGGCGAGGCGCTGCGAAACGACGACGAGTACCTCTACGTCGGCGCGTGGGAGTGGGGTGGCGAGAGCGGCAAGCCCGTACTGCACCGCGAGCCGCTGATCTACAAGGCAATCGAACTGAAGCAACGGAGTTACAAGTGAAACTCAAGCTACGTATCTGGCGTCAGGCCGGCCCCGATGCAGCCGGTCGGATGGTCGAGTACGATCTGGACGGCGTGTCGGACGACATGTCCTTCCTGGAGATGCTTGACCTGCTCAACGAGAACCTCACGCAACGCAACGAGGAGCCGGTGGCGTTTGACCACGACTGCCGCGAAGGTATCTGCGGCATGTGTGGCGTGGTCATCAACGGCGTCGCCCACGGCGCGCCCGAGGGTATCCGGACCACCACCTGCCAGCTGCACATGCGTTCGTTCGCAGACGGCGCCACGATCGACATCGAGCCCTGGCGGGCTGGTTCGTTCCCGGTGCTCAAGGACCTGGCCGTCGATCGCACGGCGTTCGACCGGATCATCCAGGCCGGCGGCTTCATCTCGTCGAACACCGGCTCCGCTCCTGACGCACACGCCATGCCGGCCCCCAAGCGGGAGTCGGACGTCGCGTTCGACAACGCCACCTGTATCGGGTGCGGCGCGTGTGTCGCGGCGTGCCCCAACAGCTCCGCCATGCTCTTCACGGCCGCGAAGATCACCCACCTGGCCATGCTCCCGCAGGGGCAGCCAGAGCGGTACCGTCGCGTCAAGTCCATGGTGGCGCAGCACGACGAAGAGGGATTCGGTAACTGCACCAACATCGGCGAGTGCGCCGCGGTGTGCCCGAAGGGGATCCCGCTGGAGTCGATCTCGCAGTTGAACCGCGACCTCATCGCCGCGATGTTCAAGAAGGACGGGAAGTGAGCTTGTAGGTGCCCGTCGGGCAAGGCAAGCCAGGGTGAGTGGGGACGCGCCGGGAGGCGAGTCCGCATCGAAACCAACGGGAGGCCCCGGGGAGTTGACCCCCGGGGCCTCCCGCATTTCGCGGCGGTGTGTCCCTCTGCCATAATGACTAGTCGTTGCCCACACCTGGGCAACCCGGATTCGCCGCAGCTCCTGCCACTGGGGGACTGTCTGTGGCTGTCCGGCCAGAACAACCCGCGGTGACCTGTGGCACTGACGGAAGGGTTTGACCATGACCAACCTGCTGATCCAGGAATTCAACAAGGCGTCCCTGCGCGACGACATCCCGGACTTCCGCGCCGGTGACTCCGTCAAGGTGCACGTGAAGGTCGTCGAGGGCACCCGCTCCCGCGTCCAGGTGTTCGCCGGCGTCGTCATCGCGCGTAACGCGGGCGATGTGCAGGCCGCATTCACCGTTCGCAAGGTGAGCTTCGGCGTCGGCGTCGAGCGCACCTTCCCCCTGCACAGCCCGATCATCGAGAAGATCGAGGTGGAGCGTCGCGGAGACGTGCGCCGCGCCAAGCTGTACTACCTGCGCGGTCTTCGCGGCAAGGCAGCCAAGATCAAGGAGAAGCGTTTCTGAGCGCAGGCTCGATGACGTCGAACCGCCGGTGGCCGTGGCCACCGGCGGTTCGTGCATGCAGGGGCCCGAGGCGCGCGCGGTATGCTCTGGGGAGCGCCGCCAACCCGCCCCGAAGGACTGATCCTGTGGAATCCACTGCCGACCCGCTCGATGAAGCTCGGCCGGCGTCGCCCAGCCTGGGCTCGAAAGTGCTGGGATGGCTCACGGAGGGCGTGCTCATCCTGGTGGGGGCCGTCGTCATCGCCACGCTCCTGCGCACGTTCGTGGGCCAGATGTTCGTCATCCCGTCGGGTTCCATGGAGAACACCCTGCAGGTCAACGACCGGGTCCTGGTGGCGAAGTTCGGCGGGTTCGAGCGCGGCGACGTGGTGGTGTTCGAGGATCCCGGCAGCTGGCTGGCGGCCAGCGCGCCGTCGACCAACCCGGCGAAGATCGCCCTGGAGTTCGTGGGAGTGCTTCCCAACTCGGGCACTGAGCACCTCATCAAGCGCGTGATCGGGATGCCCGGGGATCACGTCCGGAGCACGGACGACGGCAAGATCGAGGTCAACGGATCGGTCCTGGAGGAGAGCTCCTACCTGTACAGCGAGAACGGGATTCAGGTCGCCCCGGTGACGGTGCCCTTCGACATCGTCGTACCGGCGGAGAGCCTCTTCGTCATGGGAGACCACCGCAACGCGTCGGCCGACTCACGGTGCCGGCTCGCCGAGGTGTCGCAGAACCCGGGTGAGAGCGCCTTCGTCCCCACCGAGAACGTGGTCGGTGCTGCAGTGGCGATCGTCGCGCCCCTGGACCGGCTGGCCACCTTCACCCTTCCGGTGACCTTCGCGAAGGTCCCGGCGGCCGTTGACCCGGCCCCTGCCCAGGCGGAACTGATTCACGTGGAGCCCGGCTGCTGATGATCCGGCTCGGTCGAGGGACGTACAGCTACGAGCGGGCGCTGGTCCGGGCTGGGCTCGGACCGGTGGCGGGGGCCGACGAGGCAGGTCGGGGCGCGTGCGCGGGTCCGCTGGTGGCCGCTGCCGTCATCCTGGACCCGGATCGCCCCATTGCCGGGCTCGATGATTCGAAAGCGTTGACGGAAGCGGCGAGGGATCGGCTCCACGACGAGATCATGCGTCGCGCCACCGCGGTGGCCGTCGCCATCGTGGAGGCCGACGAGTGTGACCGCCTGGGGATGCATCAGGCAGATCTGCACGGGCTGCGCCGGGCAGTCGGCCGGCTCGACGTCGCACCCAATTTCGTCATCACGGACGGATTCGCTGTCGACGGGCTCGGGGTCCCCGGCCTGGCGGTGTGGAAGGGCGACAAGGTGGCTGCGTGCGTCAGTGCCGCCTCCATCGTCGCGAAGGTCACCCGGGACCGCATCATGGTGGCCCACGACTCAGCCTTTCCGGCTTACCACTTCGCGATCCACAAGGGTTATTGCACCTCGCTCCATCAATCTGCGCTGGACGAGCACGGGCCGTCCGCCATCCACCGGTGGTGCTTCGACAACGTGGCGCGAACGGCTAGAGTTGGGGGACGATGAGCGCCGAGGACCTTGAACAATACGAGAGCAAGCTTGAGCTCGACCTGTACCGCGAGTACAAGGACGTGGTGGGCATCTTCACCTATGCGGTGGAGACCGAGCGGCGCTTCTACCTCTGCAACGTCGTGGACCTGAAGGTGCGTACCGAGGGCGGAGACGTCTACTACGAGGTGTCCATGGGCGACGCGTGGGTGTGGGACATGTACCGTCCGGCACGGTTCGTGAAGTCGGCCAAGGTGCTGACCTTCCGCGATGTGTCCATCGAGGAGATAGCCCACTCGGATCTTCAGGTGCCTGAGAACCAGTGATCCCGCTGCCTGTGGACAACGGTAAGTAGGAGCCGCGCCGTCCGATCATGGGATCGGAGGTGGTGGCGATGGAAAGCCCTACACAGGCTCTCGGTAGGCGAGGCGAGGACAAGGCCGTCGAGTATCTGGTGGCCCGCGGTTGGCGGGTCCTGGCGCGCAACTGGCGGTGTCGCGAGGGCGAGATCGATATCGTGGCGGCCGAACCGGACGGACGCACTCTGGTGGTGGTGGAGGTCAAGTCCCGCTCGGGAACCGGGTTCGGCGCCCCTCTGGAGACCATCACCTACCGGAAGGCGTGCAGGCTGCGTCGCCTGGCCGCCCTGTACGTCAGGGAGTCCGGTCTTCACCCGAGCGTGATCCGGGTGGACGCGGTCGGGGTGCTGTGGCCCCGCGGCGGCCAGTGCGAGTACACCTATGCGCGCGGGATCGACGAATGGTAGGCCGGCACGTCTGGTCGGTGGCGCTCTCCGGGATCAACGGGTTCCCCGTCGAGGTGGAGGCGGCCAAGGGCGGGGGGCTGCCGCGGGTTCAGCTCGTGGGTCTGCCTGACGCCGCGCTCAGTGAGGCCAAGGCCCGCGTCAGGGCTGCGGTGCTTGCCACAGGTCTGTCCTGGCCACCCGGCCTCGTCACCATCAACCTGTCGCCGGCCGGTCTGCCCAAGGCCGGCACGCACTACGACGTGGCCATCGCGGTGGCTGCGTTGATCGCCGAGGGCCAGATGGAGCTGGTCTCGGACACCCGCACCGTGCTGGTGGGCGAGCTGAGCCTGGACGGCCGCATCCGGAAGGTGCGCGGGGTGCTCCCTGCCATGCTGGCCGCCTCGAAGGCGGGGTTCGAGCGTGCCATCGTCCCCGCGGGCCAGCAGACCGAGGCCTCGCTCGTGTCAGGTCTGACGGTGTGGGGGGCTGGACGTCTCGCTGAGGTGGTAGACCTGCTGGAGGGCAAGCCCGTCACCAACCCCACTGAGGCAGCCCCCGCATCCTCCGAGCCGTTCGACGGTCCGGCCGGCTTCACTCCGGATCTCGCGGATGTGGTCGGTCATGAGGACGGCAAGTTCGCCTTGGAGGTGGCGGCCGCTGGGCGGCACCACCTGTTTCTCCACGGCTCACCAGGGGTGGGGAAAACCATGCTGGCCTCGCGGCTGCCCTCCATCCTCCCGGACCTGGATGAGGGTGAGGCGGTGGAGGTGTCTGCCATCCACTCGCTGGCGGGCAGGGAGCTGACCGGGCTGATTGTCCGGCCCCCCTACGCGGATCCCCACCACTCGGTCACCCCGGTCGCGCTGGTCGGCGGGGGCACGTCCGAGGTCAGGCCCGGAGCCATCTCGCTGGCGCACCGCGGTGTGCTGTTCCTCGACGAGTCGCCGGATTTCGGAGTAAAGCTGGATGCGCTTCGCACCCCGCTCGAGAGCGGTGCCATCACTGTGAGTAGGGCGCGTCATACCACCACGTTCCCCGCCCGGTTCCAGTTGGTGATGGCGGCCAATCCATGTCCGTGCGGCATGCACGGCGTGGCGGGAATGGAGTGCAGATGTGATGCGCTGCGGGTGCGCAAGTACCAGGAGCGGATGAGCGGTCCCATCCTGGACAGGATCGATATCAAGCACCAGATGGCAGCGATCAACCGGGTGCTGTTGGAGGTGGACGGCGGCGTGGGGGAGTCCAGCGCCACAGTGCTCGAGCGCGTGGTGGAGGCCCGAGAACGCCAGCGGCGTCGCCTCCGCGGCACGCCGTGGGTTACCAACGGTGAGGTGCCCGGCTCCTACCTGCGCCAGCAGTTGAGCCTCCCGGCAGACCTCGGGGTCCTCAACACCGCTCTTCAGCGGGGTGCGATCAGCGCCCGCGGCGTGGACAAGGTGATCCGGCTGGCCTGGACGCTGGCGGATCTCGCGGGGAGGGACACGGTCAGTGGCAGGGAGCTGAGAGCGGCCCTGCACCTGCGCCAGGGCGACGAACGGAAGGGGGCGGCGTGACGACGACAGAGCGGCAGGCCCGCATGGGCCTCTGCGCCTTGGCTGCCATGGGCTCGCCGCCGCTCGTCCAGGCGGTGGGAGAGTTCGGCGCCGTGGAGGTGTGGCGCGGACTCGTGGCGCAGCCGGATGCAGGACCGTTGTCCCGACGGGCCGCCGTGGTGGACCTGGGGGAAGTGGCACGGGCAACCGAGGCTTGCGGGGCCCGGTTCATCACGCCGTCGGACGATGAGTGGCCGGGATCACTGCAGGATCTCGAGGGCGTGGCGGTCGGCGGTCAGACGGGGCCGCCACTGGGGTTGTGGGTGCGTGGAGACGCCCTGACATCCATGCCGGGTGGCGTCGCGGTAGTGGGGGCCAGGGCGTGCACCTCCTACGGTGAACAGGCGGCTGTCACGCTGGCGGCGGACCTCGCAGTGGGTGGGCGGATCGTCATCTCGGGGCTGGCGTTCGGGATCGACGCCGCGGCCCACCGGGGGACCCTCGGCGTGCGTGGGCGCACGATCGCGGTGGTGGCCAGCGGGCTGGATGATCCATACCCCACTGCCAATGCGCGGCTCGCGGAGGCGGCCTCGGCGAGCGGCGCGGTGGTCTCAGAACTGCCCCCCGCGTACCGGCCCACCCGGTACGCCTTCCTGGCGCGCAACCGTTTGATCGCGGCATTGGCGGAGGGTGTCGTGGTGGTCGAGGCCTCGAACCGGTCCGGGGCCAAGAACACAGCGTCCTGGGCCATGGCGCTGGGGCGCCACGTGATGGCTGTTCCAGGGCCCATCACGTCGTCCCTGTCGGCCACACCGAATCGGCTCATCCGGGATGGGGAAGCTGTGCTGGTGAGCTCGGCCCAGGAGGTGGAGGCGCTGCTCGCCCCCGTCGGCACGGTTCCGGAGCCGTCAGGCAGGGGCTCGGCGCGGCCGATCGACCATCTGGCGCCGGCTCTGCGGGAGCTGCGCGAGGCCGTCCGCTCGAGGGAGGAGGTGACGGCGGCCGAGTTGGCGGCGCGCACCGGTCAGACCATGGTGGACGCCCTGGCGAACGCGGCGGAGTTGGTGGAGTCGGGGTGGCTGGCCGAGGGGGATGGCGGCACCTTCCGGCTCCCTGGGCGCGCCGCCTAGCGTCCCACCGGTGCAGTCAGGGGCAGGGAGGCGTCGGTCTGCCGTGGGACGGCGTCCTCGGCATCCGGGCGGGTCGCTCCGGGGACCACGCGTGCCATGCCGGAGGCCCGCCGCAGGACGATCAGCACCGGACGCCCGAGGATGATCAGGGCCAGTGCAGTGGAGACGGCACGCCCTGTGTCCCAGCCGCCCGTGGAGGTGAGGAGGGTGAACCACCCGAATCTCGCAAGGTTGTCACCGACCGGTGCGCCGGGAAGGTAGTCCAGGCTGCCGGCGGTGCCGCCGTCGATGCCGGTGATGAACGGCCAGAACCACATGTTCATGAGCGCCCCGTAGGCGTAGGCGGAGATCACGCCCACCACGGTCAACATCAGGATTTCAGTTCTGCCGTGGACGCGCTTCGGCAGGAGACCCGCAGCCAGCCCCACCCAGGCAGCACACAACATCTGGAACGGCAGCCACGGGCCCACCCCAGCTGTGAGGAGCGCGGAGGCGAACATCGAGGTGAAGCCCAGAAGGTATCCGAATCCGGGTCCGAAGGCCCTCCCCGCCAGCAGCAGCAGGAAGAACACCGACTCCACCCCGGCGGTACCCACCCCGAGCGCCGGCCTGATCGCCGCGTTCATCGCCGAGAGGACCCCCAGGATCGCCAACGACTTCGCGTCGAGGCCCCCCTCGCTCATCTGCGCGATGACCAGGAGCAGCACCACGGGGAGGATCGCGGCGAACACGAACGGTGCGTCGCCAGAGTGCTGTGGGGCGACGCCGATCGCAGGGATCAACAACGGCCAGAACAGGGCGAAGAGCCCGAGAAGCGACGAGGTCAGGATCAGGGCCCATGTCCGCCATCCCAGGAGCACTCCGATGACGGGCGCGGGGATTCGCAGGGTGGAATCGTCACCTCGCATCGAGGTACTCCTGAACAGTCAGGACGGGTGTGGGGTTGGCCACCTTGGCCACCTGGGTGGCCAGGAGGGCCGAGCCTGCCAGCACGTCACGGGTGGACCCGTCGGAGACCACCTCGCCCTCCGCCATCACCACCACACGCGTGCACGTCTGGGCCACCATCTCCACGTCGTGGGTGGCGATGAGCACTGCGCGCCCCTCCTCCGCCATCGCTCCGACGATGCCGCTCAGAACCTCCTTGGCAGCGTAATCCAGGCCCCTGGTCGGCTCGTCGAGCAGGACCACGTGCGGATTGCCGGCGAGCTCCACGGCCAGGACGACGGCGAGCTTCTGCCCTTCCGACAGGTCGCGTGGGTGGGACGCAGCGTCGATCCCGGGCACAAGCCGGTTCAGGAGGCCGAGAGTGGTGCCCTGGGCGAGATCCGCGGCGGCGTCGCCGGCGGAGCACTCCTCCCGGACTGTGGTGAGGTAGAGCAGGTCGGTCGGCGTCTGAGGAACCAGTGCAACGGTGACACCCTCGGACCCCGTCACGCGACCTGCGTCGCGGCGCCCAGCGCCGTGCAGGGCCCACAGCAGGCTCGATTTGCCGCAGCCGTTGCGCCCCATGAGCGCGGTGACCTCGCCGGAGTGCAGAGTCAGATCCACTCCCGCCACAGCCACGAGGTCGGCGTAGCGCACCACGATTCCGCGACCGGCGAGCACCGGGCGCCCCGGGTCCGGCGGGGCGGGAAGCTCCGGGGGACGTTCGATCCACGCCCGCCGCTGTTCGGCGCCGGCCCTCCTGGCCTCCCGGATGGTCAGCGGCAGGGGAGTCCACCCCACCCGGACACCCAGCTGGACCAGCGGCGGCCGGATGGGGGCGGTGGCGAGCACCTCGCGGGTGGATCCGTGCCTGATGACGTCGCCGACGAGGAGGACGCTGTCCGAGAACTCGATGACCCGCTCCATGCGATGCTCTGCCATGACCACGGTGGTGCCGAGGTCCCGCACGAGTCTGCTGATGATCGCGAGCACCTCCTCGGCCGCGATGGGATCGAGCGCGGAGGTGGGTTCGTCCAGCACGAGGACCTTGGGGGAGCTGGCCAGGACGCTGCCGATCGCGACGCGCTGCTGCTGACCGCCGGAGAGGGTGCGCAGCGCGCGGTCGCGCAGGTCGGCGATGCCCAGCAGGTCCAGCGTCTCCTCGACACGCCGTCGCATGTCGGCTGGTGCGAAGCCGAGCTGTTCCATGGAATAGGCGACCTCGTCCTCGACGGTGTCGGTGACGAAGCCGGCCAGGGGATCCTGCCCCACGTAGCCCACCGTCGTGGCGAGTTCCCTGGGCTGGAGGAGGCTGGTGTCACGGCCGTCGATCCTGACGACGCCGGTGCGGACTCCTCCGGTGAAGCGGGGGACCAGGTTGTTGATGCAGCCCAGCAGCGTGGACTTGCCGCTGCCGGTTGGGCCGACCACGAGGCACAACTCGCCCTCGTCGATGCGGAAGGAGGCGTCGCGGAGCCGCAGGGCGTCGCTGGCGGCGTAGCGGAAGGAGACGTTGTCGAATCGGATCATGCCGGGGTCCTCAGGGCGACGGGCCGGGGCGCCGCGACCGCGGGCAGCGCGGCCAGCGCTAGGGCCGCGGCCAGAAGGGGGGTCAGTGTGGGCCATGACAGCGGGGCGATGGTGGGGTAGAGCACCGACTCGCCGCCAGTGCCGCCGACCCACCAGAGCGCACCGGCCGCCCCGACCCCGCAGGCCGCGACGAGGCTCTCCTGGCGCGTCCACCGGATGGGCCGGTACTGGGTCCGGTGCACGAGGGCTCCCGAGATGCGCATGGCTGCCACGGCGGATGCGAGGCCCGCCCCCAGCAGCGCCGTCGACACCAGCGGCAGCCCGAGCACAGTGTGGTCAGGGGAGCGGGCCAGGAAGCGGAATGACCAGAGGGCCAGCAGCACCATGGCCAGCGACCCGAGGCCGAAGGAGAGCCGCCGATCCTGCCGTGACGCGACCCCGGTGCGCCCGAAGCCGCGCACGTCCATCGACGCGGCGAGGGAGAGGGATCGCTCAAGGGCATCGGAGAGCACCGGCACGATGATGGTCTCGACGGCTCGGAGTTTCCCCCGCCGTGACCGGGACCTTGGGCCGCGGCGGAGCTTGCGGGCCCGGAGGACGCGCTGCAGGGACTCGCCCAGCTGTGGGAGGGCGCTCACCGCGACGACCATCACCGTGCCCAGTTCGTAGAACGCGCCGGGCAGGCTGGCGAGCAGTTTCTTCGGATTGGCCAGAGCGTGGGCCGCCCCGATGCACACGATGATGGCGGCCAGCCTCAAGCCGTCGTAGAGCCCCGCGAGCAGCGACTCCAAGGACACCGGGCCCAACAACCGGATCCCCTGCACCCAGGACGGCAGTGGCACCACGGGCAGGGTGAACAGGACGGTGGGGCCGTCGCCGCCGCCGAAGAAGATCCGGAAGACAACCCGGAGCGCGACGATGAACGCAGCCAGCCACAGGTACAGCGAGAAGGACGCCGCCCACGGGCTGGACCCCCTGGTCGACAGCGTCACGAGGCACACCGCGGCGATGATGCCCGCCAGGAGGAGGGGGTTGGTCGTCATCGACGCGGCCGCCGCAAGCGCCAGCGCGTAGCCCCACCAGGCGAACGGGTGGAGCTGACGCGGAAGCGCGCGAAGTTGCATCACTGTCCGCGGCGACGCCACCACACCACGCCGCCGATGACGGCGAGCGCCACCACGGCGCCGGCGCCCAGGAGCGTGCCGGTCGGCACGCCGGAGCCGGGCTGATCCTCATCCGAGACGTCCTCAGCCGCCTCGGGTGTGGCCGTGGCATCGGAGGCCACGGCCTCGGAGGCGGTGGGCTCGGCGGACCCGGATGCCCCGGCGTCGGCCGACTCCTCCAACGGGTCGACCAGCGGGGCCTCCTGCGGCTCGTTGTAGTCCTCGAGCAGTCGCCAGCCGATGACCTGGCCCGCCTCAGGCGCCATCTCCGCGATTCCCACCTGCGAGAATTCCCACTCGCCGAGGTCACCGTCGGCGGGGGTGGCGGTCCACAGGCTCCACCACTGGGGATCCTTGCTGGTGACGCCGTCGATGGTGGTCACGTAGGACCCCTGATCCGCGGCGAGGCCGGTGGTGACCATGGCCTCGGTGCCGGTGGCGAACTCCGTGGCGCAGGCTCCGGTGACGACGTCGTCGTGCTCGACGTGGACCCACACGTTTCCGGCCTCCACGCATTCGATGGCGGCCGGGTCGGCGGCTGCAGGCTGCGCGATGGCGGCTAGCCCGAGTGCGACAAGGGCGGCGACGGGGAGCGCCACGCGGCGCACGGTGATGGGGGGCATGTGGACCTCTATCCATTGGTCCGTCGGCCAAAGGTTCTCCGCTGGTCGCGACGGAAGTTCTATCCTTCTGCGTTGGTCAGCGGTCCGACTCCCCTGGTAGTGGGATCACGGTTGCGCGACAGTTCCGGGATCGCACCGGATTCGACTGCCAACGGCGACACACTACCTCACCGGTAGGCTGGCCGAATCCCCTACTTCAAGGAGTACGCATGCTGCCCGACGCCGTGGTCTTCGACATGGATGGGACCCTGACCGACACTGAGGCCACCTGGGATGTCGTGCGACGCGGGCTCGCCGCGGAAGCCGGGCTCCCGTGGCCCGACGGTGCCACTCAGGCGATGATGGGTATGAGCACGGGCGAATGGAGCGCCTTCCTCGTTGACACGGTCGGCCTGCCCATGACGCCGGAGGAGGCTGCGCGGAGCACGGTGGAGGCCATGGCGGCCCACTACCGCTCCGGCATCACCCTGCTGCCCGGGGCGGTGGACGCCGTTCGGCGCATGGCGGTGCGGTACCCGGTGGCGATCGCCAGTTCCTCGCCCAGGCTCCTCATCGACACGGCCGTTGAGGTCATGGGGTTGCGGGAGGTCCTGGCGGCCACCGTGTCCACCGAGGAGGTTGAGCGCGGTAAGCCCGCGCCAGACGGATACCTCCGCGCCTGTGAGTTGGTGGGGGCCGATCCGCGCAACACCATCGCAGTGGAGGACGCGCCCAACGGCCTGCTCTCGGCGTTGGCCGCCGGGATGGTGGTGGTGGCGGTTCCCCCGCACTTCCACCCGCCGTCGGCAGAACTCCTCGCCCGGACGACCGTCATCGACACCCTCGACGACCTTACCCACGAGCTCGTCGGCCGCCTCAGCCCAGCCTCCAGGTGACCTGACGGCCCAAGGTGCCGCTGAGACCTGCCGCGGCGCCGGGGCGGCTCGAGGCCGTCAGCTGCGCCTGCATGGCGGAGATCCTGTCCCGGATACCGAGCCGCTGTGCTGCCAGAGCATTGGTGGGCTCGTCGATGAACTTCGTCATGGCCGCCACAGCCGCGGAGTGGTGGGCGGCATCGGTTGCGCACTGGGACTCCAGGCGGTCCCGGTACCAGTCCGACGCCAGCACCTCGTCCCGGTCGAACAGGCGACGGAAGTGCGCGTCGTGGAGGGTCATGCCGTCGGACATGCCGGTGGCCATGATCTCCAGGAGGGCCTTCACGGGAGGCACGGCCAGTCCGATGGTGCCGTCGTCGAGGTAGGACTGGGCCACTCGCTTGTGTGTGGTCACGATCGTGCGCACCGACGCCACGTAGGCCTCCACGTCCTGCAGTTCGGGCTGCAGCATGTTCTCCGAGAACACCACGTGGGGATGCATGAAGATCCGGCCGAAGTACTTCGACTGGAACTTCGACGTCATGCGGTAGCCGAGCCGGCTCGCCTCGATGAGCTCCCCGTCGTGCTCGAAATCCGGGACCCGCTCGAGGGCGCCCTCCGCGATCAGCGAGGCCGCGTCGCGCTCGTTCGGCGTCATGCGGGAGAACACTTCCGGGACCAGCAGCGAGATGTCGTGGTCCACCCGTACGTTGGGCCCGATCACGCCGGCGCTCGAGAGCCAGCCGTCGTACCCGGTGAGCGCGAAGGACAGGAAGGCTGCGTTGAGATCGATCACCGAGGGCAACGCATTGAACGGCCCCTTCGTCATCGCCCCTTCGGAGCCGGCACCGGTGGTCGACGGCGACTTGCCCGTCATCGAGGAGATGAACTCCATGAGCAACTCGGGCAGTTCCATGTAGTGCAGCGGGGCGTAGGAGCACAGCGGTGGCACCCCGTCCTCGGCCGCGTTGTTCCGCCGCCCGGCGGCCACGACGTCCACCGGCAGCCTCAGCGGCGCCTGCATGGGAAGCCGGCGGTTGAGCCGCGACACCATCTCCGCCATGGCCGTCTGGCGGGGGTGGGAGACGTCGGTGCGGACCTGGAGGTACCGGGGATTCTTCGAGCGTGCACCGTTGATGACGCGCGGGTGGGCCGATGAGACGAAGTAGCCGGGTATGTCCCGGCCCCCCTTCGCCACGCGCCGGATCAGCTTCTGGATGGGCTTCGAGAAGCTGGAGAACGCGATGGCGTCGTCGACCAGTTCCCGAGCATCGTCGGTGGTCATCGGCTCGAAGTTGCTGAGGAAGGCGCCGCCGGCGATGTCGTGCTCCGCCTGCTTGTCGTACCCGCGGTGGATGGCGTCGTCCGGGCGTTGGAAGAGCAACTGCTCGCAGTTGGTGACGTACTTGCGCGACAGGCCGTCGACGCGTCCGGCCACGACTCCGGGCACCACGATGCTGGCGGTGATGTCGTCCTCCGTCTGGACCTTCGCCGCCGGATGGAAATCGTGGCGGAGACCGAACAGCCGCCACGAACCGTCGGGCGCGAAACCGACGCGCAGCATGTTGACGGTGATCTTGTCCCCGTCGAGGCGGAGCGCGTGGCCGGCGCGCCCGTTGATCCGCCCCACCGAGAAGTGAGACGCCCACTCGTTGCCCCATTCCGGCCGGTAGAAGCGCTTGACGACGAACACCAGTTCCTTGATGTGGTGGGGGATGGCATCGACCCAGGCGTTGTACTCCTCCGTGTAGTCCGGGCTGGGGGTGAGAAGCTTGATCACGCTGCCCACGGACCGGGCGTCGGACAGGAGGGGGCGCAGGTCTCCCACCGACGGGTCGCGGAAGCGGCGCGAGAAGTCATGGTCCACGATGGCGCCCACCTGGGCCATGTCGTCGACGAAGTCGGAGATGTAGGCGTTGCCGAACACGAAGGCGTCGGTGATGGACTTGGAGATCTCGGACTTGCCGCCGCCCGAGACGGTGGCCGGCTTGTGGCACGACGTCGCGACTGGGGAGGTCCCCAGCAGGGTCCACTGATCCCCGTCCGCTTCGATGTGGGCCAGCTCCACCACGTAGCCGTCCGGGCTGACGTAGTAGGTCTCTGCGCGCAACGCGATGGTGTGCGGGTCGCCGTCCACCACCCAGGAAATGGTGCTGTCACGCAGGGAGAACGTGGACAGTTCCGGCACGAGCACGATGTGGCGCTGCTCGAGGTCCAGCGCGTGCCCCTCCGGCTGCAGTGCGAAGCGCCCGGGGTCCCTGGCGATGACGTCTGCCAGGCGGTAGGCCGGGTCGCCGTATGTGTGGGTGTAGGTCTGACCGAGGTTGTAGCGCGGGAAGGTGATCGCGCCCCCGGAGTGCTCCTCCTCCACGAGCCCCAGAAGGTTGGCCGAGTAGCTGATCTGGGCCTTGACCTCCTTCTTGCAGTACCCGAAGTAGTTGTCGGCGATCACGGTCACGATGACGCCGCGCTCATCCCGCGCGCACGCCTTGAACGCCGATCCGTTGTTGTAGCGCTCATTCTCGTCGCGCCAACACATGCCGTCGCGGCGCTGGCGTTCCGAGGCGTCATCGTGGTGGGGGAGACCGAGCTCCTTCTTCGTGAGCCGCGTCAGGTGGGGGGCGAGGACCACCAGCCCGGTGTGCCCGGTCCACCCCTCGGGGTCCAGGGAGGCGTCGTTCTCGGGGAGGTACGGGTCGCCGCCGTTGCCGAAGATCCCCTCGACGAAGTCCAGGTTCGCCATGAGGGTGGCAGGGGCGATGAACCGGGTCTCCATGCGACGCTCCCGCGTGTAGCCGGGGACCGCCGGTACGACGATGGGGCGGAGCAGCAGCGAGGCCCAGCACTTCGGGCGTTCGGCGTGCCCGGAGGTGTAGGGCAGCACCATGGCGTCCTCCGGCGGCAGGAACGCCTGCTCCAGCAGCCGACCGAACACAGCACGGGGGACGGCGACCTTGTCGTCCTGGATGGGCAGCCCACCCTCCGCGATGTGGAACACCCCCTGGGTGGTGCGCCGGTCGTTGGCCGGGTTGTGCAGCACGCCGTTGACCAGGCGGAAGCTCGTGAGGAGCTCGGACGAGAAGGTGTCGCCGTCGACGGGAAGCGACATCTCGCGCGCCAGCCCGGGCTGGTCGAGTACCAGGGTCTGGCGAGGCAGGCACGGCCGGGCGCCGGTGCCCTCGAGGTAGCTGTCGAGGAAACTCTGGATGCGCGTGTCCACGGCGGGCAGCCTGTGCGCGAGGCGTCGGTTCAGCTCACGCTGCCTGGCCAGGATGGGGCGCACCAGATCCACCGCGCGCCCCGCTGCGCCCTCGGAGGGCAGCGGCAGCCCGAGCAGACCGAGGCGAAGGTTGATAGCTGCTGTGTCCGCGAAAGTGGCCATGATTCACTATGGACGCAGCCCTCCGCGGCGCAAAGCGGGGGTGCCACCTAGCGGAACGTTCCAGCCGTTTAGGATGCGGCCGCCCGGTGGACGTTGTCGACCGCCGCGACCACCCTGTCGTTGAGCGGTGCCAGGTGCGCGAAATCCTTCGGCGGCTCGCCCCGGTAGAGGGGGCGCACGCAGGTCAGCTCCTCGTACAGGTCCTCCTTGGTGAAGGTGGCGCGCCGCGCGAGCATGCGCAGGCCTCCGCGGGACTCGCGCAGGTCGTGCAGCCGCCCGCGCCACCCCGGATTGGACAGTGGCGCGTCGTCGGTGTCCATGGCGTCGATCAGGGCCTCGAGCGCCTCGATGAGCTCACTCAATGGGGCCTGCACCGTCTCGGTGCTGAACGGCGACAGGATGACGGGGCCGTCGTCGTCGCCGGCGTCTCGTCGGAGCAGCTTGTCGAGAAAGCCCATCATGACCATCCTTTCGTCGTCGATCCCCCCACGGTAGCGCGCGGCCCACGTGGGGGTTGAGCGGATCAGCCGAAGCGGGTCTCGCTCTCCGCGTTGGGGACCTGCCCCAGTGCGTCCCCGGTCAACTCTGCGGCCGTGGGGTGGTGGGTCACTGCGCCGACGTCGGGGTCCAGGACGGTATGCCCCGGGCTGGGATCCGGGTGGAGGATGTCCTGGCTGGGGTACACCTCCGGGTCGTAGACCTCGTCGTCGCGTTCGGTGTGCGTCATCGCAACTCCTTCCCTGGTCGCCGACGCTACTCCCAACGTCTGCGGCGCGGGGACGTTTCCGCCCACCGGCCGGGGGGGGAGTGTCACACTGGAGTCAAGGACAGGGCGACGACGCCCGACGGCTCGGCGCCCGCTCCTGCTCTCGTCATGAGGAGGATGGAATGAACGAGCAGCAGTACTCGAAGATGGGTGGCGCGCCGGGGTTCGTGGCTGCGCTGGATCAGAGCGGTGGGAGCACCCCCAGGACGCTCCAGCGCTATGGCATCGACCAGTGGGCCGACGATGCGGAGATGTTCGACCGTGTCCACGAGATGAGGGCCCGCATCATGACCAGTCCGAGCTTCGACGGGGAGCGGATCCTCGCCACGATCCTGTTCCAGAAGACGATGGACAGGGACGTCGACGGCCGCCCCACGCCGGACTACCTGTGGGCGGTCAAGGGCATCGTCCCGATCCTGAAGGTGGACCGCGGGCTGGAAGCCGAGGTCGACGGGGCGCAGTTGATGAAGGAGATCGACGGACTGGACGAACTCCTGGCGGACGCAGCCGGCAAGGGAATCTTCGGGACCAAGATGCGTTCGGTCATCACGGCTCCCGGGGCGGGCGCCGAAGCGGCAGTCGCGCAGCAGCTGTATCTGGGGCGGCGAATCCTGGCGGCAGGGCTCGTCCCGATCCTGGAGCCTGAGGTGGACATCACGTCGGCCCACAAGGAGGAGGCGGAGCGGCACGTCCACGATCTCCTCGGCGCCGGCCTGGACGACCTTCCGGAGGGGGACCGGGTGATGTTGAAGCTGACGCTGCCCGAGCACGACGGTCTCTACACCGACCTGGTCGCCCATCCCCGGGTGCTGCGGGTGTTCGCGCTCTCCGGCGGTTATTCCCGCGCGGAGGCCACCGAGAGGCTGTCGCGGCAGCCGGGCGTGGTGGCGAGTTTCGCACGGGCGCTCATGGAAGGGCTGAGGGTGGACCAGAACGACGACGAGTTCAATGAGACGCTGGAGCGGTCCATCGACGAGATCTACACCGCCTCGATGGCCTGAAGCTGGTGGGGCCCCGGGGAGTTCTGAGCCGACTCCTCAGGCGTTTCCGGCGTCCCTGGGCTCCTGCCGACTGGGTGTAGGCGCGTGACTGGGTTACAGTTGCCGGCATTGTCTGCCGAACCTGACCGCGGAGGAGTCACCTGATGGAGCAGGTCGTCACGCGTCCGTCCGTCGCGATCGTCGGCCGCGGCCGCCTCGGTAGTGCACTCGCCGGAGCGCTGGCTTCGGTGGGCTGGCCGATTGACGAGCCGTACGGCCGTGGTGCGGACCCTCGCCATGCTGACGTCGTGGTGCTGTGCGTGCCTGACCGCGAGATCGAGGTGGCCGCTGCCGCCCTCACCCGTCGCGACGGTCTCCTGGTGGGCCACTGTTCCGGTGCCGTCACGCTGGACGCGCTCGTCCCCCACGAGGCGTTCGGTCTGCACCCGCTGATGACCGTGCCCCGCGGTGTGGCCCCGCGGTTCGGCGGCGCCACAGCCGCGGTCGCGGGCACCACCCCACGCGCTCTGGGCACGGCGATCCTGCTGGCCGAATCCCTGGACATGGTCCCGGTCGAGGTCCGCGACGTCGACCGCGCGGCCTACCATGCGGCCGCATCGGTGGCCTCCAACTTCCTCGTGGTCCTGGAGGATCTTGCCGAACGAGTCGCCGCCTCGGCAGGAGTGTCCCGAGAACGGCTGGTGCCCCTGGTCCGTGCAGCCGTGGACAACTGGGCGGAGATGGGCGCGGATGCACTCACAGGACCGGTCGCCCGCGGTGATCGGGAGACCGTGGCCAGGCAACGAGCTGCCATCGCCGAGAGGTGCGGCACAGACCTGGGGCTGTTCGACGCACTGGTGGCCGCGACACACCGACTCTCCGAGAGGGGGACCTCATCATGAGGACGGTGCGCACTGTGGGCGGGCTCCGTGAGGCGCTGGCGGGGGAGTCTGGGCGCGTCGGGTTCGTCCCCACGATGGGCGCCCTCCACGACGGACACCTGACCCTGATGCGGGCAGCCCGAGCCCAGTGCGACGTCGTCGTGGCATCGGCCTTCGTCAACCCCACCCAGTTCAATGACGTGCGTGACCTGGACGCCTACCCGCGTGACGAGGCCCGCGACGCCGCGCTGGCGTCCGGCGCGGGCGTCGATCTCCTCTTTCTCCCCGACGTCGACGAGATGTACCCACCCGGTTTCGCCACGACTGTGACCGTCGGCGGCGTCAGCGAGCCGTTCGAGGGAGCGCGACGCGGCCCGGCGCACTTCGCGGGTGTGGCGACCGTCGTCGCGAAGCTCCTCATCGCCGTCGCCCCGGACGTGGCCTACTTCGGTCAGAAGGATGCGCAACAGGTCGCCGTCGTGAAGCGCCTCGTCACGGACCTGGGACTTCCGGTTCGAATCGAGGTGTGCCCCACCGTGCGCGAGCCCGACGGCCTGGCCATGTCCAGCCGCAACACGAGGCTGAGCGCGGGGGATCGCTCGCGTGCGCTGGCGCTGTCGGCGGGGCTGCGGGCCGCGGCCGCGGCGGCGGCTGAGGGCGCGGGGGCCCGGGCCGCCGAGGACCAGGGGCGCGCGGAGATGCTGGACCTGGGCGTCGAGCCCGAGTATTTCGCCCTCGTGGACCCCGACACCTTCGCGCTCGCCAGCGACCTCACCCGCACGAGCCTCGCCGTCGTCGCCGCGCATGTGGGCGAGGTAAGACTGATCGACAACCTGCCCATCCAGCCCGTGACCGCCCCCCAGGAGGCCCACTGATGTTGCGCACCATGCTGAAGTCCAAGATTCACCGTGCCACGGTGACAGACGCCGATCTGCATTACGTCGGATCGATCACCATCGATGCGGACCTGCTCGAGGCTGCCGACATCGTCGAGCACGAGCAGGTCAGCGTCGTCAACGTCGACAACGGGGCCCGTTTCGAGACCTACACCATCGCCGGAGAGCGCGGCACGGGGCAGATGAAGGTCAACGGGGCGGCCGCGCGGCTCGTGCACCGCGGAGACACGATCATCGTCATTTCCTACGCCCAGTACGATCGCGCCGAAATGGCCGCCTACGAGCCGGTCGTGGTCCACGTGCAGAAGGGCAGCAACGCCATCATCGACATCGACGCAGAGGTCGCGACTCTGCTCACCAACGGCCGCTGAGGCTGGCGATGTCGGCCCGCCCCGGCCCTTCGACCGGCCCGACGGTGACTGCCCGGGTGACGCCCGCAGGTCTGTCCGAGTTGAAACGCGCCCATCGGAGGATCGTGATGGTGACGGCCTACGACTATCCCGGTGGGCAGGCGGCGGAAGCCGCCGGCGTCGACGTCGTGCTGGTGGGTGACTCCGGCGCGATGACGGTCCTGGGATACCCGGACACCAACGAGGTCAGCGTCGACGAGATGCTGATGCTCGCGTCGGCGGTGCGGCGGGGGCTCCACACCCCCCTGCTCGTGGGAGATCTGCCCTTCGGCTCCTATGAGGCCAGCGACGCCCTGGCGGTGGCGACGGCGCGACGCTTCGCCGATGAGGCAGGATGCGACGCCGTCAAGCTCGAGGGCGGGGGACCGGAGTCGGTGGCGCGCGTCCGGGCCATCGTCGCGGCCGGAATCCCCGTGATGGGGCACGTCGGGCTCACGCCGCAGACTGCCGCCGGCCTGGGTGGGTTCAAGGCCCAGGGCCGAACCGCCGAATCGGCGCGGCGGATTGCCGGTGAATCCGTGGCGTTGCAGGAGGCCGGGTGTTTCGCGATCGTCTTCGAGGCCATCCCGGCGGCGCTGACGGAGGCGATCACGCCGCTGATGGACGTGGTCACCATCGGGATCGGGGCAGGTCCCGCGACCGACGGACAGGTCCTGGTGTTTCACGACCTCCTCGGGCTCACGTCGGGCGGTTCCGCACGTTTCGTCAAGCGCTACGCGGATCTCGGCACGCAGACGGTCGATGGGCTGCGTCGCTTCGCCGAGGAGGTCCGCGATGGCACCTACCCGGGTCCCGAACACTGTTACGGCATCAGCGGCGCCGAGCTGGAGCGGTTCCACGCCTCCCGGTGACCCGGGGAACTGACGTGTGACGGGCGACTGCTCAGATCACGCGGACGGAGAGGACGCCCTCGATCTCCGCGATCTGGTCCGCCAGCGTGTCTGGCACCGTGCCCTCGACGTCGATCACCGTGTAGGCCAACTCGCCACGTGACTTGTTCAACAGGTCGGCGATGTTGAGCCCCGCGTCGGCCAGCACCGTCGAGATGCGTCCGACCATGTTGGGTACGTTCGCGTTCGCGATGACCACGCGCCGCGTCGACGGCGAGCTGGCGAGGACGGCATCGGGGAAGTTGACCGAGTTGGTGATGTCGCCGTTCTCGAGGAAGGCGCGAAGCTGCGCGGCCGCCATCACCGCGCAGTTGTCCTCGGCCTCGCCCGTGGATGCCCCGAGGTGGGGTGTGGCGACGACCGCGGGGTGGCTGGTGAGCAGCGGGGAGGGGAAGTCGCAGACGTAGCCGCGCAGCTTGTGCCGGTCGAGGGCGTCGACGACGGCCTCCTCGTCGACGATCGCGGCACGGGAGAAGTTGAGCAGCAGCGCCTTCGGCTTCATGAGGGCCAGGCGGTCGGCGTTGAGCAGACCGCGAGTCCCGGCCACCAGCGGGATGTGCAGCGACACGGCGTCGGAGCGTTTCAGCACGTCCTCGATCGTGGTGGCCTGCTCGACGGTGGCGGAGAGCTTCCAGGCGTGGCCGACGGTGATCTGGGGGTCGTAGCCCATGACGCGCATGCCCAGCGCCGCCGCCGCGTTGGCCACCTGGACGCCGATGGCGCCCAGCCCGATCACGCCGAGCACCCGTCCGGGGAGCTCGAAGCCGACGAAGGCCTTCTTGCCCTTCTCGACCGCCTCCTCGATCTCCTCGGCCGAGCCCTCGAGGGAGCGGCTGAACTCCACCGCCTGCACGATGTTTCGGGCACCCACCAACAAGCCGGCCAGGACGAGCTCCTTGACCGCGTTCGCGTTCGCGCCCGGGGTGTTGAAGACGGGGATGCCCCGGGCACTCAGGGCCGCAACGGGAACATTGTTGGTCCCGGCGCCTGCCCGGGCGACCGCGAGCACGGATGCCGGGATCTCCCTGGTGTGCAGCGAGGCGGAACGGAGGAGGAGCGCGTCCGGCTCGGACAGGTCGGACGCCACGACGTAGGACTCTGTTGGAAGCTGCGCCAGCCCGTGGGCGCTGATGGCGTTGAGGGTCTGGACCCGGTAGACCACGATCAGGCGTTCCGGCGCTCGTAGTCCGCCATGAAGCTGATCAGAGCATCGACGCCCTCCATCGGCATGGCGTTGTAGATGGACGCCCGCATGCCGCCGACACTGCGGTGACCGGCAAGGTTGGTGAGCCCGATCTCGGCCGCCTCGGCCACGAATGCCTTGTCCCCCTCGGGTTTCGAGGTGACGAACGGGACGTTCATCCAGGAGCGGGAGTCCACGGCCACGGGGTTGGAGTAGAACTCAGACGCGTCGATGAAGGAGTACAGCTTCGCCGCCTTGGCCGAGTTCCGCGCGGCCATGGCCTCCAGTCCGCCGAGGGACTGCACCCACTCGAGGATGAGGCCCAGCAGGTAGACGCTGAAGGTGGGCGGGGTGTTGAGCATCGAGTCGCTGGCAGCCATCTGCGCGTAGTCGAAGATGGACGGGGTGGCGGGGCGGGCATGGCCGACGAGGTCGTCGCGGACGATGACGACGCACAGCCCGGCGGGGCCCATGTTCTTCTGCGCGCCGGCGAAGATGAGGCCGAACCTCTCGACGTCGATCGGACGCGAGAGGATCGTGGAGCTCAGATCCGCGACGAGCGGGACGGCTCCGGCATCCGGCACATAGGAGTACTCGACGCCCCCGATCGTCTCGTTGGGCGTGTAGTAGAGGTACGCCGCGTCAGGGTTGACGTCGTAGGTACCGGCGGCGGGCGTGGTGGTGTAGTTCGACGCGGCTTCGTCGGCGAGGACGTCGACGACAAGTCCCTGCCGCTTCGCCTCGGAGATGGCCTTCTTCGTCCACTGCCCAGTGTGGAGGACGTTGATCAGGTCACCGGGGGCGGTCAGGTTCATCGGGATGCCGGCGAACTGCCCCATCGCCCCACCCTGCAGGAAGAGGACGCGATAGTTGTCCGGGACGCCCATCACCTCACGCATACGGGCTTCCGCGGCGGCCGCGCAGGCGACGAAGTCCTTGCCGCGGTGGCTGACCTCCAGCACCGACATGCCGGAGCCGAGCCAGTCGGTGAACTCGGATTTGGCCCGCTCGAGGACGGCGAGCGGGAGCATGGCAGGACCGGCGGAGAAGTTGTAGACGCGCACGGCCCCAGTCTGGCAGCGTCCGTCGACGGCGACGCACCGGGTCCACCGATATCGGGGGGCACCCGGCATGCGTGTGCCGCGAGGCAGTAGGTTCTGCCGCGTGACCAACTATTCCCAGGCGGACGAGGCAGGCTACTTCGGACGATTCGGCGGTGCGTACCTCCCGCCCCACCTCGTGGAGCCCATCGCGGAAGTCAAGGCGGCCTACGCCGAGGCAAGCGCCGACCCCGCGTTCATGGAGGAGTACGCCCACCTCCTCAAGGCCTACGTCGGACGCCCGTCCCTGTTGCACTTCGCGGAGAACCTCACCGCGCATCTGGGCGGCGCGAAGGTCTACCTCAAGCGTGAGGATCTCAACCACACGGGATCACACAAGATCAACCACTGCCTCGGCGAGGCGCTGCTGGCCCGCCGCATGGGCAAGAGGAAGCTGATCGCCGAGACCGGCGCGGGTCAACATGGTGTCGCGCTCGCCACGGCGGCAGCCCTGCTGGGCCTCGAATGCGAGATCCACATGGGCGCGATCGACGTCGCCAAGCAGCATCCCAACGTGGTGCGCATGGAGCTTCTCGGAGCCAAGGTGGTGGAGGTCACCGAGGGCGGTGCCTCCCTGAAGGAGGCCGTCGACTCCGCCTTCGCCACGTACGCCCGGGACTTCAAGGACACGTTCTTCGGGATCGGCTCGGTGGTCGGCCCGGACCCGTACCCGTCGATGGTGCGCGACTTCCAGTCCATCGTCGGGCGCGAGGCCCGTGCCCAGATTCGTGAGGCCGAGGGGCGCCTGCCCGATGCCATCACCGCGTGCGTGGGCGGGGGCTCGAACGCGCTCGGTCTGTTCACGGCCTTCCTCGACGACGAGGACGTGCGGCTCTACGGCGTCGAACCGGCGGGCCGCGGGGTGGAGGTGCTGGGCGAACACGCCGCCACCATGAGCACGGGCACCGACGGCATCCTGCACGGCATGGCCACCAAGGTGATCCAGACGCCTGAGGGCGAACCCGCCCCCGTGCACTCCATCGCGTCGGGTCTGGACTATCCGGGCGTCGGCCCGCAGCACGCCTTCCTGCAGGAGTCGGGCCGGGTCACGTACGTGTCCGCCACCGACGCCGAGTGCCTGGACGCCTTCCAGCTGCTGTGCCGCACGGAGGGAATCATCCCCGCGCTGGAGAGCTCGCACGCCGTGGCGCACGCCATGCGGCTGGCGCCGTCCCTGCCGAAGGACGCGATCGTGTTGGTCAACCTGTCGGGACGCGGTGACAAGGACGTGGACTACGTCGCCGAGGTGCTGGCCTCCCGCTGACCGGGCAGGCATGCTCATCCCAGCAGGAGCAGGATCGTGGGCATCACCACGATCGCGACGAGGATCGTCATGCTGGTGAAGAAGGCGCTCGTCTCGACGTCGAGCCCCGCCTCCTCCGAGAACGCAACCACCATCGAGGCGACCGGCGCGAAGAGCAGCATGACGAGCACGATTCTGATGTCGCGGGCGAGGGGCAGGGCGTACCAGACCCCCAGCGCGAGGAGGATCGCGAACGTGTAGCGCATCGCCAGGTACTTGACGGCGCGGGTGAGCCTGCTGCGGTGCAGCCGGATTTCGAGCCCGACTCCGATCATCAGCATGGCGAGGAAAGGGTTCGCAGCGCCGACAGTGCTGGTGAACACGATGATCGGGTCCGGCAGCGTGATGTGGGCCAGTCGCATCACCACTAGTACCAGGTAGGTCACGAAGATCGGCGAGCTGAAGACGATCTTGAGAAAGGACCTGACGGTAGTCTTCTTCGACTGGTCGACCAGGCTCATGCCCCATCCGTACCCAACCCCGGCGGAGCCGAGCGAGTTGCCGACGTCGAACATGGCCGTGTACACCATGGCGGGCGAGCCCATGAAGCCCGAGATGTAGGGCATCGAGAAGGCACCGATGTTGTAGGTCCCGGAGTGGAAGATCCCGAAGGCCTTGGCGCTGGGACCGTTGCGGCGGTTCAGCCAGTATCCGGCAGCCTGTTGTCCGGCGTTGACGACGAAGCCGATCACCACCAGCAACAGCAGTGCGGGAAGGATGGTGTAGGAGTTGAAGCTGGTCGCCAGTGCGCAGGGCAGGGTGATCCGCAGGACGATCTTGGAGAAGATCCCGAAGTCGGAGGCCTTCACCCAGCCCAGCCGTTTGATCCCGTACCCGATCGCCACGATCGCCACCAGGGACAGCGCCCGGATCAGGATCTCGACCACGAACCTTCTCCTCTCATGCGGCGAGGAGATTCTTTCAGCATCCGGTGGACCCGGTGTCGCGGGGGTCTCACTCCTTGTGGTTGCCGGGGGCGCCGGGGAAGGTCTGGCAGGGATGGGTTCGCCATCGAGTCGCCGGCGCGGCACGCTGGGCGCATGACCGTTGAGACCCGCCCGATGCGCATCGTGTTCCATTCGCCCCGGATCCCGAACAACACGGGGGCGACGATGCGGCTCGCGGCAGTGACCGGTGCGGAACTGCATCTGGTGCGCCCTCTCGGGTTCGACATGGACGACGCCAAGCTGCGCCGCGCCGGGGTCGACTATCGCGACAAGGCCGCCACGTTCGTCCACGAGTCACTCGAGGATGCCTTCAGGGTCCTGCTGCCAGCCCGGGTGTTCGCCTTCACCGCCCACGCCGACGCTGCCTACACCGACGTCGCTTATCAGCCGGGCGACGTCCTACTCTTCGGCCCCGAGCCCACCGGCCTCGCTGCCGAGGTGCTGGCCGATCCTCGCGTCACCGCGCGGGTGCGGATCCCGATGCGGCCCGGGATGCGATCGTTGAACCTCGCGAACGCGGCGGCCATCGCCGTGTACGAGGCGTGGCGCCAACTCGGACACCCCGGGGCAGGCGGAGGCCCGGGAACACCTCACCAGCCAAGGGGATAGCCGTCTGCGCGCGGCTCGGAGCCGGCGACGAGGACGCTGCCGACGTCCTTCGGATCAAGGCGCCAGATGGCCTGACCGCGGCCGAAGATGGCCGCGTGCTGCGCCACCACCGCGTCGTGCCCGCGGTTGCGCAGGTTCGAAACGGCATCGGTGCCGGCGGACTTCTCGACCTGGACCGAGCCTGTGGCCGGGTCCCAGAACCACCGCGGGCGACCGAGCGCCGTCTGGGGATCGTCCCGGCCGTCGACGGTGTGGAGCACCAGTTGCACGTGCCCTTGGGCCTGCATGTCGCCGCCCATGACCCCGAAGGGCCCGACGGGGTCCCCGCCGCGGGTGAGGAACCCGGGAATGATCGTGTGGAAGGGACGCTTTCCCGGCGCGAGCTCGTTGGGGTGTCCGGGGCGCAGGGAGAAGCCTGCGCCGCGATTCTGCAGCGAGATCCCTGTGCCGGGGACGACGACCTGCGCACCGAAGCCGTGGAAGTTGCTCTGGATGAAGCTCACCATCATCCCGTCGCCGTCCGCGGCGCAGAGATAGACCGTGTCAGAGCCTCGAGGATCCAGGGCGGCAGGCGAGGTGGCGCGGTCCCCGATGCCGGCGCGGCGCCGGGCGGTGTGGGTGGGTGACAGCAGGGCGTCGACAGGTACCTCGACGACGGCGGGATCGCCGACCAGTGCGTGGGTATCGGTCAGGGCGGACTTGACTGCCTCGATCTGCCGGTGCCAGTCGGCCGCCTCAGCAGGGCTGAAGCCGTCGAGCACGTTGAGCGCCATGAGCGCGGCGATGCCCTGCCCGTTGGGTGGCGCCTCCCAGACCTCGTGGTCGCGGTATCTGGCGCTGATCGGCTCTACCCACTCGCTCCTGTGCTGAGCCAGATCCGACGGCGACAGACCGCCGCCACTTGCGCGGGCGAAGGCCACGATGCGGGCGGCGAGGTCCCCGGCGTAGAAGTCCTCGCCGCGGCTGGCGGCGATAGCGGTGAGGGTTGCCGCCATCTCGGGGCTGCGCCAGACCTCGCCCACCGAGGGCGCGCGTCCATCCGGCGCGAACAGAGGTGCAAAGCCGGCAGCGCTGGGCTCGTGCCGCCGGGCGAGGGCCGCGGCCACGCCCCGCTGCCAGCCCCACGCGACGACGCCGGAGACCGCGAACCCTCCCGCAGCCAGGGCGATGGCCGGCTCCAGCACTGCGGCGAACGGCAGGCGCCCGAACCGGCCGTGCAGGTCGGCCCATGCGCGCACCGCGCCCGGGACGGTGACGGCCTCCCACCCCAGTGACGGCATCGTCGTCCGGCCCTGGGCCCGGAGGCGTGCGGCGGAGGCGGTCGAGGGCGCCCGGCCCGACCCGTTGAGGGCGTGCAGGCGGCCACCGTCCCAGACCAGAGCGAATGCGTCCGAGCCGAGGCCGTTGCTGCATGGCTCCACGACGGGCAGGCATGCGGCCATCGTCACTGCGGCGTCGACCGCGTTGCCCCCCGCTCGCAGGGTCGCGAGGCCGGCTTCGGCGGCAAGCGGCTGCGAGGTGGCGACGGCGCCGCGGCGAGCGAACAGGGGCTGGCGTTGGCCAGGTTGCGCAAGGGGTGCCAGGCGCATCGGCGGCCTTTCGTAGCGTGGTGGGGTGCTTGAGTCCCGACATTAGCCGAACCTTGACCCCTGGCAGCTCAAGGTATATACCTAGCACTGCAGGGTGTTGCTCGTCGAGAGGACGCACATGCGCATCGGGAAGGACCTTGTCGCCGCCTCGGCGACGCCCCTCGTCCTTGGGATACTCGCCGAGGGGGAGTCGCACGGTTACGCGATCCTCAAGCGGATCCAGGAGGTCTCGGGCGGAAGGCTCGAGTGGAGCGATGGCATGCTCTATCCCCTCCTGCACCGGCTCGAGCGGCTCGGTCACCTCGAGTCCGCCTGGTGCCTGTCGCCGGAAGGACGACGACGCAAGGAGTACCGCATCACCGCCCGTGGCGTGGACGTCCTGGCGGAACAACGTCGGCAATGGGCGGCGGTCACCGAGGCCATGGAGGCTGTGTGGACCGGGCTCACGACGCCTGCGCTGACCGCCGGCAACCGACCCGCCTGGCAGGGCTGAGCCATGACGAACGCCAGCGGAGCCGACCTCCACGGCCTGGAGGATCAGATCGGTCAATGGCGCGCCTGGGTCCTGCGCCGCGGGGCGGCGATCGCGCCCGATATCGACGAACTGGAGGACCACCTCCGCGGCCAGGTCGGCGAACTGACCAGTGCCGGGTTGACCGCGGACGAGGCATTCCTGGTCGCCGTCAAGCGGATGGGCTCCCTCGACGTGCTGTCACGGGAGTTCGCCCGGGAGCATTCCGACCGGTTGTGGAAGCAACTCGTCCTGGGCGGTGAGGGGACCGAGGGGCTCACGCGACGGATGGTGGTGGGCCTCCTCTTCGCCGTCGCCGCCGCGCTCGCAGTCAAACTCCCCGCACTGCTCGGCATCGAAGTGGGGGAGGGGACGTGGTACGTCCGCAACCTCGCCTTCCTCGTGCTGCCCTTCCTCGCCGGGTGGTTCGTCTGGAGCCGACGATCAGGGGCCGCAGTGCTCGCCGCGGTCGTCGCGCTGTTCGTGGCTTTTGCCGTCGTCGCGAACATCTTCCCGTTCGAGGACAGCGCACCCACACCTGCCACGGAGGCACTACTGGCGGTCCACCTGCCCGTGCTGCTGTGGTTCGTCGTCGGGCTCTCTTATACGGGGAAGCGGTGGCGACTCTCCCAGGCCCGCATGGATGTCGTCCGCTTCACGGGGGAGATGGCGATCTATTTCGCGCTGATGGCCCTAGGGGGCGGGGTGCTGGTGGGGCTGTCGATCGGGGTCTTCTCCGCCATAGGTCTCGACGTCGAGGACGCGGTGGCGACGTGGCTGCTCCCGATGGGAGCCGCAGGCGCCGTGATCGTGGCGGCGCTGCTGGTCGAGGCCAAGCAGGCCGTCGTGGAGAACATGGCTCCGGTGCTGACGAAGCTCTTCACGCCACTGTTCACGGTGCTGCTCCTGGCCTTTCTGGCGGCGATGGTGTGGACCCGGAACCTCGTGGATGTGGAGCGCGAGGTGCTCATCATCTTCGACCTGTTGCTGGTCGTCGTGCTCGCCCTGGTGCTGTACTCGATGTCCGCGCGGGAACCCACCGCCCGGCCGGGAGCCTTCGACCGGCTGCAACTCGTGCTTGTCGGCAGTGCCCTGGCGGTGGACCTCGTGGGCCTGGCCGCCATGGTCAGCCGGATCGCGATCTACGGCCCCAGCCCCAACAAGGTGGCCGCCCTGGGGCTCAATCTGCTGCTGCTGGTCAATCTGGCCTGGCTCGGATGGCTTCTGCTCGACTTCGTTCGCGGACGGCGTCCCTATGCAGGGCTCGAGCGGTGGCAGATGGCGTATCTCCCCGTCTACGCAATGTGGGCGGCCGTCGTGGTCTGCGTGTTCCCGCCTGTCTTCGGGTTCGCATAGCGTCCTGCCGTGATCGCGTGATGCGGCGGCAAGGCGTCATCTAGGAACGGTCCTCATCGGCGCCGTCGGCGCGTCGGGCGCGGGGCCGGTGCGGTGAGCGCAGGCGGCGCAGCGTCAGAGCGGTATCCATGGCTGCGTGGGCGGCCTCGTAGCCTTTGTCTTCAACCGAGTCTGCGAGTCCGGCCCGTGCGAGTGCCTGTTCCTCGGTGTCGCAGGTGAGGACGCCGAAGCCCACGGGGGTGGCGTGATCGAGTGCAACCCGGGTGAGTCCGTCGGTGGCGGCGGAGCACACGAAGTCGAAGTGCGGGGTGCCGCCGCGGATGACGACGCCGAGGGCGACGACGGCGTCGTGGGTGCGGGCCAGCGCATCGGCGGCGACGGGTAGTTCGAAGCTGCCGGGTACGCGCACCACCGTCGGCTCGGTGCCGGCCTCGGCGCAAGCACGGAGCGAGCCGGCGAGGAGGCCGTCCATCACCTCCTTGTGCCAGCTGGCCGCGACGATGGCGACGGTGAGGCGGCTGGCGTCGACGCCGGGAGTTTCGGGTGCGCCGTGTCTGCTCATGAAAGTGCTCTCTTCTACTTGGTCGGGAGGCCGGGGATGAGGTGTCCCATGCGGTCGCGTTTGGTGGTGAGGTAGGAGAGGTTGTGTGCCCCTGGTGGTACGACGAGCGAAACCCGTCCGGCGACGTCGGTGCCCAGCTCCTGGAGTGCGGTGACCTTGGCGGGGTTGTTGGTCATGAGTCGTACGGCTTCTACGCCGAGGTCGCGGATGATCTGCGCGGCCACAGTGTAGCGGCGGGCGTCGACGGGGAGCCCGAGGTCGGTGTTGGCGTCCACGGTGTCCCGGCCGGTCTCCTGGAGGGCGTAGGCGTTGATCTTGGCCACCAACCCGATGCCGCGACCCTCGTGGCCCCGCAGGTAGACGAGCAGGCCGCGACCTTCTGCCGCGATGCGCTCCAGTGCCAGGTCCAGCTGAGGTCCGCAGTCGCAGCGGCTGCTGCCGAACACGTCACCCGTGAGGCATTCGGAATGCACGCGGGTCAGGACGGGGTCCGGGCCGGTGATCTCGCCGAGCGCCAGGGCCACTTGTTCCTCGCCGTCGAGGGTGCTGCGGTAGCCGAAGGCTCGAAAGTCGCCGTGTCGGGTGGGGAGAACCGCCTCGGTGACGCGCTCGACGAACTGCTCGGTGCGTTCGCGGTGGGCGGCGAGGTCGTCGATGGAGATCATCGCCAGGCCGTGTTCGTCGGCGAAGTCGCGGAGCTGCTGGCCGCGCTTCATGGTGCCGTCGTCGTTGACGATCTCCACGAGAACGCCGACGGGCTGCAACCCGGCGAGCCTGGCCAGGTCGACGGCGGCCTCGGTGTGTCCGCGGCGGGCCAGCACTCCGCCCTCGCGGTAGCGCAGCGGGAATACGTGTCCAGGGCGGGTGAGGTCCGTGGGCTGGGTGGTGGGGTCGGCCAGGACCCGGGTGGTGTGGGCGCGGTCGGCGGCGCTGATGCCGGTGGACACGCCGTGCCGCGCGTCGACGGTGACGGTGAACGCGGTGCGGTACTGGTCGTCGTTGTCGCGGGTCATCAGCGGAATCTGCATGCGGTCCAGCAGGTCGCCGGGCATGGGGGCGCAGATCACGCCACTGGAGTGCCTGATGGTGAAGGCCATCATCTCGGGCGTGGCCTTCTCGGCGGCGAAGATGAGGTCGCCCTCGTTCTCGCGGGACTCGTCGTCGACGACCACCACGGCCCTGCCGGCGGCGATGTCAGCGATCGCCCGCTCGATGGTGTCGAGTTGGATGCTCATCGGGTCACCAGGCGCTCGACGTACTTGGCGATGATGTCGACCTCGAGGTTGACCTCGTCGCCGACCTCTCGAAGGCCCAGCGTGGTGCGGGTCAGGGTCTCCGGGATCAGGCCGACGGTGAACGTCTCGGCGTCGTCGTCGACCGAGATCACCGTGAGGCTGGTGCCGTCCACGGCGATGGATCCCTTGGCGACGACGTAGCGTGCCAGCGCTCTGGGCAGCGAGAACGTGACGGTGTCCCAGTGTTCGCTGGGCACGCGGTCCACGACATGCCCGGTGCCGTCGACGTGTCCCTGGACGATGTGGCCGCCGAGCCGCGCGGTCGCGGTGAGGGAGCGTTCGAGGTTGACAGGGCTGCCTGCGGAGAGGGACCCGAGGGAGGTCTTGTCGAGGGTTTCCTGCATGAGGTCGGCCGTGAAAGCGGCACCGTCGAGGGTGACGACGGTCAGGCAGCAGCCGTTGACCGCGATCGAGTCACCCGGCGCCGAGTCGCTCGTGACCATGGGGCCGTCGATGGTCAGGCGCAGCGCATCCGGGTAGGGCTCGAGGGCCACCACGTGCCCCAGTTCTTCGACGATTCCAGTGAACATCAGCATTCTCTTTCAAGGGGGGTTGGAGGGATCGGGCGTAGGGTGAGCCGCAGATTGGGTGGGTCGCCAGTCTCGAGCGGCGGCAGGGTGGTGGCGTCGACGAGGGTCAGGTGCACTGCGTCGCCGATGCTGGATATGCCGAGGCCGCCGATCACGGGGCTGCCCGCTCCCAGAAGCTTGGGTGCCACATAGGCCACCACTTCGTCGATCAGGCCCTCGCGGAGGAACGCGGCGGCCAGGGTCGGTCCGCCCTCGAGGAGCGCATGCCGGCGTTGCCGGCGGTGCAGCTCTGCCAGCGCAGCTCGTGGGTCGCGGGTGCGCAGGTGCAGCGTCTCGGCCGCGTCGTCGAACACCCGGCTCCCCGGGCGAAGTTCCCGCAGCCCCATGACCAATCGCAGCGGTTGGGTCCCGACCAGGGCGCCGTCGCGGTCGCGGACCGTGAGGTGAGGGTCGTCCACGGCCACGGTGCCGGTCCCGGCGACGATGGCGTCGCACCGGGCGCGAAGCCCGTGCGCGTCCGCACGTGCCGCGCCTGAGGACACCCAGCGCGAGCTGCCATCGTCGGCCGCGGTGCGCCCGTCGAGCGTCGCGGCGAACTTCCACGTCACGTACGGTCGGCCCTGGGTGACGGCGAAGGTCCAGTGGTGGTTCACCTCGGCCGCGTCTTCAGCGAGGAGGCCGCCCTCGACGTCGACGCCCGCGTCACGAAGCCGCCTGCCCCCGCCGGCGGCCTCCGGGTTGGGATCGGCCTGCGCGAAGACCACCCGCCGCACCCCGGCCGCGATCAGTGCCTCGGCGCACGGTCCCGTCCTGCCCCAGTGATTGCACGGCTCCAGCGTGACGACCGCCGTCGCACCCTCAGCAAGGTCGCCTGCTGCGGTGAGCGCGTCGATCTCTGCGTGCGGCGTGCCCGCTCCGCGGTGGTGCCCCTCGGCGATGCGACGCCCCTCGGGCGAGATCAGCACGCAGCCCACGCGCGGGTTCGGTCCCAGCGGGGCGTCGTCGGCGACGGCCAGATCGAGGGCGCGCAGCATGGCGGCCAGTTCTGCCGGTGATTCAGTCACGGCGCCCCACATCCCATTTCGGGCGCGCTCGGGGGCACACGATCAGGCGGCAGATAGGCTGCCGCCGACCGTAGCGTGCGCTTCCCATCCGGACTTTGACCGTCGGTCCAGGAATTCCACCTGGTCAACCGGCCAACCAAGTTGGCCGGGTCGCGGACTATCACCGCCGGTGCGGAATTTCACCGCCCCCAGAGCACGCATACGTGTATCTGAGGCCAAGAATGCATCCGCGATCCCCGGCAGTCAATTCCGGGCTGTCGACCGCGGCGCAGTCCGGAACAGCGGATCGCGACCGCGTCGTGTCCGATGATGTGCTCGGCTCCACCCCGCTGCCACGGTCAGTGGCGATGGCCGGAGCCTGGGCGGCCGTGCATCAGCAGCATCATGCCGGCGCAGAGGAGGCCGCCGATCAGGGCGCCTCCACCGCCGCCGCTGAACAGGGACCACAGCCCGAACCCGATGAGCGGCAGGCACATGAGGAGCATGTGCCACATGTGGCCGCCATGGCCTCGGTGTTGTGTGGCGGGTCCGGTGGCCGCGGGTGGTGCGTCGGGTCCGGTGTCGGCGGGGCGGGGGTGGTTGTGGAGGCTCATGAGCCTGGTCCTTTCGGCTGAGTGGTGCTTCTTCTGTGTGGGTGCCGGCTCCAGATGTGACTCGGGGCCGGCCGGTCTCTGGTCGCGAGGGTCAGCTGCGGATGAGTCGGGCGATGACCATGGATGCTTCGTGGACCTTGGCGTCCTGGTAGGTGGGGTCTGGTGAGTCGATGGCCTGGGTGAGGCAGTGGTGGAGGTGGTTGTCGACCAGGTCCAGGGCGATGGAGCGCAGCGAGCCCGTGACCGCTGAGGTCTGGGTGAGGATCTCGATGCAGTTCGCGTCCTGGGTGACCATGCGTGCGATGCCGCGGACGTGGCCTTCGATCACGGCGAGTTGGCCGATGAGTTCCTGGCGCTGCTGGGTGCTGGTCATGTGTCCTGGGCCTGGTCTGGTGTCGGTGCCTAGTGGTGGTGGTGCGGGGCGGGGGTGTGGGTGGGCTCGTGGTGGTGCTCGGCCGGAGCCTTGGGGTGTCCGTAGCGGGCGGGGTCTGCGTCGAAGGCTTCGGCGCAGTGGGTGGAGCAGAAGTAGAGGGTGGTGTCGCCGATGGAGCGTGTGGCGGCCGCGGAGGCGGTCTTGACCTTCATTCCGCAGACGGGATCGATGTGGGCGGTGGTCTTCTTGCCGAACATGGGGGTGTCCTTTCCGGTGGTGTGGTGGTGGGTGGTCGTTGTTTCGCCGCCGATTTCGACGACGGGGGCGACGGGGGTGCGGGTCGCGTGGGACTCGTCGATGGGGTGGGGTGCCCAGCGGCGGAGCCGGTTGGCGTTGGTGACCACCGACAGGGAGGACAGGGCCATGGCTGCGGCGGCGACGATGGGGCTGAGCAGGATCCCGAAGACGGGGTAGAGCAGCCCGGCGGCGATGGGGATGCCGAGGCTGTTGTAGAGGAAGGCGAAGACGAGGTTCTGTTTGATGTTGCGCATGGTGGCGCGGGACAGGTCGACGGCGGTGACCACTCCGGACAGGGCCCCGGAGATCAGGGTGATGTCGGAGGATTCGATGGCCACATCGGTGCCGGTGCCGATGGCGGAGCCGACGTCGGCCTGGGCCAGGGCAGGGGCGTCGTTGATGCCGTCGCCCACCATTCCGACGATCTTTCCTTCGTCCTGGAGGCGGCGGACCTCTGCGGCCTTGTGGGCGGGCATGACTTCGGCGACCACGCGCCGGATCCCGACCTGGGCGGCGATCGCGGCGGCGGTGGCCCGGTTGTCGCCGGTCATCATGATGACCTCGATCCCTCGCTGCTGCAGGGCTGCGACGGCGGCGGGGGAGCCGTCCTTGATGGTGTCGGCCACCGCCACGATTCCCGCAGGGAGCCCGTCGACGGCCACCAGCATCGGCGTCTTGCCACCGGATGCGAGCGCGTCATGGAGCGGCAGCAACGTTTCTGCCGCCACACCGGACTCGTCCAGGAGTCGACGGTTCCCGATCAGGACGTCGTGCCCGTCGATGTGGCCGCGGACGCCTTGCCCTGTGATCGAGTCGAAGTCGGTGACCTCGCCCAGGGCGAGACCGCGATCGGTGGCGCCTGTGACGATCGCGGCGGCCAGGGGGTGTTCGGAGCTGTTCTCGATGGCGGCGACCCAGCCGAGGAGCTGGTCCTCGTCGAATCCGCCTACGGTGGCGACGTCGGTGAGGGTCGGCACTCCCTTGGTGATGGTGCCGGTCTTGTCCAGGATTATGGCATCAAGTTTGTGGGCGGTTTCGAGTGCTTCGGCGGAGCGGATCAGGATGCCGTGTTCGGCTCCCTTGCCGGTGCCGACGGTGATCGACATCGGGGTGGCGAGCCCGAGGGCGCAGGGGCAGGCGATGATCAGCACCGAAACGGCGGCGACGAGCGCGAACACGAACACCGGCGGCGGGCCGACCAGCAGCCAGATCGCCAGCGTCCAGACCGCGATGATGATCACGGCGGGGACGAAGTAGCTGGAGACCTTGTCCACGAGGCGTTGGATGGGGGCCTTGGATCCTTGGGCCTCGCGGACCAGTTTGATGATCTGGGCGAGCAGGGTGTCGGAGCCGACCTTGGTGGCCACGTAGCGCAGGGCTCCGGTGGCGTTGATGGTGGCGCCGATGATGGTGTCGCCGACGCTCTTGGCCGCGGGGATCGATTCGCCGGTGACCATGGACTCGTCGACTGCGGAGGATCCGCTGATCACCTCACCGTCGACGGGCATCTTCTCCCCGGGGCGGATCACGATCACATCCCCGACCACGACGTCCTCGACCGGGATCTCCTGTTCGGTCTCGTCGCGCAGGACCCGGGCGGTGCGGGGCTGCAGGCCGATCAGCTTGCGGATCGCCTCACCGGTGCCGGCCTTGGCCTTGGTTTCCAGCAGACGGCCGAGCAGGATCAATGTGATGATCACGCCGACTGCTTCGAAGTACACCTGCCGCAGTTCCTCAGGCAACAGGCCGGGGGCGAAGGTGACCACCAAGCTGTAGCCGAACGCCGCGACGGTGCCCAGGGTGATCAGCGAGTTCATGTCGGCGGTGCGGTGCGACAGGGCCCGCCACCCGACGCGGTGGATCGGCCACCCCGACCACAGCATCACCGGCGCGATCAGCGCGAGCTGCAGCCAAGGACTCATCAGAGCCTCAGGTACCCAGGTGGCGCCGAACAGTTCGACGGCCATCACCGCGACCAGCGCCGGGGCGGTGAGGATCGCGCCGATGATCACCCGGCGGGTCAGGTCCCGGATCTCAGCAGCCCGCTCCGCCTCATCCTCGTCGCCGTCAGTCGACAGACCGACCGTCGCCGGGGAGGCTGCTGCCTGCGCACGATGCTCCGATGCGATGATTGGGGCCGGGGCTGTGTGGGGGGTGCCGGTGACGCGGATCAGGCCGGAGACCATGTTCATGCCGCAGGCGAACCTGAACTCGCCGGCCTCAGTCGGGGTGAACTCGACGGCTGTGGTCCGGTACGCGGGAAGACTCGCGTTGACTTTGAAGTCCGGCATCACCACACGGGAAGTGCACTCGCCTCCCTCTCTGCGGTCGAACAGGATCCGCACCGGCATCCCGGGACGCACCCCGTCGATCACTCCGGGGTTGTAGCCCCCATCGACGGTCACATCGACCACCTGAACACCGTCCTCGATGCGGACTCTCCCGGCCCGTTTCGGACCGAAGAAGAACCACAACAGCAACCCGGTCAGGACCACCGCCCCACCTATGACCAACCAGAGCATCACAAATCTCCTCATCTCTTCGTCTCCACCCCATTACCCTGGGGGGGTATATCTCGACGGTAGACCCGCGGAGGTCCGGAAACGACCCCGAGGGGGTCAGGCTTCGGTCAAGGTTTCCGGGCCACCCTCCACCGGTGCCGCGGTGGAGGCATGTCGGTGGCGCGATCCGGGCCGCTGACGGCGCCGGCGTCGGGTCAGTTCGAACCCGGATCGGTCGAGGGTGGCTCGGACCTGGTCGCTGGTCACGGCACCGGCCGGCGCCAGCGTCAACAGCGACTCACCGTGCGGTTCCAGATCCAGCGCAACCGTGTGCACCCCGGGCAGGGCCCGCACAGCGTCGACGGCGCTGATCATGCAGCGCCAGCATGTGAGGCCGCGCACCCCGTAGGTGGTCTGTGTCATCCTCGTCACGTCGAATCACCCTCGCTTCCTGGTCGGTTTCGCGTGTCCATGTCGATGGTGCCCCGCGCGGTGTCGGGAACGGGTCTGGGTGGGGTCAAGATCCAGGCAAGACCCCGTGCAGCGGTGCGGGCTTGGTCGTCCGCCGCGGCGATGCTGTGTTCGTGTGGGTGCTGAACAGGATCCACACGACGGCAGTGAGTCCGAGGATCCAGAGCGCGGCGATGAGGAGGCCCCCCTTTTCGTCGAACGTGTCGGTGAGGCCAGTGTCGATGAGGACGCGGTACGGCCCGTAGCCGGGGAGGAACGCGGCGGCCCCGGGGGGTTCCAACCGCAGCATCGGGCTCTGTGTGATCCCGAGATCCAGGAAGGGGATGACGAATGCGATCAGTACTCCGGTGACGCGTCCGAGGAGGAATCCGAGGCACATCCCCAGGAGTGCATAGACGGTCCCCAGCAGCAGGGTGCCGACGATGAATCCAGCCCATTGCCGGGCGGGAAACACCAAGGCCGTGATCGTCAGGGACGCGGCCGCGGTGACGAGGACCGCGGCCGCGACCTCACCGAAGCGGCCCACCAGCAGTGCGGATCGACGCATGCCGACCTGAACCAGGCGGCGGTCCCCGTGACGGTTGTTGAGGGCGATGAAGAGCCCGGCGACCGCGGCCAGCGAGGCCACCGCGATCGGAGCCATGGTCCCTGCGTGTGTGTCCGGCAGCCAGAACCGCGTGTCGACTTCCTGCCCACCGTCGATCACCCGCATCACGGAATACCGCTCTTCTGTGATGAGTTTCGACAACCAGATGAACACCACCGGCACGGTCACGAGGAGGACCCAGAGCGCAGGGTTGCGTCGGTACTGTCGCAACCCCATCCGGCAGCTGGTCCCGACCTGTCCCGCCCAGCCCGGTCGATGCGAGCCATCCGGGCGCCGAACGGTGCGTGCCGCGCGTGCCAGGAGCAGTCCGCTCGACAGGACTGCTCCGCCGACCCACACCAAGGCGACTCCGAGATCGCCGAGCTTTCCCCCGTGGCCCGAGGGCAGGTCCACCATCCATGACGTGACGAAGTGGGTCGGCATCCACCGGGTGATCTCCACCCGGTCGGGTGAGGTCAGCGCCGGTCCGAAGAACACGTCGACGATCCAGACGAGCAGGATCACCACCGTGCCGTTCACCTGGTCCCTGACGACCGATCCGACTGCGGCACCGATTCCTACATAGATCACGGCGAACATCAACGTGCCGGCCGCGACGCGGAAAGGCTCGTCGACCCCGGCGCGCAGAAAGAGCGTCGCCAGGGCGGCTGTGGAGGCCAACACGGAGATCAGCAGGCCGGTCGACATCCTGGCCAGAACGAGCGCTTGGACGGGGAGGCCCGACAGCACCAGGCGATGGTCTGCGGATCTGGCCTGGCCGGCCTGGAAGAACATCGCCAGTGCCGCCAGGAACGCCGCAGCCCAGCCGGTGGTCGCGGTCTCGACCGCCCGGCCGGTTCCGCCAAGCAGTTTCGCGGCATCAGCCATGGGTTCGGCGGCCACCAACACGAACACGACGGGGATCAGAACCAGGACCACCAGGTTCACGGGGTTGCGCACGTAGTCCAGGAGGAATCGGCGGGTCAGAACCCCGGCGGCGGTCATTTTCGCGTCGCCTTCCCGTCGCGCAGTTCGATGATGCGGTCGAACCGTGCCTCGTCGGCGATGAAGTGGCTGATCACGAGTATCGCCCGGCCAGATGACCGCCCCCGTCCGACCAGATCCCAGAACCGGAGGTAGGTGTCCCAGTCAAACCCGGAATACGGCTCGTCCAGCAGCAGCACCGACGGGTCCGGTAGCAGAGCCAGCGCGAGATTCAGTTTCGCGAGCGTGCCACCGGAGAGCCGGTCCGCGCGCTCACCCGCATATCGCTCGAAGTCGAGGTCCTCGTACAAGCGTCGCTGCGCCCGGAGCCGCTCAGCGCGGCTCATCCGGTACGCCACTGCGAAGAGCTCAAAATGCTCATCGCACGTCAAACGCTCGAACACCACCGGCCGCTGCGGACAATAACCCAGTGCCCCTCGCACTTCCACGACGCCCGCGTCGGCAGCCAACCCCCCTACCAGAATCTGCATGAGCGTCGACTTGCCCGATCCGTTCTCCCCGACCAGACCCACGACCTCGCCACGGCTCAGCGACAGCGACACCCCGTCGAGCACAGGATTGAGCCGCCGAAACGGCCAGAAGCCCTGCCCGTAGGTCTTTGAGATCCCAGTCCCGACGAGCACGACGTCCGCTCGGGCATCCTCGGGAAAGCTGCCGCTCGAACCCATGCCGATCACCGCCTTCGAACACCGTGACGTATGTCACGCACCCTCGAGGGGGAAGGTCACCCGGCCCGCCAGAGGCACGATCGCTCAATCACGAGGAGAGTCCGGTCACAGGTGGCCCGTGGCGGCGCCACGACACCCCCAAGGGGTATGCCATCAGGGTAGGCACGTGCGGTCCCGAAAGCGCCGGCATGGGGTCAGAGTTCGGTCAAGATTCCGGCGTCTTGACGGCGCTACCCGTGCCCCGGACCGGGACGTGGGATCTTGACCAAACCTTGTCCGGGTCCTGCTCGTTGCTTTACCCGGCCAGTTGAGACTGGGCAGTGAGGCCACGCGGGCACGCCGCGCCGTCTGGTGACTGTTTCGACGATGGGAGTGGGCTGTGTGGCCTGAAGTGTTCTCGATATTTGGGGTGGGGATCCAGTCCTACGGGCTGAGCAAGGCGCTGGCGCTGCTGGTCGGCGCGTGGCTCTTGGGTCGCGCGTTCACGCGGATCGGCTACGACAAGGATCTTGCGCACTCGATCGCGCTCTGGGCGACGGTGTGGGGATTCGTCGGCGCCAAGGTGTACTACCTGGTCGCGAACTGGGACAACTTCAGCTGGCACATGCTCGGCGGGTCCGGGTTCGTCTGGTACGGCGGCCTGATCGCAGGGTCGATCGCGGTGATCGTGATGACCAGACGCCACGACCTGCCGCTCCCACGGGTGGCCGGCGCGATGGCGGCGCCGCTCTCGGTGGCCTACGGCATCGGCCGGATCGGCTGTTTCCTGGCTGGTGACGGTACCTACGGCAAACCCACCGATCTGCCGTGGGGGATGGCATTCCCCAATGGGGTGGTGCCGGTGGACGTGCCGGTGCATCCGGTCCAGCTGTATGAAGCGGCGGGTGCGTTCCTCATCGCCGGCATCCTGTGGGCGCTGGGCCGCAGGATGCGCCCGGTGGGGGTGTTCGGATCCTATCTCCTGCTCAGCGGCGGCGCCCGCCTCCTCGCCGAGGTCGTCCGCATCAACCCGCACGTCGTGTTCGGTCTCACCGAGGCGCAGCTGATCGGAATCGCCAGCATCATCCTCGGCGCAGCCCTGATCCTCCGAGACGCCTTCAACCCCGCCGCCCTGGTGGAAGATGCGTCGGTTGACGCGGCATCGACCATCCTCAGCGCGCAACGGGTCGGGCGATGACAGCCGTGGACAGCACGACCGCCGATTCAGAGGCCGGTGTGGCAGGGGGTCGTCGCGGGTTCTGGGGTGCGCTGTGGGCCGGGACCCGGGCCACCCTGGGCGCGTTGATGGGGCTGGCGCCGCACGTGATGCACCACATCGGGTTCCTGGCCGGGGCCGCGCTCCTGACCGGCTTCCTCGGTAACACCGTGCTCTACGTGGTGGGGTTGGCGTTGAGCATCCCGCTGCTGCGACGGCTCCGTCGCCGGTTCGGCACCTGGAAAGCGCCTGCGATCGGGATGGCGGTGTTCACTGGCCTGTTCGCCCTGTCCGCGTTCGTGATCGGGCCGTTGTTCAACCCGGCCGCCACCAGCGACTCAGACACCCCCGGCCCCGAACCGGCAGCCTCCGCCAGCGCGTCCGGCTCCGAAGAACACGAAGGGCATCACAGCGCCTCACCCACCCGATGACACCCGTCCGGCCACAGCGGCTGGACGGGCGCCTGCTTCGTGCTCTCGAGTGCGCGGGTCAGAGGTTGGTGAGCATGTCCTCCATCTCGGTGATCTCGGCCCGCTGGTCGGCGATGATCTTCTCGGCCAGGGCGACCGCGTCGGGATTCTGGCCCTCGGCCACCTGCTGCTCGGACATTCCGATGGCGCCCTCGTGGTGGGCGATCATGGCCTCGAGGAACGCCTGATCGAACTCTGTACCCGAGAGGCCGTCGAGCTGGCCCATCATCTCTTCCTGGCTCATGCCGTTCATGTCCATGCCGCCCATGTCCATGCCGCCATGGTCACCGGGGGAGATGTCCTCACCCCAGGCGCTCAGCCAGGAGGTCATCTCGTCGATCTCCGGGCCCTGGGCCTCGGCGATCCGCTCGGCCAGTGCCACCACCTCGGGGGTCTCGGCGCGCTCGATCGCCAGCTGCGACATTTCGATGGCGCCCTCGTGATGGATGATCATCATCTGCGCGAACGTGGTGTCCTGCTCGTTGTGGTCGCCCGCGACCTCCGACGAGGCGCTGGCGGACGCGGATTCGGTGGCCGTGGGGGAGGTGGTCGCTGCAGGGGGGGTGGTGCTCTGGTTTCCGCAGGCCGCCAGGGTGGCCGTCAGGACCAGCCCCGCCAACGTGGCGGTGATCCGCTTCGTGGGTGACATGTGTTCTTGCTCCGTTCCTGGCCGACGGGGGTCGCCGGTCCTTGATGTCGAGGCTACGTACCGTCAGCTGACGGTCCAACCCGTGGAGGGTCAAGAATCGGTCAAGACACTCTCCGATGCTCGCGCGGTGGCGAGGGGGAGGCTGAGGGTGAAGGTCGAGCCGTGCCCGAGGCCCGGGCTGGTGACCGTCAATGAGCCGCCGTGGGCCAGGGCGAGGCTGCGCGCGATGGTCAGCCCGATCCCGGACCCGCCCGCATCGCGGGCCCGGGCCGTGTCGGCGCGGTAGAACCGTTCGAACACCTTCGAGAGCTGCTCCGCAGCGAGACCGTCGCCGGTGTCGGTGACCATCATCACCACCTCACTCTTGGATTCGCGTGCGCTGATGCGCACCATCCCACCGGCGGGCGTGTGCCGCAGAGCGTTGTCGAGCAGGTTGCCCAGAATCTGACCCACCCGCTGCGGATCCGCTACGACGAACCCTGAGTCAGAGTCCGCGGACAACACAACGCCCTTGTCCGCATATCTGGTCGCGACCGAGGCCACCGCGGTCTCGATGAGGTCCCACACCGGCTGCGCCTGGGTGTCGAGGGTGAATCGGCCCTCCTCGGCGCGCGACACGTCGTCGAGGTCTGCGGCGATCTTCTTGAGCCGGGCGGCCTGCAGGGTGAGCAGTTGTTGGCTCTCCCGGTCCCAGGGGACCACGTCGTCGATGACGGCCTCCAGCTCAGCGGTCAGCGTGGCCAGGGGGGTGCGGAGCTCGTGCGCCACGTCCGAGAGAAGCCGACGTCGGCTGGTTTCGGTCGAGTCCAGGCGGCTGGCCATGCCGTTGAATGCTTCAGCAACGGCGTGGAATTCGGGACTTGTCGCGGTCTCGGGGACGCGAGCGGTGTAATCGCCCGCCTCCAGCAGTGCGGCGGCCGCTGTCAGTTGCTCCAGGGGCCGGCGCAACCGTATGGTCTCCAGCCAGGTCAGGCCGATGGCCAGAGCCAGCGCCACAACCAGCCCGATACCCAACGATCTGACGCCGGCGTCCAGGAACGCCTGTTCCACGTGCCCCATCTCGGCGATGCCGCCCGCCTGGCCGAGTTGTTCCAGGTGTTCGTGAAACAGGGAGGGGCCGACCACCACAGCGACCAGTGCGGCCGTGATCACGCCGACAGTCACCACGAGCGCCTGTGTGAGGAAGGTGCGGGTGCCCCATCGCATCCGGCCGACGGAGCCGCGCAGTTGCATCATCGCCCTGGTCCCATCCGATATCCGACGCCGCGGACCGTGAGGATGTAGCGAGGCTCGGCGGGTGGGTCGTCGAGCTTCTTGCGCAGGTTCGCCACGTGGACATCGACGACGTGATCGTCACCGACCCAGCCCGGCCCCCACACCGCGTCGATGATCTGCCGCCGGCTGAGCGCCACGTTCGGCCGTGCCGACAGTGCGTCGAGGATGTCGAACTCGGTGCGGGTCAAACCCACCGGCTCGCCGTCGATCCACACATCACGGCCCTCCGCATCCACCCGCAACACTCCGAACTCGCGCGGCGCTGCCGGCTGTGTGCCGTGGGCCTGGCGGCGCGGCCGCCTCAGCACGGTGTTGACCCGGGCGACGAGCTCGCGGGGGCTGAACGGCTTGGTCAGGTAGTCATCGGCGCCCACCGACAAACCGATCAGCTTGTCAACCTCGTCGGCCCGGGCGGTCAGCATCAGGATGTAGCAGTCGGAGAACAACCGGATCTGGCGGCACACCTCGATGCCGTCGATCCCCGGGAGACCCAGATCAAGAATGATGACGTCGGGATCCAGCTCCTGGGCCGAGCGGACCCCCTCGGGTCCGGTGTAGGCCAATGCGGTGTCGAAACCTGCCCTATTGAGGTAGGAGGCGACGATCCCCGCCAGCGGGCGCTCGTCGTCAATCACCAGCACACTCGACCTACGGGGCTCAGCCATACCGCCATTATTGACACACCACGCCCGCCAGCCCACCTCCCTCGCAGGGTTGGGCGACTCTTCTTGGCCGAACCTTGACCCGGGCTGAACCGTCCCCTGATCTGGAGGGGTCACGCTGGGATCGTGAATGACATCCTGGCGTCAGCGCCGCCGAGCGCTCCGATCGAGGTGGTGGACGTCACCTTGGTGACCACCCCCGCGTGCCACTTCTGTGACGACGCCCACGAGCGCCTCGATGCCCTTGACCGCGCCGGCCTGCTTCGCCTCGCGACGGTGCCGGCTGAGTCTCCGGAGGGGCAGGCGCTGATCGCCGAGCATCGTCCGGGGATGTTTCCCTTGACGCTGGTGGCGGGACGCTACTTCCACGACGGGCGGATCCCGCGCGGCAAACTCGCGCGGCTCGTCGACCACCTGGGTGCCCGCTGATGGGCGCCGATCTCCTCGGCGCCGGCGGAATCCTGGCCGCGTTCCTCGCCGGCGGCGTCGCGCTGTTCGCGCCCTGCTGCATCGTGTTCCTCGCGCCCAGCTACCTGGCCGCCGCCGCGAAGAACCGCCGCTGGCGCCTGATCCCGCTGACCTTCGTGTTCGCCGCCGGCTTGGCGGCGGTCCTGGTTCCGATCACCATGGGCGTCAGCCTGGTCGCCGGCGCCATCGCCAAGTACCACGTCGTCCTTTACTGGGCCGGCGGCCTGCTGATGATCGGACTCGGACTCCTCGCACTGTCGGGGGCGATGTGGTCGATGCCATCGTTCCTCCGTGCCCCGGACACCGCCCGCGGGGACACCGCCACCTTCTTCAGCCTCGGAGTGTTCTCCGGCATTGCCTCAAGCTGCTGCGCGCCCGTCCTGGCCGGGGTGATGACACTGTCGGCGCTGTCCGGATCACCAGTCGGCGGGCTGGTGCTCGGTGTGGCCTATGTGTTCGGAATGGTGATCCCGCTGTTCGTGATGGCACTGATGTGGGACAAGCGACCCGAGCGGATGCGCAGCCTCCGTGCGAAGCCGATCCGCATCAACCTGGGCCGTTTCACGCTGGCCACCAACACCGTCAACCTGCTGGTCGCGGTCGGGTTCGTGATCATGGGCATCCTGGTGATCGGTCAGGCCGGCGCCACCGAGATGACCGGCGCCGACGCCCCGCTGGTCGGCGTGGGTGCCTGGCTCGCCGAGGTCTTCGCGTGGCTGATCGCGATCACCGCCCCCATCCCCGAAGTCGTCCTCGGCCTGGCGCTGCTTGCCCTCGCGGCCGTGTTCGTCGTGGCCACCCTCCGCGACCGTCGACGCGCCGAACCCGCGCCCGCAGCCCACGACTGCTGCGACGCCGAACCCCCAGCCAGCACTGTGCCTGAGAAGCCAGGCGCCGCCACCATCCCTTCCCAGGAGCCCCGATGACCCCCACCACCACCCCGGCAGCCTCCCGTCGCGAGCAACTCAAAGCCCGCCAGCAGGCCGAGACGCAGCGCGACAAGAAGCGTCGCACCGTGATTCGGATCCTGGGCGGAGCAGTGACGCTGATCGTGCTGGCAGTCGTCGGCTACGGACTGTGGACAGCCATCCCCGAGCAGGGTGACACCCAGCGACTCGCCCCAGACTTCACGCTCACCACCACCGCCGGCACTTCGGTGACCCTCAGCGACCTGCGCCCCAACCCGGTGCTCATCTACTTCAACGAAGGCGCCGGCTGCGCATCCTGCACCATGCAGATGGCCGAGATCGAGAAGAACCCCGGCTTCGCTGAGGCAGGCATCGAGGTCCTGCCGATCGTCATGAATTCCGCTGAGCAGATCCTGCCCGACATGCAGCAGTTCGGAGTCACCACCCCGTACCTCCTCGACGACGGCACCGTGTCGAAGGCCTACGACGTCCTCGACAAGGGCATGCACCCTGGAATGCCCGGTCACGGCTTCGTCCTCATCGACGGCGACGGCGTCCAACGCTGGTACGGCAACTATCCCTCCATGTGGCTCGACCCCCAGGAACTCCTCGACGAGATCACCACGCGATTGCGGTGAAGTCATGGTGAATCCCCGCCAGGCTGGGCCTGGCGGGGATAGCGTGACGAGCGGGCCGATCGCGCCGGTCAGGAGGAGTGGTGGGCCCCCATGCCGGAGAACCCCTGATGCATGCCGGGGTTCATGGTCCCGTCCAGACCCATCTCTGACTGGGCCATCATCCGGACGTGGCCCGCGAACTCGCGTCCGGTGAAGTCAGCAGCTCCGGCGGGGACAGCGGTCATCGCGGCGACTAATGCGGCGACGGCGGCGAGGGCGGCGATCCTTCGCTTCGTGATCATGGTGGTCTCCTTCGTTCGGGGGCGGCCGTTCGGCCGATGAGACCACTCTCCCTCACCGAGGTATGGATTTGACGCACGATCCCCTTCGCTTCGGTCAAGAAGTTGACGACCGGCCATCGGCTAGGTGCAGATTCGCCCTCGAAGCCTCGCCAACCACACCTACGAACATGGGAGACGGCCAGGATCAGGGGGTCGGGGCTGCCAGGTCCCGGTAGTGGGCCCAGCGCTCGTCGGTGTCTTGTTGCATCTCGGTGAGGAGGTGCTCGCTGCGGGCGGGGTCGGTGCGCTGCAGCCGGGAGAATCTGCTTTGCGCCAGGGCGAACTCCCGGACGGGTCGGGTGGGTGATTTGGAGTCGAGGGAGAAGGCTGCGGGCCGCTCGGGTGTTGCGGGGCGGGATCGGTACAGGGGCCAGTGACCGCTGGTGACGGCTGCTTTCTGGTGGTGCAGGGACTGGGCCATCTCGATGCCGTGTTCGATGCAGCTGGCGTAGGCGATGACCAGTGAGACTCCCGGCCATCGTTGTGCCTCCTGCAGGGCTCGCACCGTTTGGATTTCGTTGCCGCCGAGGGCCACTTGTGCGACGTAGACGTCGCGGTAGGTCAGGGCGAATCGACCGAGGTCCTTCTTCTGGGTGCCCTTGCCTCCTGAGGCGAACTTTGCGATCGCACCCCGTGGGGTCGCCTTGGACGCTTGTCCGCCGGTGTTGGAGTACACCTCGGTGTCCAGCACGAGGATGTTGACGTTGCGTCCGGAGGCCAGGACGTGATCCAGGCCGCCGAATCCGATGTCGTGTGCCCAGCCGTCGCCTCCGATGATCCACACCGTGCGGTCGACGAGTTCGTCGGCCAAGGTCAGTAGGCGTGCCAGGTCGGATCCGTCGACGGGCGCGAGGTCGTTGATCCGGGTCTTGAGGCGCGAGATGTTGCGCCGTAGCCGCGACAGGTCCTCGCCGTCGGAGTCGGCGTCGAGGATGCTGGCTGCGAGATCGGTTCCCAGGGCGTCGCTGTTCTGCGCCAGCAGCTTCCGGGCCTGCTGGTGCTGATGGTCGGCGGCGAGGCGGATCCCGAGCCCGAATTCGGCGTTGTCTTCGAACAGGGAATTCGCCCAAGCGGGGCCGCGTCCGCAGGCATCGGTCGACCAGGGGGTGGTGGGCAGGTTTCCTCCGAAGATGGAGGAGCAGCCGGTGGCATTGGCGAGGATCAGCCGGTCGCCGGTCAGTTGGCTGAGAAGCTTGAGGTAGGGCGTCTCACCGCATCCTGAGCAGGCACCGGAGAACGTGAACAGGGGTTCCAGCAGCTGGGAGCCTTTGACGGTGTCGGTCTTCAGTGCGGAGCGGGGTGGCTGGGGGAGGTCCTCGACGGCGGCGAAATGTTCCTGGTCGAAGTTGAGGCGGTCACCGATGGGCTCCATCAGCAGCGCCTTGTGGGCGGGGTTGACCTTGTCTGCCACCGGGCACGCCTCGACGCACAGGCCGCAGGCGGTGCAGTCCAAGGGGGAGATCGCCAGGGTGAGGCGGTGCCCCGGGAGTTCGCGAGAACTGAACTTGGTGAAGGGGAACTGCTGCGGGAGTGACTGGGTCCCTGACGGGTCGAACACTGCCATGCGGATGGCGGCGTGGGGGCACACGATGGTGCACTTCCCGCAGCCGGTGCACAGGTCGGCATCCCAGACGGGTGCCTCGCTTGCGAGGCCGCGCTTCTCCCACCTGGCGGTGTTGGTGGGGAACACCCCGTCAATCGGCAGGGCGCTGACGGGCAGCAGGTCCCCGTCGCCGTCGAGCATGGGGCCGGTGACTGCGCGGACGAACTTCGGCGCGTGCCCTGGCAGAGGCGCCATCCTCCGCACCGCGCCCTCGACCTGGTCGGGGATGGTCACCTGCTGCAGGCCGCCGAGGGCGGCCAGGATGGCGGCCACGTTGTGGGCGACGACATTGCTGCCCTTGGATCCGTAGGCCTGACGCGCCGACGCGCAGAGGATCTCCTCGACGTCTGCGTCGGGCAGCAGGTCGACCAGCGCGAAGAAGCATGTCTGCATGACGGTGTTGATGCGGCCGGCAAGGTGGTTCTCGCGGGCGATCCGGTAGGCGTCGACCACGTAGACGCTCAGGTCGCGATCGATGATGTCCTGCTGGACCTCCCGGGGCAGGTGGGACCAGACCTTGTCAGCCGGATGAGGCGAGTTCAGGAGGACGGTTGCGCCTCGTCGGGCGGTGTCGAGGACCCGTCGTCGGGTCAGCAACGGGAACTGGTGGACGGCAATGAAGTCGGCCCGGTCGATCAGATAGGTCGATCGGATCGGATCCGGACCGAAGCGCAGGTGCGAGACGGTGATCGAGCCCGCCTTCTTCGAGTCGTAGACGAAATACCCCTGCGTGTGCAGATCGGTGTGTTTCCCGACGATCTTCACCGCCGCCTTGTTCGCCCCGACCGTCCCGTCAGAGCCCAAGCCGTAGAACACGGCCTGCAACGGCGCCTTGGGAACAGTGAACGACGGGTCGGGCTGGACAGACAGACCGGTCACGTCGTCGACGATCCCGACGGTGACGTGCCGCCGTGGCGTGGCGCGTAGAAGTTCGTCGAAGAGGCCCTTGGCCATGGCCGGGTTGAACTCCTTGCCCCCGAGGCCGTAGCGGCCGCCCGTGACCGAGATGTCGCCGCGACCCCCTTCGGTGAGCGCGGCGAGGACGTCGGTGTACAACGGCTCGCCGACGGCTCCAGGCTCTTTCGTGCGGTCCAGCACCATCACCTGTCGCGCCGTCGCGGGGAGCGCCTCCAGGAGCTGGGCGGCGGGGAAGGGCCGATACAGCCGCACCGTCGCCACGCCCACCTTCTCCCCTCGGGCGACCAGCTCTTCCACTGTTTCGGTGGCGGCACCGACCCCGGAGCCCATGAGCACCAGGATCCGCTCCGCATCCGGTGCACCGGTGTAGTCCACGAGCCGATATCGGCGACCCGTTCTGCCCGCCAGATCGTCAAAGAGCGCCTGAACGGTCTCCGGGAGGGCGTCGTGGAAGCGGTTCGCGGCCTCGCGGGCCTGGAAGAACACGTCCGGGTTCTGCGCGGTGCCGCGGATGGTGGGGGCGTCCGGGCTGAGCCCGCTGGCGCGGTGGGCAGACACGGCGCCCTCGTCGACGAGGCCGCGCACATCCTCCCTTGCCAGGAGGTTGATGCGGTCGATCTGGTGGGAGGTTCGGAAGCCGTCGAAGAAGTGGAGGAACGGCACTCTGCTGGTCAGGGTGGCAGCGTGGGCCACGGCGGCGAAGTCGTGTGCCTCCTGCACCGATGACGCGCAGAGCATGGCCCAGCCGGTGCCGCGCGCCGCCATGACGTCGCTGTGGTCACCGAAGATCGACAGGGCGTGGGTGGCCAGCGTGCGGGCCGCGACGTGAATCACCGCAGGTGTCAGCTCGCCGGCGATCTTGTACATGTTGGGCAGCATCAGCAGCAGCCCCTGGCTGGCCGTGAACGTGGTGGCCAGCGTCCCCTTGAGGATCGCCCCGTGCAGGGCGCCGGCAGCGCCCGCCTCGGATTGCATCTGCACCACCTCAGGCACGGCACCCCACAGGTTTTCTCGCCCGGCCGCAGACCAGGTGTCGGCCAGCTCGCCCATCGTGGAGGCCGGCGTGATCGGGTAGATCGCCACCACGTCGGAGAGCAGGTGGGCGATCTGCGCGGCGGCTTCGTTTCCGTCGACGCACGCGGTCTGCGGGGCAGTCGTCATGATGTCCTCCTGGGGAGTGGCCTGTGGTTGAGATGGTCTCAGGTGTCGGTGCGGGTCCAGAGGGCGCCCCTCACATGCGATGAGCCATCGGGAGGAGGAACAAGACGATGTTGACCACGCCGAGGAACGTCACCAGGGCAGCCATCGGCACGAAGGTGCTGGTCCGGCGCTTCGCCGTCTGGTAACGACGACGGGTGATGCGCCACGCGGTGTACAGGGAACCGGCGATGCCCAACGCGAGCAGGGCGAACTGCAGGATCTGGATGGTGAGGTTGCTGGCCAACGCCGGCGACTCGGCGCCGTAGGTGATTCCGAACAGCGCCGCGACCGTGGTGATCACCGATCCGCCCTCGGCCAGGAGGTGGAACAGGTTGTGGGAGATGTGGCCGGCGACGTCGAGCGGGATCAGGGCGTAGCCGAACCGTGCGAAGTTCTTCATCGTGGTCTCAAGGTTGCGGCCCGCCGCCAGACGAGACGCACCAATGAGCAGCCCGACCGGCAGGCTGACCGCGACGGCGAATGCGACGGTGAAGATCAGCGCGTAATTCGTGATGCCGGTCGTGGCCTCCAGCCACGCCAGCGCCGTATTCCACACTTCCAGCATCGTGACGTTCTGCACGATCACGATGCCCATGATGGCCATCGCGAGGAACGACTCCTCGACGGAGGGCTTGTTGATGAACCACAGCTCGCTGGTCGGCTTCCGCAGCCGCACCTGGATGGCGTCATTGGGGCACGCCTTGATGCAGTTGGCGCACAGGTTGCAGTTGGCGTTGGTGTCCATCGTCCGGGGGAAGGTGAACAGCGGGCAGCCCGCGACCTTCTCGTTGCCGTTGTAGCACGCGGCCCGCGCCTTGCAGGTGCGGCAGATCTCCGCATCAGCGCGGAGTTCCACCATGCCGGTGCGGGCGTAGTTGCCGGACAATCCGCCGAGGAAGCACAGGTAGCGGCAGAAGGTGCGGCGCTGGAACAGCGCACCGGAGACGATCACGGCACTGGTGAGGAGCAGCAACAGCACACCTGAGCCCCACGGCGACTCCACGATGCCCCACACATGATCTGCCCACGTGATCAGCAGGAAGGATGCGTCGATGATCCAGATGCCGTACCTCTTCAGGAAGGCCGGGACCGGCTGGTTCACCCCCACCAACTTCTGGACCTGATCCGACAGCCACCCGAATGGGCACACCGCGCACCAGAACCTGCCGAGCAGGACGAACACGATCGGGATCAACGGCCACCACAGCACCCACATCAACGCGGTGCCGGCGTTGTCGTGGGCAGAGTCGGGGCCCACCAGCAACTGGTAGGCCACCAGCCCGAAGACCGCGGCCACAGGCACCTGAATGATGCCGGGGTAGAGCGGGCTCCTCAGCACCCGCGCAACCCACGGGACGCTCATCAGGTTCCGACCCACCGGCGCGGGAGTGAGGTCCGGCTTCTCGTCCAGGTCGAGGAAGACCGGACCCGGCCTGTCCCCGGGCTTTCCGCCGGGCCCTTCGAGTTTCGGCAGAGTGGGAGTGGTCATCAGGATTCCTTCGCGACGGTGTGGGTGTCGGTGGTCAGTGCCGCGGCGCGCGCTTCACGACGTCGCTTGTGGTCGGGGGCGCTCCTGCGGCGCAACAGGGCCGCGTACAGCATGACCGCGCCGTTGAACACGCCGAAGCCGCCCAACACAAGAGCCCGAGGCCGGTCCACAGGAGGATCCTCGCTGTGTTCCTCCGCGCCGCTGCCATGCTCCTCAGCCGCGGTCTCCTCACCTGCTGCCGGCGCCTGCTCGCCGGCCGAGGCGTTGTGGCCCTCCCCATGCACAGAGTCCTCAGCGGGGGCCGGGGCCGGTTCCGGCTCGGGTGACGACGTCACGGGTGCGGAGGCCGCGGGGGGTGCGCTCTCTTCGACTGCTGGCCCGTGCTCGTGGCCCGAAGGCCGGTCACTGCTGCCAGTAGTGGGTTGGCTGCTGGAGGTCGCGGCAGGGCTCGGAGGTTCGGTCGCCGAGTTCGCCACCGCCGGCGGTGAGAGACTGACCATCGTCCACACGACGACAACAGCGGCTGGGGCGACGCTCAGTATGCGGCTCATTCGGGAACTCCTCGGTATGGAATGACCGCCTTATCGTGACTGACCGCCCATGACCGAGATCACCAGAACCCCGGTTCTGCAGAGCATCTTGAGAAGACCTTGACCAAGTCTGTACGCGGCCGCCGACCATCCCCGCCGAAGTGCCCCCGACCTGCTGGCTCACGGTCGGCGGGGGCCCCCAACGCCAGGATGATCCGACGGACGAGGATGAGGGCTGCGCACCTGGATTGGTCAGTGCTCCGCGTGGTTGCCCTCGGCCTCGGTGGCGTAGTCGGGGATGCTGATGCTGATGGTGGCGGGTCCGGGTGTCGGCGGCTGGGGACTGTAGCTGATGCCGTTGGGCTTGTCGCCGACAGGCACAGTCGCGACCGTCTCGTCGGTCGACAGGTCGATCACGGAGACGGTGTCGTCGAAGAGGTTGGTCACCCAGGCTCGCTGCCCGGTCGGCTCGATGACGACCCCGTGCGGGCCGGATCCTGCGGGGACGGTCGCCTGCACCGTCATGGATGCGGGGTCGATCACCGAGACCGTGCTACCCGGGGCGTCCTCGGTTCCCTGGTCGGCCGACAGCAGCCGCGTCCCGTCCGCGGTCAGGTACAGCTGGACCGGGGGCGCCGGAACCGCCACCGATCCTGTGACCCTCTGCTCCACGAGGTCAACCTTCACCACGGAACTGGACCCGACCAGGCTGACGAAGGCGTACCGCCCGTCGGGCGCCACGGCAACCTGCGGAGGCGAATCGCCGACCGGGATCGTCGCGGTGACCTCATACGTGCTGGTGTCCACGACGTCGACGGTGCCCGCGGTGGTGTTGGCCACGACCACCGCCGAACCATCCGGGGTAGGACGCAGTCCATGCGGCCCCGCGCTGAGGCCGACGACGGCCCGGAGTTCCAGCGTCGCCGCGTCGTAGACGCTGAGCGTGTCATCTCCCGCGTTGGTGACAAGGACCTGTTCACCGTCGGGACTGACGACAACGTGCGCAGGGCTCGCTCCGGTAGGGGCGGTGCCCACCAGCTTGTAGGTGGCGGCATCGAGTCCCACAAGGGCGTTGGCCTGACCGCTGACGGCCCAGACCGTGGCCCCATCCGGGCTCACCTGAACATTGTGAGGGCTCTCGATTCCGCTCACCGTCGTCACCAGGGCCCCGGTGGCGGCGTCGATGGCCGACAGGGAGTCACCGTCCTCGTTGGCGACCCAGACCGTGCCCCTTATCTCCGTCGGCTCCTGAGACTCGTTGTCCTCTCCGGTGGCGGCGGTGCTCTCGGCGCCCTGCGTCGCGCCGGTGCTGCTCGACGGCGCAGCCGAACTTGTCCCGGGGGCAGTCTGCCCACAGGCCGTGAACGTCAGGGCGGTCGTCACCAGGACGGCGAGGAACAGGGGGCGGCGTGGACCGCCGTGGCGAGCTGGCACGGGATTTCTCCTAATAATCTGTAGAAACGTGGGACCACTATGACGCGCCAGTCGTGTGCGTTCGATGCTCATCGGGTCAAGATTCCGTCAAGCTCGGCGCCGGCGACATCGCCCATCAGACCGGCCTCGCCCGGGGGCCCTTGAAGTCTGATACACAAGGACTCTGAGCAGACAAGGCGGTACCACAATGCGCGTGCAGTTGTTGTACTTCGACGGCTGCCCGAACTGGCGGCTCCTTGAGCAGCGCCTCGATGACCTGGCCACCGAAGCGGGCATCGAGGTCGAGCGGGTCCTGATTGAGACCGACGAAGAGGCCCGTAGCATGGGCTTCCATGGCTCGCCGAGCCTTCTCTTGGACGGGCGTGACCCCTTCGCGTCGGAGGGCGCCCCTGTGGGTTTGACGTGTCGTGTCTTTTCCGCCTCGTCGGGGCTTGAGGGATCGCCAAGCGTCTCCCAGTTGCGTGAGGTTCTTGGGCTGCCCGCGCTCTAGCCGGCTCCCTGCGACGAGCCCGAATCCGAACCCCAGTGCCGCGGAGACGGTCCCCCAGTGCCGCCCCCCACGCTCACCCCATCCACGGGCCACCGCCACTACCGCCACGTTACCGCGCAGCGGGCTCCTGCCACCTCCAGGGACCGAACCACATCTCGCGGAAACGTGCCGGTAGTGGGACCCTCTAGTCTCCCCCCTGAGCGTGGACCCCCGCACTGGCGTCCCGCCACCGCGGACACCTTGGATGCCAACAACGCACATCACCACCGCAGCGAAGAGGTGCTCGGTCTCGCGTACCGATCGCCAGCGGCCTGCCAGGGTTGCTGCGGTGACTCTGAACTTGTGGCCCTTAAGCGCGCTGCGGCCGATCTTCTCTGCGGCCTTCTTGTGTAGCCGAACCTCATGGCATGTCCGCCGTCGTGCGATTCCGTGCCATGAACGTGCTAAAGATTGGCGCACACTGACGGAGGGTGGCGAGGCAAGAAATAGCAAAACCCCCAGTCAGCGGGCGTTTCGCCTTGCCGACTGGGGGATACCAGATGTGTCCGAGAGAGGACTTGAACCTCCACGCCCTTTACGGGCACTAGCACCTCAAGCTAGCGCGTCTACCAATTCCGCCACCCGGACGAGTGACACCCCCGAGGGGGAGCGACAAGGAACTCTAGCAGGTAGGCGCCCGGGTAGCGCAAATCCCCCTAGGGTGGGCGTATCGAGGAGGAGCCCATGGTCGTCAACGCAACGTTCGAGATCGAGATCGCCCCGGAAGAGGGGCTTCTGCCCGGTACCCGGCGATTCGAGTTCGCCAAAGTGTGGAGCGGGGAAGCGGAAGGAGCCAGCCGCGGATTCATGCTGTCGGCCGGCAACCCAGCGGAGGGCACCGCCGGCTACGTGGCTCTGGAGGTGTTCGAGGGGCGCATCGGCGGGCGCAGCGGCACCGTCGCCTTCCAGCAGTTCGGCACCATGCGCGACGGCATCCAGGAGGTCCGCTATGAAGTGGTGCCAGGCTCTGGGACGGAGGACCTGGCGGGATCCGTCGGCTCGCTCACCCTGGAGATCGATGCTGAGGGTGTCCATCACGTGGCGTTCGACATCGCCTGAGCCTCAGCGGTAGGCGTTCGGCCCTCCGGACACGTCGTCGAGCGCCGACACGATGGGCGCGACAAGCTCCTTCTCCTCGGTGTCCAGGAGTTCCGCCAGCTGCTCCGACGTTCTGGGGCCCACGAGCGCGGCCGCCACCTGGGGTGCATCGCGCACCCACAGCAGGGCCACCTGCGCGGGGGTCATGCCGAGACCCTGCGCGGCGTGGGCCACGGCATCGACGATCGCGGCGGACCTCGGCTGGAGGTACGGTTCCAGGAACCAACCGAAGTGGTCCGAGGCGGCCCGGGAGTCCCGGGGCAGGCGGCCGTCTCGGTACTTGCCCGTCAGCGCGCCGCGGCCGAGCCCGGACCAGGCCAGGATCCCCAGGTCGTGATGCCGGGCCGCGCCGACCACCTCGACCTCGGCGCGGCGGGCGAGGAGCGAGTATTCCACCTGAACACTCGAGAGGGGGGTGCGCCCGCGATCCGCCTCCTGCCAGGTGGCCGCCGTCGCGGTCTGCCACCCGACGAAGTTCGACACTCCGACGTAGCGCGCCATGCCCCGGTTCACGGCCGAATCCAGCGCGGACAGGGTCTCGTCGATCCGGGCGTCACCCCAGGCGTGGACCTGCCAGATGTCCACGTGGTCGGTGTTGAGCCGGCGGAGCGACTGCTCCAGGTCGCTGAGCAGGGCGCCGCGAGACGTGTCGATGGAGCGCTTGCCGTCCCGGATGACGAATCCCGCCTTCGTGGCGATGACCAGCGCCTCGCGGGGCAGGCCTGCAGACAGCGACTTGCCGATCATCTTCTCCGCGACACCCGCGCCATAGGCCGGGGCCGTGTCCACCAGGTTGCCGCCGCCGTCGACGAAATCCGCGAGGAGGTCGCGGGCGGCCGGCCAGTCCACGTCCCGGCCCCACGCCATGGTGCCGAGCCCGAGGCGCGACACGTGGAGGCCGGAGGCGCCGAGCGGTCGCAGGTGCATGCGCTCGACCCTACGCGTCGAGGACGCCGGTGAGAATCAGCATGGCGACGACGGCAGCCAGGATGAGGCGATACACCACGAAGATGCGGAAGTTATGGGTGGAGATGTAGCGCAGGAGCCAGGCGATGACCGCGTACCCGATGAAGAACGCCAGGACCGTAGCCGCGACCGTCGGGCCCCACGCCGTGGCCTGGTCGCCTCCGATGTCCTTCAGCTTGTACAGCCCGGAGCCGAAGACGGCGGGGATGGCCAGCAGGAACGCGTAGCGCGTGGCCGCCTCCCGCGTGTAGCCGAGGAAGAGTCCGCCCGAGATGGTGGCACCTGAGCGCGACACTCCCGGGATCAGCGCTGCTGCCTGGAACAGGCCGAACAGGACGCCGTCGCGCCAGGTCAGCTGCCGCAACTCGCGGGTGTTGTCCGTCGCCATCCGGTCCGCGACGGCCAGGATCAACGCGACACCGGCGAGCATCGCCACGGTGATCCACAGGTTCCGCAGCGTGGAGTCGATGGCGTCCTGGAACAGCAGGCCGAGGACGACGATGGGCACGGAGCCGAGGATGACCAGCCACCCCATACGGGCGTCGGGATCCGACCTCTCGACGGTGCCGCGGAGGCTCCCGAGCCAGGCTGTGATGATCCGCCAGATGTCCTTGCGGAAGTAGACGAGGACGGCCGTCTCGGTGCCCAGCTGGGTGACCGCGGTGAACGCGGCCCCCGGGTCCCGCCCGTCGAAGAGGAGTTGGCCGACGATGGACACGTGCGCGCTGGAGGAGATGGGCAGGAACTCCGTCAGGCCCTGCACCACGCCCAATACGATCGCCTCGAACCAGTCCACGTCCACACCCTTCATCAATGCCGGGCGCCACTGTACCGCTGGGCCCCCGCGGGGGCCGACTAGGCTGAAGCCCATGACAAAGGTGGTCCTGGTGCGGCACGCGAGATCGACGGCCAACGCCGACGGCGTGCTGGCGGGCCGCATGCCGGGGGTGGTGCTCGACGACGTGGGCCGCCGGCAGGCCCGGGCGCTGGGAGAGATGCTCGCCGGCGTGGTTGTGGCGGCGGCCTACACCTCACCCATCCAGCGCTGCAGGGAGACCGCAGCCCTGGCGGGGTTCCCGGAGGCATCTGTGCTCGACGGGATGAGCGAGTGCGACTACGGCGTGTGGACGGGCGCGAAGCTGGCCGCGCTCCAGGGTGAGGCGCTGTGGACGGACATCCAGGCCGCTCCGTCGACGGTGTCGTTCCCGGGCGGCGAGTCGATGCTCGAGATGTTCGACCGGACCACGGCGGCCGTCGCGGGGGTGGCCGCGGCCCATGGCCAGGCGGCCACGGTGCTGATCTTCTCCCACGGCGACCCCATCAAGGCAGTCCTGGCCCACGCCTTCGGGATGGGCCTCGACGACTTCCAGCGCGTCCACGTCGGCCCCGCCGGCGTCAGCGTCGTCGAGTACGGGGGAGAACGGCCCATGGTGCTGGGCGTCAACCTCGGGGCCGACATCGGGTCGCTGCTCGCGACGACCGTCGCCCCCGTCGTCGGCGGCGGCGACGTCGCTCCACCGCCCCCGGTGCGGGATTAGGCTGGCGGCATGCTGCTGGAGTTCGATCACCCGGATCGCTGCGTCGTGGGCACGGTTGGCCAACCTGGCAACCGGTTGTTCCTCATCCAGGTGGCTCAGGGCCACCGCATCGCGGCCGTCGCGGTGGAGAAACAGCAGGCGCTGCTCCTGGGGATGCGCGTGGGTGAGGTGCTCGATCAACTCGCCGAACTCGGTCACGACGTGCCGGACCGGCAGCCGCCGGCGGACCGGGGCCCCCTGGACGCTCCGGTCACCGTGTCCTTCCGGGCGGCTGCCATCGGTCTGGCCTGGGACCAGGAGCGGCAGCGTCTCGTGCTGGAACTGTTTTCCGACGAGGTCGATGACGAGGGGGAGAACTCCCTGCTGCAGATCCTGATGACCCCGGCCATGGCCCGGGAGTTCGCGGCGCGTGCCGAGACGGTGGTCGCCTCGGGCCGCCCTGCGTGCCCGGCATGCGGCCAACCCCTGGATCCGGCCGGTCACATCTGCCCGCGCGCCAACGGGTATCGGGGCCCGCTGTTCCCATGACAGGACCCGTGGGGGACCTGCGCGTGGTGGGGCGGCTGGTGGACGCCTCGAACGGGACCTTCCTCGGACTCGACGCCGAAGGCCGCCGATGGGTGTACAAGCCGGTGGCGGGGGAGGCGCCGCTGTGGGACTTTCCGACCGGCACCCTCGGTCGCCGCGAGGTGGCGGCCTACGCCCTCTCGCGAGAGCTCGGCGTGGACCTCGTCCCGCTGACGGTATGGATCGACGGGCCGCTGGGCGAGGGCTCGGCGCAGGAGTGGGTCGACGGCGACGTCACGGACCTCATCGACCTCCTGGCCCCGGAGGAGCTCACTGAGGCATGGCTGCCGATCCTCAGCGCGGTCACGGAGGAGAACACGCCGGTGGTCCTCGCCCACCGCGACGATCCCCGGCTGAGGCGGGTGGCGGTCTTCGACGCGCTCCTCAACAACGCCGACCGCAAGGCCAGCCATCTCCTGGCCCGCGGTGACGAGTTGGCCGGCGTGGACCACGGCGTGAGCCTGCATGTGGACGACAAGCTGCGCACCGTCCTGTGGGGGTGGGCGGGGGACCCCCTGACCCGGACGGAGCTGGACCTTCTGGCGCGGACCGCCGCGTTGAACGCCCCCCTGGCGCCCGGGCTGGCCGACGAGGAGTGGGAGGCGCTCACCGCGCGAGCGGAGGATCTGATAGCGCTGGGCACCATGCCGGTGCCCGGCGGTCGGTGGCCGGGCATCCCCTGGCCCCCGCTTTAGCCCTCAACCAACACGCTAAGTTGGTGCCCATGTATGCGTGGGCCCCAGTCGCCGTTCCCAGCCTTCCGACATCGGCTGATGTCCCGGAGAGGCTCAGCCTCTTCGACACCGCCACCCAGAAGCTGATGGCAGTGGGTCCCGTCGACGGCGCCGCGAGGATGTATGTCTGCGGCATCACGCCCTACGACGCCACGCACCTGGGCCACGCGAACACCTACGTGACCTTCGACCTGGTCAATCGCGTCTGGCGGGACCTCGGGCTCACCGTGGACTACACCCAGAACGTCACCGACGTCGACGATCCGCTCCTGGAGCGGGCCGCCGCCACCGGGCAGGAGTGGGAGGAACTCGCCGAGGACCAGATCGAGCTGTTCCGCAGCGACATGCAGGACCTGAGGGTCGTGCCTCCCGGCAACTACATCGGCGCCGTCGAATCCATTTCGTGCGTGATCGAGCTCATCGAACAGCTCCTGCCCAGTGGTCTCGTGTACCAGGTCGAGGACGAGCAGCACCCGGACTGGTACTTCAACACCGCGGCCGCTGAGGGCTTCGGAGGTGTCAGCAACCTCGACGAGGCCCGCATGATCGAGCTCTTCGCCCAGAACGGAGGGGACCCGGAGCGCCCCGGCAAGCGGCATCCTCTGGACTGCCTCGTGTGGCGGTTCGCGCGCCCGGACGAGCCGAACTGGACGTCGTCGCTGGGCGCCGGCCGGCCCGGTTGGCACATCGAGTGCACCGCCATCGCCATGCGCTTTCTCGGCCCCCATTTCGACCTGCAGGGCGGCGGCTCGGACCTGATCTTCCCGCATCATGAGATGTGTGCGGCCGAGGCCGTCGCGGCCGCGCATGAGCCCATGGCTGAGGCCTTCGTGCACTCCGGCATGGTGGGGCTCAACGGGGAGAAGATGAGCAAGTCCAAGGGCAACCTCGAACTCGTCAGCAGGCTGCGTCACAGCGGGGCCGATCCCATGGCCATCCGGCTGGCGTTGCTCAACCACCACTACCGCACCAATTGGGACTGGACCCCCGACCAGCTCGTCGCCGCCACCGCCCGGCTCCAGGCCTGGCGTGGCGTGCTCAACAACGGCACCGCGCTTCCGGCGGACGAGACCATCGCGGCCATGCGCACCGCCCTCCGCACGGACCTCGACGCCCCGGCCGCGCTCCGGGCTGTCGACACCTGGGTGGCCGGCAGCCTCGCCGTCGAGAGTGACGACACCGGATCCGTGGCGCAGATGGCCACCGCCATCGACGCGCTCCTGGGCATCCGGCTGTAAGACGGTAGGCTGCGCCCCGTGAAGTCCTTCGACGAACTCTTCGAGCAGCTCACCCAGACTGCCGCCACCCGCCCCGAAGGGTCCGGGACCGTGGCCCGGCTGGACGCGGGGATCCATGCGATCGGCAAGAAGGTGGTCGAGGAGGCCGCCGAGGTGTGGATGGCCGCCGAGTACGAGTCGAAGGAACAGGCCGCCGAGGAGATCAGCCAGCTGCTCTACCACCTCCAGGTGCTGATGCTGGCGCTGGACCTGGACCTCGACGACATCTACCGCTACCTCTGACACCTCTGACGAAGGCACCTCGTGAGCACTGATCGCCTCCTGCGCATCGCCGTCCCCAACAAGGGCGCCCTGGCCGAACCCGCTGCCGCCATGCTGCGCGCCGCCGGCTACCGCCAACGTACCGACGCCAAGGACCTCACCCTGATCGACGCGGACCACGGCGTCGAGTTCTACTACCTGCGCCCCCGTGACATCGCGGTCTACATCGGCCGTGGTGACCTCGACGTGGGCATCACCGGGCGCGACATGCTGCTGGATTCGGCCGCCGCGGCCACCGAGATGATGCCGCTGGGATTCGGCGGCTCGCGCTTCAGGTTCGCGGCCCCCGCCGGCTCCTCCATGTCGGTCGCGGACATCGAGGGCAAGCGGGTGGCCACGTCCTACCCAGGGCTGCTGCAGGCCTACCTGGACGAGCAGGGCGTCGCCGCGGAGATGGTCAAGCTCGACGGTGCCGTGGAGTCGGCGATCCGGCTCGGGGTCGCCGATGTGGTGGCCGACGTGGTGGACACCGGCACGACGCTCAAGCGCGCCGGCCTCGAGTTGTTCGGTGACTCCATCTGTGACTCGGAGGCGGTCCTGATTCGGCGGGCCGACGGCGTGCTGCCGCCCGGCGTCGACGGGCTGGAGACCCGGCTCACATCGGTGCTGGTGGCGCAGAACTACCTGATGATGGACTACAACGTGGCGCAGGAGGACCTTGCCCGGACGACGGAACTGGCCCCCGGCGTCGAGGGTCCCACCGTCTCCGCCCTCGCCAAGGACGGGTGGTGCGCCGTGCGGGCTCTCGTCCCGCGGGAGGGCGCCCACCTGCTCATGGACCGCCTCTACGACGCCGGGGCTCGCGGCATCCTGCTGACCGAGCTCGTGGCCTGCCGGCTGTGAGCGAGCGGCCGCTCCCGGAGCGGTTGTCCTACACCAGCCCGCCTGCTCTGATGACCGGGGTGGTGCTGTCCATCGTGCTGATGGCTTCGGCCCTGTTCGGGTGGTGGGCGCTCGGCAAGGAGGTCCGGGACCGCGTGACCTGGGCGCAGGCGGGCACGTTGCTGTTCTTCGTCCTGTTGATGGTGGGCATCATGTTGTCCATCGGCTATTCCCGCCTCTGGGCCAACGAGGACGGTGTCACCGTGCGCAACGGGCCGTTCGTGCGTCGCTACCGGGTGGAGGACATCGCGGGCGTGCGTCTGCGCCCCGGGGACGCGTGGTCCTCACTCCTGATCAAGGGGACGGGGGAGGTGAGGAGGCGGCCGGTGCTGGCCATCCAATTCCTGGAGGGCGCCGAGGGTCAGCGCAAGGTGGTCGAGCTGCGGCGGTGGCTCGTCGACAGGGGCGCCACGAGCCGGGACGTCGACCCGGAACACCTCGACGGCTGAGCCGGTTCACATGATGCCGCGCTTGCGCAGCAGCGCCTCGATCTCCGCGTCCTCAGGGTCGACGCCCTTCTCGGCAGCCCGCTTCGCGGGGGCCGTCGTCTTCGGGTCCGCGCCGGGCGTGACCGCGGGACGGGTGGCGGGCCCGGGGGTCCGCGCGGCCGGAGCCGCCTGTGCGGCGCGACCGGTCTTGGGCAGGAAGGCGCCGATGACCAGCAGCAGCACCCCGCCCAGGAACAGGCCCAGGCCCCAGCTGGTGACCACGGTCCACGGGGTTCGCATCAGCCAGTCGATCAGGGCCACGACGGCGTCCGCCAGGAGTTGGGTCACGCCGGTGAGGTAGAGCCCCACGGGGATCAGGGCCAGGCCGAGTCCCATCACAGCAGGACGCGCCCGCCGCGACCGTGCGGTCATCCCCGCGGCGATGGCGAGGATCACGATGGTCAGCGCGATGGTCACGAGCAGCGTCAGTGGCATGCCTCCCAGTCTGGCACAGGGCGTGGACGTGTCCACGGGCGATACGCTCAGGTGCATGCCCCAGTTGCGCTCCCTCGCCCAACCCAACGCCCGCTTCGCCGGCGACGACGGCGCCGCGGACCCGTTGGTGAGGGGCGCCATCGCGCGGGCAACGGGTCACGAGGGATACGCCCGCGCGCTGGTGGCGCTGTGCGCCAGCCGGCTCCTCCTGCCCGTGGTGGCATCGGGGGATGAGACCGAGGGCCCGGACCCGGACCGGCATGCGGAGATGGCGGCGGTCACCCTCGACGACGGCACTATGAGCTACCTTCTCGCCTTCACCGGATACGACTCGCTGCGTGCGTGGCGGCCCGACGCGCGTCCAGTGCCCTGCCTGCTCGACGAACTCAGTGCCACCGTCGTCCCCGCTGGGGCGAGCTGCCTCCTCATCGACATAGCGGGGCCGGTGCCGTTCACCGTCGACGGCGAGGCTCTGGAGAGCTTGGCGGCGGGCAACGCCCTCGTCGAACTGGCCGACGGCGGCTTCGCCTGGGCACGACCGGCCTAGTGAGAGCCCGATTGGAGTTTCGCCCCGGCGCGGCGTAGGATGCTTGAGTTATCCGGCGGCCTCGGCTGCCGCGTCAAGTGGAGTTGTCACTCCCACCCGAAGCCGCCCCTGGTGGCCGGGTCGCCCAGGGCGAGCGGTTGTTCCGCGCGCCCGGCATCTGTGGCCTCCGCCTGCGCGGGGGCCTTTTTTCGTCCGGAGTACCTGACACATCTCACACTGGAGGACCCATCAGCACTGAACCGCGGATCAATGATCGCATCCGAGTACCCGAAGTCCGGCTCGTCGGCCCCAAGGGCGAGCAGGTAGGCATCGTGCGCGTCGAGGACGCCCTGCGTCTGGCGGCCGAGAACGATCTGGATCTCGTCGAAGTGGCGCCGATGGCCCGTCCCCCCGTCGCCAAGTTGATGGACTACGGCAAGTTCAAGTTCGAGGCGGCGCAGAAGGAACGCGACGCCCGGCGGAACCAGTCGAACGTGAGCACCAAGGAGATGAAGCTCCGGCTCAAGATCGACCAGCACGACTATGAGACGAAGAAGGGCCACGTCGTCCGCTTCCTCAAGGCCGGTGACAAGGTCAAGATCACCATCATGTTCCGCGGGCGCGAGCAGTCGCGGCCGGAACTGGGCATGGAGCTGCTCAAGCGCCTCGCCGCGGACGTGACCGAATTCGGCTATGTGGAGTCCTCGCCCAAGCAGGACGGCCGCAACATGATCATGGTGCTCGGACCGACGAAGAAGAAGACCGAGGCGAAGGTGGAACTGGCTGCGGACCGCGACCGCCGCATGGCCGAGCGCCTGGAGCACGCGGAGCAGGAGCGCCAGGCCGAGGCACAGCTGCGCGCCCAGGCCACAGCTGCGCCGGCGCCGAAGAAGAAGCGCGGACCCGCAGACAACATGGACCCGGACATCGATCTCTGACGAGATCGAGTACAACAGAAAGCGAGCATGACGATATGCCGAAGATGAAGACGCACTCCGGTGCGAAGAAGCGTTTCAAGACCACGGGCACCGGCAAGCTGCTGCGCCGCCAGGCCAACCTCGGGCACCTCAACGAGCACAAGTCCTCGAGGCGTACCCGTCGCCTGGGCAGCGTGGAGTCCGTCGCGGCGCCCGACGTCAAGAAGATGCGCAAGCTGCTCGGCAAGCACAAGGGTCGCTGACCGTACCGCCCCCGGCGGTCCGCCGTCACCCCCACCCAGACCACCCGTCGGCTGTGCCGACCACACCCAAGGAGAACCCCCATGGCACGCGTGAAGCGTTCTGTGAATGCGCACAAGAAGCGCCGTGAAGTCCTCGAGCTCGCCTCCGGCTACCGCGGCCAGCGCTCCCGTCTCTACCGCAAGGCCAAGGAGCAGCTGCTCCACTCGGCCACCTACGCCTACCGCGACCGTCGCGCCAAGAAGGGCGATTTCCGCAGGCTCTGGATCCAGCGGATCAATGCCGCGGTCCGCGCCGAGGGCATGACCTACAACCGCTTCATCAACGGCCTCAAGGCCGCTGGCGTCGAGGTGGATCGCAAGATCCTGGCCGAGCTGGCCGTCAACGACACCGCCACGTTCAACGCCCTGGTCGCTGTCGCCAAGGACAACCAGCCCGCCGCGGCCTGAGGGCCGTCTCAGTGACGATGGAACCGAACGCCGCCCCTGGCCTGCCCGCCTCGGTGCTGCGTTCGGTTCGTCGTCTCACGCAGCGCCGGGGCCGTGACGTCGCGGCGCTGTTTCTCGTGGAGGGCCGCCAGGCCGTCCGTGAGGCGCTCGCTGCGCCGGACCTTGTGGTGGAGGTCATCGTCGACGACCCGATCCGGCACGCCGACCTCCTGGCGGGTGTCGAGGTGCCGGTGTGGCGGGCGGACGAGCACCAGATGCGCCAACTGAGCGACACGGTCACCCCGCAGGGGATCGTCGCGGTGTGCCGACAGCTGGACTACGGATGGGACGTCCTCGACGGTGCACGCCTCGTCGTGATCTGCGCGCAGGTCAGGGATCCGGGCAATGCCGGCACCGTCATCAGGTGCGCCGACGCGTTCGGCGCTGACGCCGTCATCCTCACGGCCGGGAGCGTGGAGATCTACAACCCCAAGACCGTGCGCTCCACGGTGGGCAGCTTGTTCCACATGCCCATCCTCACCGGTGTACCCCTCGCGGAGGCCGTGGCTCGCGTCAAGCGCCACGGCATGCGGGTCCTCGCCGCCGACGGTGACGGGGTCCCCCTGGACCTGAAGGCCGCGGCGGGGGAACTCAGCGGGCCGGTGGCGTGGATCATGGGAAACGAGGCCTGGGGCCTGCCCGAGGAGGACGCCCGGTTGGCGGATGAGGTCGTCGCCGTGCCAATGTGGGGCAGAGCGGAGAGCCTCAACCTCTCCAGCGCGGCCGCGGTGTGCCTGTACGCCACCGCCTCAGCGCAACGTCGAACCGCCGAAGGAGGACCCGACGATGTCCGGGCCCAATGACAACTTTGATCCCAAGCAGGTCGCTGCCCTGGCGCCCGAGGCCGTCAGCGCCTCGGTGGAGGCCGCGCTGTCCGCGATCGCTGCGGCCAGCACCACCGCCGAGCTCAAGCAGGCACGGCTGGAGCACGCAGGGGACGCATCGCCGCTGGCTCTGGCCAACCGGGAGATCGGCGCCCTCCCCCCGCACGCACGCAAGGACGCCGGCCAGCGGATCGGTCAGGCCCGCGGGATCGTGGCCAAGGCGCTCGCCGAGCGCCAGGAGAGCCTCACCGCGGTGGAACTCGATGCCGCGCTGGCAGGGGAGCGCCTGGACATGAGCCTGCCCGTCGCGCTGGCCCCGCAGGGGGCCCTCCACCCCGTCACCGCCCTCATCGACGAGATGATCGACGTGTTCGTCGCCATGGGCTGGGAGGTGGCCGACGGACCCGAGCTCGAGGCGGAGTGGTACAACTTCGACGCCCTCAACCTGGCGCCGGATCATCCGGCCCGGGCGCTGCAGGACACGCTGTGGGTGGATCCGCCGGCTGCCGGCCGGCTGTTGCGCACACAGACCTCGCCGGTGCAGGTGCGCTCCCTCCTGGAGCGGGGCGTTCCGCTGTACCTGATCAGCCCCGGCAAGGTGTTCCGCGCGGACGAGTACGACGCCACCCACCTGCCCGTCTTCCATCAGCTGGAGGGCCTGGTCGTGGACAAGGGCATCTCGATGGCGGACCTGCGGGGGACGCTGGACCACCTCGCGCGTGCCATGTTCGGCGACGTGCGGACCCGCATGCGGCCGCACTACTTCCCGTTCACCGAGCCCAGCGCTGAGGTGGACCTGCAGTGCTTCGTCTGCCACGGCGCCTCCGTCGGCAACCCCGACCGCCCGTGCCGGACCTGCAGGTCCGAGGGGTGGATCGAGTGGGGCGGCTGCGGCGTCGTCAACCCGCGCGTGCTCAAGGCCTGCGGCATCGACACCGACGTGTACTCCGGCTTCGCGTTCGGCATGGGCGTGGACCGCACCGTCATGTTCCGCACCGGCGCCCCCGACCTGCGAGATTTCGTGGAGGGCGACATCCGCTTCAGCCGTTCCATCCTGGGAGGAGCACGATGAAGGCACCGATCTCGTGGCTGCGTGACCTCGTCACGCTTCCCGCCGCCGTCACCACGGCCCACCTCGCAGACCAGTTCACCGCGGTGGGCCTGACGGTGGAGCACATCGAGTCCACCGGGTCCCCGGTCAGCGGTCCGTTGACGGTGGGGCGCGTCCTCAGCTACGTCGACGAGCCGCAGAAGAACGGCAAGACCATCAGGTACTGCCGGGTGGACGTCGGCCCGCACAACGACGCCGCCGCCGACGGGGTACCCGCCAGCCGCGGCATCGTCTGCGGTGCCCACAACTTCGCCGAGGGTGACCTCGTGGTGGTGGCCCTGCCAGGCACCGTCCTTCCCGGCAACTTCGAGATCGCTGCCCGCAAGACCTACGGCCACGTGTCCGACGGCATGATCTGCTCCCAGCTCGAGCTGGGCCTCGGCGAGGACCACGACGGCATCATCGTGCTGCGACAGGGGTCTGCCCACCCCGGCGACGACGCTGCGTCCGTGCTCTGGACCCCCGACGAGGTGCTGGACCTCGAGGTCACCCCGGACCTCAGCTACTGCCTGTCGATGCGTGGCCTGGCCCGCGAGGCCGCCATCGCCAACGGCGTCTCCTTCGACGATCCCTACCGCCACCACCTCCCGCCCCATCAGAACGGTGGATACCCCGTCGTCCTGGAGGACGAGAGGTGCTCGGCGTTCACCGCCCTCACCGTCGACGGCATCGACCCGGCCGCGCCCACCCCAGGGTGGATGGCGGATCGGCTGCGCGCCTGCGGCGTGCGGTCGATCTCGCTGGCGGTGGATGTGACCAACTACGTGATGCTCGAATCGGGCCAGCCGCTGCACGCCTACGACGCCGCCACACTCTCGGGCCCCATCCGGGTGCGGGCGGCGCTGGCCGGCGAACGCCTGCGGACCCTGGACGGGCAGGAGCGTGAACTCAACACCGACGACCTGCTCATCACCGACGATTCCGGCCCTGTCGGCCTGGCCGGCGTGATGGGCGGCGAAGCCACCGAGGTGTCCGCCTCCACCACCGCGATCGTGTTGGAGGCGGCGCACTTCGATCCGGCATCGGTGTCGCGCACCTTCCGCCGCCACGGATTGCCGTCGGAGGCGTCCAAGCGGTTCGAGCGCGGGGTGGACCCGCAGGTGTCCTACGCGGCGGCCCGACGCGCAGCCGCGCTTCTCACCACGCACGGAGGCGGCGCCGTCACCGCGGAGACCGTCGTCGGATCCGCGCCCGCGCCGCACCGGGTCTCGCTGCGGGCGGGGCTCATCCCGGCCGTGCTCGGGACGCGCGTGGACCAGGAGGAGAGCGTGCGCCTTCTCACGGCCAGCGGTGTGGCAGTCACGGCGCTGGGGGACTCCCTCACCCTCGAGGTGCCCAGCTGGCGCGGCGACCTCGCGGACCCCTACGACATCGTCGAAGAGGTGGGCCGCCACATCGGCTACGACCGCATCGGCCTCACCGTGCCGGTCCCGCCGGTCAGCCGGGGCCTTTCGCCGCGCTTCCGTCACCGTCGGGCCGCACTGCGGGCCGCGGCCGCCGTCGGCTTTACCGAGGTGCTCTCCCTGCCGTTCGCCTCCGTCGAGGACCTGGACCAGCTCCAGATCCCGGCCGAGGATCCGCGCCGCCATCTCATTCGCCTCGCGAACCCCCTGTCGGAGACGCACCCCTTCCTTCGCACCACGCTGCTGCCGGGGCTGTTCGCCGCCATCGCGCGCAACACGTCCCGCAGCCTGACGGACCTGGCCCTGTTCGAGCAGGGCAAGGCCTACTTCGACGGCGGCGAGGACTGGGCCCCGCGCCCCGGTGTGGCACACCGCCCGTCCGAGGACGAGATCTCGGCCATCGATGCTGCCATCCCCGCGCAGCCGCACACCGTGGCTGCCGTCGTCACGGGCAACTGGTTGCCTGCCGGATGGGCTGGCCCGGCGGTCGCGGCGGACTGGACCCACGTCGTCGCCCTTGCCGAGGCGGTCGCGGCGGCGGTCGGCGTGCGGCTGTCCCGCCGCAACGTCGCCATGGCGCCCTGGCATCCGGGACGCTGCGCCGAGTTGTCGATCAACGGGATCGTGCTGGGCCACGCGGGTGAGCTGCACCCTGCCGTCGTACGCTCGCTGCGCCTGCCCGAGCGCACCGCGGCCGTCGAGTTCAACCTCGATCTGCTGCTGGCCCAGGCCGCCGACGGCGGCAGCATCGGGGCACTGTCGCCGTTCCCGCTCGCCAAGGAGGACGTGGCGCTGATCGTGGACCGAGACGTCGCCGCCGCCGACGTGGAGGCCGCTCTGGCCGAGGGCGCCGGTGACCTGCTGGAGTCCATCTCGCTCTTCGACGTGTACACCGGTGATCAGGCCGGCGAGGGCCGGAAGTCGCTGGCGTTCGCGCTGCGGTTCCGGGCAGACCGGACGCTCACCGACGCTGACGCGGCGGCAGCCAGGCAGGCGGCGGTCGCGGTCGCGGTAGAGCGGTTCGGGGCGGTACAGCGGGCCTGACGCTCCCGCGGCGGTCGCCGTCGGCGATGCACGTGCCTCCGGGGGCCGAGTAGGCTGCGGGGGTGCAGATCACCCGAGTCGACGTGCCCGCCGCGCCGGAGGATCCGACCTTCTGGATCTACGAGGTCGACACGCGCCTGTGGGCCGGCGTCGTGCGTGACCTGTTCGGAGACGATGACCTGACGCACTCGGCCCGGCGGAGGTGGGCCGAAGGCACCCGGCCCACCTATACGCGGCCTGTGCCGTTCGCCGCCCTCGACGACGACGGGGTCCCCTTGGGTGTGGCCTTCCTGGACCTGCCTCAGCGCGACAACTGGCACGTGGGGTTCCTCAGCCTGATCGTCGAGCCGGCACATCGCGGGCGGGGCGTCGGGACCGCGCTGTTCAACGCCGCGGTGGCGGAGGCGCGCGCCGACGGACGCGACACGATCCAGGCATGGACGTGGGAACCGGCCCGCCCAGGTGGCACACGACGATTGTCCGCCGCGGAGGGCGACGGTGCGATCGATCCGGACGCCCCGCCGGCCGCGTTCCTGCTCGGCCAGGGCTTCCGGCTGGTCCAGGTGGAGACGATCTCGGCCCTGACCCTGCCGGAGCAGGGACTGCTTGACGGCGACGCGGCTGCCGCGCGCGCCGGCACCTCCCGCGAGTACGACCTGGTGCAGTGGACGGAATTCACCCCGCCCCAGTGGCGCGACGATCTCGCCGAACTGATGGTCGCCATGAGCACCGATGTCCCGACGGGTGACGCCGCGCTTGAGCCCGAGGTGGTCGATGCGGCCCGCGTCCTCGACGGCGAGCAGGCGTTGGCCCGGGGCGGGTGCGCCTCTCTCCACACGGCGGTGCGCCACGTATCGAGCGGACGTCTTGTCGGGTTCACGCGCCTCATCCACGAAGAGGGAAGGCCGGTCGTGGACCAGTGGGAGACGCTGATCCTGCGCCAGCACCGTGGGAAGGGGCTGGGCTGGTTCGCGAAGACCCACAGCCACGCCGCGGTGCGCGCCCACTGGCCCGAGGCGCGTCGGCTGATCACCGGCAACGCGTCCGAGAACCGCTTCATGCTGGCCATCAACAGGCGCCTCGGCTACCGTCCGGTCGCCGCGTCGGGGTGGTTCGAGCTGCGCGGTCAGGGCTGACGCCCGTGGCCTTGTCGCGCCGTGCCATCGTCGACGCCGCACTCCGCATCCTGGACCAGTACGGCCTGGGTGACCTCTCCATGCGCAGGGTCGCCGACGCGTTGGGGGTCCAGGCGGGGGCGCTGTATTACCACGTCCCCAACAAGCAGTCGCTGTTGGCGGCCGTCGCGGACCACATCCTGGCCACGGCGCGACGGCCCGACGACGACGTCGGCCTGACCGAGTGGCTGACCGGCTGGGCCGGAGACCTGCGCGGGGCACTGCTCGCCCACCGCGACGCCGCGGAACTCGTCGCCTCCGCGCACGCCCTGGGTCTCGGTGCGGTGGATCCCTGCGCCGCCGGCCGCAGCCGTCTCGCCGCGGCCGGCGTGGCAGAGCCGGCGGCGAGCATGGCGGCCCTCCTGCACTTCGTGCTGGGCCATGTGACGGAGGAGCAGACTCAGGCCCAGATGCATCAGCTGGGTTTGGTCGCCCACGTCGACGCGTCCGAGGCCGAGCGCGACTTCGCGTGGGGCCTGTCGCTGTTCACCACCGGGGTGGCGGCCCTCCCCGCGAGCCGATGACGGCGCCGAGCGCCCGTGCCGTCCTGGTCTCGCTCGTCGGGCCCGTGTACGCGCCGACGCTCGCGCAGTCCGTGGGCCTGAGCGCCACTCTGCCGGTCATCCCCCTCATCGCCCTCGCGTTGGGCTTCTCCGTGCCCGCCGCGGCCACCCTCACGATGATCACCGGCATCGTCGGGGTCCTCGGGCCCATTCCGCTCGGCACGCTGATGACGGTCGTGGGGGAGCGGCGGGCCATGATCGTCACCGGGATCGCCGTCGTCCTCACGCAGGCGGCCACGCTGGTTCTGGTGGAGCACGCCAGATCCGGTGGCTCCACTCCGTGGCACCAGGCCGGCTTCGTGGCCTCGCTCGTGGTGTCCTCCGTGGCACGAGAGGTGTGGATCATCGGCCGTCAGGCCTATCTCGGCACCGCCCTCCCGCCCGAGCTGAGGGCGCGCGGCATGAGCACCTTCGGCGGAATGATGCGCATCGGGATGGTGATCGGCCCGCTGATCGGAGCCGGGATCATCGCCGTCGGTACGGAGGGCTGGGTGATCGCGCTGGACGCCCTGGCGATGGCGGTGGCCACCGTCCTGGTGGCCGTCACCATGCTGCCCGGAGAGCACGCCACCGCCCGGCCGACGGTGCGTCAGGCCGCCGGCAGGCTGCCCGTGGTCCCGTCGCCGCACGCGCCCCATCGCACGGCCGGCGTCACCATGGTGCTGGCCGGGTTGGCGACGGTGCCACTGACCATGTCGCGGATCTCCCGGCCGCTCATCCTCCCCCTCCTGGGCGCCACGCTGGGGCTGCGCGGTGAGGAGATCTCGCTGGTGTTCGCGGTGGCGGCGGTGGTGGAGATCGTGATGTTCATCCCCGCCGGGACGCTGATGGACCGGTATGGGCGCACCGCGGTCCTCGTCCCGTGCCTGCTGTTCTCGGGGGCGGGGTATCTCCTTCTCGTGGTACTCACGGCCTCGGTCGCGGACGGATCCGGCGCCGCGGCGTTCTGGGCGTTGGCCGCCTCCGCGTCTCTTGTGGCGTTCGGCAACGGCTTCGGCGCCGGGATCGTGATGACCCTCGGCGTGGACCTCTCCCCCGAGGTGCACCGCACCCGTCACCTGGCCAGGTGGAACACCATCAACGGGACGGGGCGGCTCGTCGCCCCGGCAGTGGTGGCGCTGGTGACCCTGGTGTGGCCGATCACCGCGGCGGGCGCGGTCGTCGGCCTCACCTGCTGGGCCGGGGCCGCGTGGGCATGGCGCCTGATCCCCGGGATCACACCGAGGTCAGCTTCCGGACCTGCTCGTCGAACTCGGCCTCGATCTCCGGATGAGGTCGGTAGGTCGCCAATGACACCAGGACCGCGGCCGCCAGGTTGAGCAGGAATCCGGGCAGGATCTCGTAGACGTCGAAGATGCCGCCGTCCAGGGTTCCCCAGATGCCGACGGTGACCGCGCCGACGACCATGCCGGCCAGCGCTCCCCACGAGCTCAGCCGTCGCCAGTAGAGGCTCAGCAGCACGATGGGGCCGAACGCCGCACCGAATCCGGCCCAGGCGAACGCCACCAGGGCGAGGATGGTGTCGTTCTGCTCCCAGGCCATGGCCGCGGCGATGACAGACACCGTCAGCACCGCTACGCGGCTGAGCAGCACCCCGCGCTTCTGGGCCAGTTCGTGCCGGGCGAACCCGTGATAGAGGTCCTCGACGAGCGCTGAGGCCGTGACGAGGAGCTGGGAGGAGATGGTGGACATGATCGCCGCCAGGATGGCCGCCAGCATGAAACCCGCGATGAGTGGGTGGAACAGCAGCTGGCCGAGGGCGATGAAGACCGTCTCCTGATCGGGCAACATGCCCTCGTCGCGCTTGAACTGGGCGATGCCCACCAGGGCGGTCGCGGCCGCACCGAAGCACGACACGAGCATCCAGCCGATGCCGATGCGCCGACCCGCCACGGCGTCCTGAGGCGTGCGGAGCGCCATGAAACGCACGATGATGTGCGGCTGACCGAAGTAGCCGAGCCCCCACGCCGCAGACGACACCACCCCCATCACCGTGGTCGTCGCGCCCCAGAGGGCGAACGCGTCCGCGTCGAGCGCCACGACGGCGTCGTACAACGCGACGGGGCCGCCCAGGTGGATGATCCCCGCCAGGGGGACCGCGACCAGCGCGGCCAGCATCATCAGGCCTTGCACCAGATCGGTGTACGACACGGCCAGGAACCCGCCCACCAGCGTGTAGAGCACCACGATCGCGGCCACCAGGACCATGCCGAGGCGGTAATCCATGCCGAAGGAGGCGTTGAAGAACTTGCCACCGGCCACCATGCCGCTGGAGACGTAGAAGGTGAAGAACACCAGGATGATCACCCCGGCGGTGACCCGCAGCGCCTTCGTGGTGTCCCGGAGGCGGTTACCGAAGAAGCTGGGGATGGTGATGGCGTCGCCCGACACCTCGGTGTAGGTCCGCAGCCGTGGGGCGACGAACTTCCAGTTCAGCCAGGCCCCCACGGTGAGGCCGATGGCGATCCAGAACTCGACCATGCCGGAGAGGTACAGCGCGCCGGGCAGGCCCATGAGGAGCCAGCCGGACATGTCGGAGGCGCCGGCTGACAGCGCCGCGGCCACCGGCCCGAGCCGGCGGCCGGCCAGCATGTAGTCGTTGAGGTCGCTGGTGCGGTAGTACGCCCAGACTCCGATGGCGATCATCGCGGCGAAGTACACGACCATGGCGATGCCCTGGTAGGTCTGTGGTGTCATGGCGTCTCCCTTTCGACCGCGTCAACCTATCGCGATGACCCTCGTTCCCGGCGGCCGCGCTCAGTTAGCGGGCGGCGCCGTGGCTCGGCCGCGGCGGGCGGCGGCCACGAGGAGGCCCAGCACGCCGAGGGCCAGGAGGGCCCAGCCCACGGTGGCGGCCGGCTGGGTCCACGCCATCAGGCTCGACGCCGTGCCCTCCACCAGGCGCGCACCCACCACCGCCGCAACCGTGTCACCCGACGGGGCCGCGACGTCGGCGACGAGGCGGCGCCCCAGCGCCAGGCCGACCAGGCCCGCGCCGACCGCCAGGATCCACGCGACCCACCGGCCCCGCCGCGAGCCGACGAGCAGCCCCACCAGCGCGAGGGCCGCCGCCGCGACGTAGAACCACTCCCAGTGGCCGGCCACGGCCAGGGCGTCGGCCGCGTACCTCGCCTGGACCGTGGCGGGGCGGCCCAGGGCGAGCCGCACGTCGTCCGGCAGTTCGAGTTGGGCCACGTAGGGCTGGAGCGGCCTGGGCGTCAGATCCGCCAGCCGGGCTTCGCCCAACTCGACGAAGGGCTCGAGGTGGAGCCACAGCGTGGGGGCGTCGGCCCCTTCGGTGCGCATCCGGTCCAGCCCAGCGACGAACTCCACCCTGGACCGGTCGATGGACACGTGCCAGGCCTGGGTGACCCCCTCGTCGGTGAGCGCGGACTCGACGGCTGCGCCGATCAGCGCCTCAACCTGGGCTCTCACCCCCGGCAGCCGGTCGATGAGGGGTGGCAGCTCCTGCGTGGCCGCGGCGTCGAGCTCACCGCCGATGGCCTCACCCACGCGGTCGTCCGTGGACAGCGGACCCACGATCTCGCGCATCGGCCCCGGCGTCCGCGCGGCGCGGTCCAGCCACTGGGCGCCCAGCCCGCCGAAGGCGGCACCGACGGCGGCCAGGAGTAGCACGAGCGCCAGCGTCGTGCGGACGACTCCGGTCACGGGCGCCTCCTCTCCGGTAGGGGGCCAAGATTATCCGGACCGGGGTGGAATATGTATCGAACCCGTGGAATACTCAAGCCCATGACGTATTCAGTGGCTGTGGCGGGGTGCACGGGCTACGCGGGCGGCGAGTTGCTCCGCCTGCTGCTCCAGCACCCGGAGATGGAGATCGGCGCCCTCACCGGTAACTCCAGCGTGGGGGACCGTCTCGGTTCCCACCAGCCGCACCTGTTCCCTCTCGCGGACCGCGTCGTCGAGGCCACAACTGCCGCGGTGCTCGGCGGGCACGACGTGGTGGTCCTGGCGCTGCCCCACGGGGCTTCCGCCGCGATCGCCGCGCAGCTGGCAGACGACGTGGTGGTCGTCGACGCCGGGGCGGACTTCCGGCTCACTGATGCCGCGGCCTGGGAGCGCTACTACGGATCCCCCCACGCGGGGACCTGGCCCTACGGGTTGCCCGAGCTGCCGGGCCAGCGGGAGAAGCTGAAGGGGGCGCGCCGGATCGCGGTCCCCGGGTGCTACCCGACGGCGTCGACGCTGGCGCTGCTGCCGGCCGTCGCGCTCGGGCTGGTGGATCCTGGGCAGATCGTCATCGTCGCGGCCAGCGGCACGTCCGGGGCTGGTAAGTCGTTGAAACCGCACCTCCTCGCGTCGGAGGTGATGGGCAACATGAGCCCCTACGGCGTGGGAGGGGTCCATCGCCACACCCCGGAGATCGTGCAGAACCTCGGCCTGGTCGCGTCGGCCCGGGTGAACGTCTCGTTCACCCCACTGCTCGTGCCCATGCCGCGCGGCATCCTCGCCACGTGCTCAGCTCCGGTGACCGCGGGTGTCACCACGGAGGCGGCCCAGCGGGCCTACCGCGACTTCTACGCTGGGGAACCGTTCATCGAGGTGCTACCCGCCGGCGTGTGGCCCCAGACGTCGGCGGTCGCGGGATCCAACCGTGTCTCGATGCAGGTGGTGGTCGACGAGGGCGCCGGCCGCCTGATCGCCATCTCCGCACTCGACAACCTCACCAAGGGCACCGCCGGCGGTGCCATCCAGTCCATGAACCTGGCCCTCGGCCTGCCGGAGGGCCTGGGGCTCTCCGCCGTCGGCGTCGCACCCTGAGAGGAATGACCATGACCAGCGCAGAACCTTCACCGAGGTTTCCCTCGGTGGCCGGAGTGACCCTCCCGGCGGGCTTCCTCGCCGCCGGCGTGACGGCCGGCCTGAAGGCAAGCGGCCGCCCGGACGTCGCCGTCGTGGTCAACACCGGCCCGAGCATGGCCGCCGCCGCCGTGTTCACGTCGAACCGCGTGGTCGCGGCGCCCGTGAAGTGGTCGAGGCAGGCGGTGGCCGACGGCCAGGTGCAGGCCGTGGTGCTCAACTCCGGCGGCGCCAACGCCTGCACAGGGCCAGAAGGTTTGGCCGATTCCGCGGCCACGGCATCGAGGGTCGCGGCGGCGCTCGGCCTCATCACGGACAACGTGGCGGTCTGTTCAACCGGGCTGATCGGCGTGCGGCTCCCCATGGACCTGCTCCTGCCCGGCGTCGAGGACGCGTGCCGGCACCTCAGCGCGGACGGGGGAGGCGCAGCCGCGACGGCCATCATGACGACGGACTCGGTGCCCAAGCAGGCGGGGGTCACCGTCGGGCCGTGGTCGATCGGCGGGATGGCGAAGGGGGCCGGCATGCTCGCCCCGGGCCTGGCAACGATGCTGGTCGTCCTCACCACCGACGCCGTACTCGACGCTACCGCCCTCGACGCGGCGCTGCGCGAGGCCACGAGGCTGAGTTTCGACCGAGCGGACTCCGACGGCTGCATGTCCACCAACGACACGGTGATCCTCATGGCCAGCGGTGCCTCCGGTGAGGTGCCGGAGCAGGCCGTGTTCCAGGGCGCGCTCACCGCGCTGTGCCAGGACCTCGCCCGCCAGCTGATCGCGGACGCGGAGGGTGCCGCCCACGAGATCGCGATCGAGGTGGCGGGGGCGGCGTCGGAGCGCGACGCGGAGTCCGTGGGTCGCGAGATCGCCAGGTCCAACCTCTTCAAGTGCGCGGTCTTCGGCGGCGACCCCAACTGGGGCCGCGTGCTCTCCGCCATCGGCGTGACCGACGCCGAGTTCGACCCTGACCGGCTGGACGTGTCCTTCAACGGCGTCATGGTCTGCCGGGGCGGCCAGATCGGCGACGACCGCACCCTGGTGGATCTGGGCGGCCGCCACGTGCACGTGCTGGTCGACCTCCACGCCGGAGACGCGGGCGCCACCATCCTCACCAACGACCTCACCTACGACTACGTCAGGGAGAACGCGGAGTACTCCTCCTGACCGCAGTGCCGCACCCCTCCTAACCACCGCTTCCAGGGATCGACCATGATGACCAAGACCCGCATCCAGCAGCAGCCGGAACTCATCGCCAAGGCAGGCACTCTGATCGAGGCCCTGCCCTGGCTCGCCGAATACGCCGGCCAGACCGTCGTGATCAAGTACGGCGGCAACGCCATGACCGACGACGCGCTGAAGCGGGCCTTCGCCGAGGACATCGTGTTCCTGCGCCGCGTGGGCGTGAGGCCGGTCGTGGTGCACGGGGGCGGGCCTCAGATCTCGTCCATGCTCAAGCGGCTCGACATCGCCTCGGAGTTCCGCGGGGGGCTGCGGGTGACGTCGCCGGAGGCCATGGACGTGGTGCGCATGGTCCTGGTCGGCCAGGTGGGTCGCGAGCTGGTCAACCTCATCAACCAGCACGGTGCGTTCGCCGTCGGGATGTCCGGGGAGGACGGCGGGTTGTTCACGGCCAAGCGTCGCGGCCTCGTCGTCGACGACGAGGAGATCGATCTGGGCCTGGTCGGTGACGTCGAATCGGTGGACCCGGCTGCCATCCTCGACCTCATCGCCGCCGGCAGGATCCCCGTCGTCGCGACGGTGGCGCCAGACGGCGAGGGCCAGGTGCACAACGTCAACGGCGACACCGCGGCGGCGGCGCTGGCGGTCGCGCTCGGCGCCAAACGGCTGGTGATGCTCACCAATGTGGCCGGCGTCTACGCCAACTACCCCGACGAGGAGTCCGTGATCACGCAGATCGCCACCGACGAGGTGCGCGACATGTTGCCCGGGCTCGATTCCGGAATGATCCCGAAGATGGAGGCCTGCGTGCACGCGGTGGAGGGCGGCGTCACGTCCGCGACGGTCATCGACGGCCGCATCCCGCACTGCCTGCTGCTGGAGATCTTCACCGACGAGGGCGTGGGCACCATGGTCACCAACGAGGGAGCAGTCGCATGAACCAGTCAGAGGTCGCGGCCCGGTACGCCGCCGTCATGATGAACGCGTTCGGCCCGCCCAAGCGTGTCTTCGAGCGGGGCGAGGGGGTGCACCTCTACGACGCCGACGGCATGCGCTACACCGATCTCCTGTCCGGCCTGGCGGTCAACGCGCTCGGCCACAACCATCCGGGCGTGACGGCAGCCGTCACCGGGCAGCTCGGGCGCCTGGGGCACGTGTCCAACTTCTTCGCCAGCGAGCAGCAGGTCCGCCTCGCGGAGCGGTTGGCGGCCTTCACCGGAGCGCCGGAGACGAGGGTCTTCTTCACCAACTCGGGCACCGAGGCCAACGAGGCGGCCTTCAAACTGACGCGCCTCACCGGCCGCACCAGGCTGGTGGCGATGGAGGGGTCCTTCCACGGGCGCACCATGGGCGCCCTCGCGCTCACGCACAACCCCAGGTATCGGGAGCCCTTCGAGCCGCTGCCTGGTGAGGTGACCTTCGTCCCCTTCGGCGACGCGGAGGCGCTCCGGGCCGCGGTCGACGACCGGACGGCGGCCGTGATCGTCGAGGCGGTGCAGGGGGAGAACGGTGTGGTGCCGGCGCCCGAGGGCTTCCTCACCGCCGTCCGCCGGATCACCGCGGACGCCGGAGCGCTGCTGTGGATCGACGAGGTCCAGACCGGCCTCGGGCGCTGCGGCGAGTATCTCGCCCATCGCGCCGACGGCGTGGTTGCGGACCTGATCACGCTGGCCAAGGGGCTGGGCAACGGATTCCCGATCGGTGCCTGCCTCGCCACCGGCCCCGCCGCGACACTCCTGCAGCCGGGTCAGCACGGCACCACCTTCGGCGGTAACCCGGTGGCGTCGGCGGCCGGCAACGCTGTGCTCGATGCTCTGGCCGGCGGAGTGCTGGACAACGCCCGGGCCACCGGGCGCTGGCTCCGGGAGGCCGTGCTGGGGCTGCGGCATCCGTTGGTCACGGGAGTGCGGGGCCGCGGACTGCTCCTGGGTGTGACGCTGTCGCGGGAGGTCGCGGCGTCGGTGGCCGATGCTGCGCTGGACGCCGGCTTCATCATCAACGCGCCCCGGCCCGGGGTATTGCGGCTGGCCCCGCCGCTGATCGCCACCCCGGCCGATCTGGAGGGATTCGTCGCGGCACTGCCCGCCCTCCTCGATCCTCATGTCTGATGTCACCAGGGCGGGGCGGCTGGCCACCCTGCGGCAGCTGTTGGGGGAGGCCCGATACGCTTCGCAGGCGGACCTGATCGAGGCGTTGAGCGGGGAGGGGATCACCGTGAGTCAACCCACCTTGTCCAAGGATCTCCTGACGCTCGGTGCGGTCCGGCAGCGGGCCACGGATGGCTCGCTCGTGTACGCGACGGGCACGGACGAGGCGCACGGCACCACCATGGACAAGCTCGCGCGGCTCTGCGCGGAGATGCTTCAGTCGCTGCGTTCGGCGGGCAACCAGATCGTGCTCAAGGTGCCGCCAGGGGCCGCGCAGTATGTCGCGGCCAGCCTGGACGCCGCCGCTCTGGGCGGCGTGATGGGTACGATCGCGGGCGACGACACCATCCTCGTCATCGCCGTCGACGAGGCGGCCGCGGACGACGTGGTGCTGCGGATCTCCGAGATGACCAAGACCGGACGACCAGGAACAGGAGTGCGCGATGAGCACTGATCAGGGACGGCTCTGGGGCGGACGGTTCGCCGGGGGCCCGAGCGAGGCCATGTTCGCGCTCAGCAAGTCCACGCAGTTCGACTGGAGGCTCGCCCTGCACGATGTGGCGGGCTCCCGCGCACACGCCAAGGCGCTAGCGGCGGCAGGGCTCCTCAACGACGAGCAGGCCGCGGCGATGGACGCCGGCCTGGCGGAGCTGGCGCGCCGGGTGGAATCGGGCGAGTTCGTCGCCGCCGACACCGACGAGGACGTCCACGGCGCGCTGGAGCGGGGTCTGAAGGGCATCGTCGGGGCCGAGCTGGGTGGCCGGCTGCGGGCGGGGCGCTCGCGCAACGACCAGATCGCCACGCTGATTCGCAGCTACCTGCGCGAGGAGATCCGCCTGATCGCCCAGGACGTCAACGGGGTCGTCGACGCGCTGGCCGCGCAGGCAGAGCGGCACCTCGGTGTCGTGATGCCGGGGCGGACCCACCTGCAGTCGGCGCAACCGATCCTCCTCAGTCATCATCTTCTGGCCCACGCCTGGCCGCTGATGCGCGACATCGACCGCCTGCGTGACCTCGATCGGCGCCTGGCCGTCAGCCCTTACGGCTCCGCGGCGCTTGCGGGCACGTCGCTCGGGCTGGACCCGGAGTTGGTGGCACGCGAGCTGGGGTTCGCGTCCTCGGTCGCCAACTCCATCGACGGCACCGCGTCGCGGGACCTCATCGCGGAGGCCGCCTTCGTGCTGGCGCAGATCGGGGTCGACCTCTCCCGGCTGTCCGAGGACGTGATCCTCTGGTGCACGGCGGAGTTCGGTTTCGCCACTCTGCACGACGCGTGGTCCACCGGAAGCTCGATCATGCCGCAGAAGAAGAACCCGGACGTCGCGGAACTGGCCCGGGGCAAGGCCGGCCGCCTGATCGGCAACCTCAGTGGCCTGCTCGCCACCCTCAAGGGCCTCCCGCTGGCGTACAACCGGGACCTGCAGGAGGACAAGGAACCCATCTTCGACGGCATCGACCAGCTGCACGTCCTGCTGCCCGCCGTGGCCGGCATGGTGGACACGTTGACGTTCCATGCCGGGCGGATGACGGAGGTCGCGCCGCGGGGCTTCTCCCTGGCCACTGACATCGCCGACCATCTGGTGCGCGCCCACGTGCCGTTCGCCGTGGCGCACGAGGTGGCGGGGGAGGCCGTGCGGTACTGCGAGTCGCGCTCACTCACGCTGCAGGATCTGACGGTGGAGGACCTGCCCGCCATCTCTCCGGTGCTCGATGCCTCGGTCCTGGACGTGTTGACGGTGGAGGGCTCCGTCGCCTCGCGCGACGGCAGGGGCGGCACGGCGCCGTCGCGGGTGCGTGAGCAGGCCCGCGAACTGCGAGCGGCCCAGGCCGCGCTGGCTGAGTTCGTCGCCGGCTGAGACGGGCAGACCGGTGCCCCGCCTCGGCGTCGAGGAACTGCTCGCGGTCCTGCTGGACGCGGGCTCGCGCCGAACCTGGGACGTCCCCGTCGTCGATCCACCACGCGTCGAGTCGTACCGTGCGGACCTCGACGCGGCCCGCGCCGCCACCGGCCGGGACGAGTCTGTGGTCACGTGCGAGGGCAGGCTGCGTGGGCGGCGCGTCGCCGTGGTCGCCGGGGACCCGGCCTTCCTCGGCGGCTCGATCGGGGTGTCGGCAGGGGAACGGCTGACTGCGGCCATCGAGCGGGCCACGGGTGAGCGGCTCCCCATCCTGGCGCTCCCGGTGGGCGGGGGGACGCGCATGCAGGAGGGAACGGTGGCGTTCCTGCAGATGGTCAAGATCACCGGCGCGGTCATGGCACACAAGGACGTGTGCCTGCCCTACCTCGTCTACCTGCGTCACCCCACGATGGGCGGGGTGTTCGCGTCCTGGGGATCGCTGGGGCACGTCACGCTGGCGGAGCCCGGGGCCCTGGTCGGGTTCCTCGGCCCTCGTGTGTATGAGGCGCTATACGGGGAACCGTTTCCCGCCGGCGTCCAGCTGTCGGAGAATCTGGCGGAGCGGGGCGTCATCGACGCCGTGTGCGCGCCCGGGGAGGTGGCGGGCGTCCTCGACAGGCTGCTGCGGGTGATGGAGCAGGGGCCGCCCCCGGCTCGGGTGCCCGATCCGCCGGCGGTCGACCTGCCGGATGTGCCGGCGTGGGAGTCGGTGCTGCGGACGCGCCGACCGGACCGACCGGGTCTGCGTGACCTGCTGGCGCTCGCGGCCGGGGACGTGACGATGCTGAACGGCACCGGCGACGGAGAGTCCCACCCGGGATCGGTGCTCGCGCTCGCCAGGTGGGGTGAGGCGCCGTGTGTCGTCGTGGGGCAGGACCGCCACGACCAGGGCCGGCCGCTGGATCCGGCCGCGCTGCGGGAGGTGCGACGGGGGATCCGCCTGGCGCGCGAATTGAACCTGCCTCTGGTCAGCGTCATCGACACGCCGGGTGCGGCCCTCTCCAAGGAGGCCGAGGAGCGGGGGCTCGCCTCCGAGATCGCGCGCACGCTCAGCGAACTGCTCACGCTGCCCACCCCGACGGTGAGCCTGCTCATGGGCCAGGGCACCGGTGGCATAGCCCTGGCGCTCACGCCGGCCGACAGGGTGGTGGCCAGCGAGCACGCGTGGCTGGCGCCGCTGCCTCCGGAGGGTGCGGCCGCGATCGTGCACCGGGACACTGCGCGGGCGCCCGAGATGGCAGCTGCGCAGGGCGTTCGGGCGCGCGACCTCATGGCCGCGGGCATCGTCGACAGGGTGGTGCCCGAGCCCGACGACCCGGCCGCGGACAGGGCGCAGTTCTGCCGGCGGTTGGGAGCCGCGCTCCACGACGAGGTGCTGCGGGTCATCGCGCAGCCGGGCGACGAGCGTCGCGCCGCACGGCAGAGGCGGTACCGCACCCTGGGGATATGCTGACGGGCGTGAACGCACTCCTCGACGATCTTCGCTGGCGTGGCCTCGTGGCCCACTCGACGGATCCGGAGGCGCTCGCCGCGCATCTGGATGCTGGGGCTGTGAAGTTCTACGTGGGATTCGATCCCACGGCGCAGAGCGTCCACACGGGCAACCTCGTCCAGCTGCTGCTAGCCCGCCGCCTGCAGGATGCCGGCCACCATCCCTACATGCTGGTGGGCGGCGCCACGGGCCTCATCGGTGACCCGAAGGAGTCAGGGGAGCGGGTGATGAACTCGACCGAGGTGGTGGCCGGCTGGGTGGAGCGGATCCGGGCCCAGGTGGAGCGATTCGTCTCCTTCGACGGCTCCAACGCCGCCACCATGGTCAACAACTTCGACTGGACGAGCCAGATGTCGGTGCTGGACTTCCTGCGCGACGTGGGCAGGCACTTTCCGGTCAACCGCATGCTCGCGCGAGACGTGGTGGCTCGACGGCTGGAGTCCGGCATCTCGTACACGGAGTTCTCCTACGTCCTCCTCCAGTCCATGGACTACCGAGAGCTGCACCGCAGGTACGGCGTGACACTGCAGACCGGCGGCTCGGATCAGTGGGGAAACCTGACGGCGGGCGTCGAGTTGATCCGACGGAGCGACCAGGGCCGTGTGCATGCCATGGCCACCCCTCTGCTGACCAAGGCGGACGGCACCAAGTTCGGGAAGACGGAGTCCGGGACGGTGTGGCTGGACGGCACGCTCACCTCGCCGTACGCGTTCCATCAGTTCTTCCTCAACGCCGAGGATTCGAAGGTCATCGACTACCTGAAGGTGTTCTCCTTCCGGGGCAGGGAGGAGATCGAGGCGCTGGAGCGGGCCACTGCGGAGGAGCCGTTCAAGCGCGCGGCGCAGCGCGCGCTGGCGGACGATGTGACGGACCTCGTGCACGGTGTCGCTGAGCGTGAGGCTGCGGTCCGCGCCGCGGCCGCGCTGTTCGGCCGCGGCAGGCTCGAGGAGTTGGCGCCCTCGACGTTGGAGGCGGTTCTTCGGGACGTCGGTGGCCAACCTATCCATGGGGACTCCAGTGTGGTCGACGCCATGGCCCTGTCGGGGGTCGTCGAGTCCAAGGGCGCCGCGCGCCGTGCCATCGCGGAGGGCGGCGCCTACCTCAACAACGAGAAGATCGTGGACCCCGAGTTGCTGCTCACGGCGGACCTCCTGCTCCACGGCCGGTTCGCGATCCTCCGGCGCGGTCGCAGGACCGTGGGCGGCGTGTTCGTCGCGTGAGTCACTGACGCTCCGTCAGGCCCTCCACGCCCAGCGAGCGCACCGTCTCCCTGGTCCGCGCCGCGGAGGCGAGCATCTCGGCTTTCAAGGGCGTCCCGGCCTTGAGCGCGTCGGGGATGAGGTGGACCCGGGCCGGCGTCGATCCGGCCATCCGCGTGATGAACGTCGGGGCGAACTCAGCTCCGGTGGCCTCGAAGCCCCCGTCGCTTCGCTCGGTGAACGTCACTTGGGCCATGTAGCCGTCGTAGGAGCGTGGCTTGGCCGGTCCGCTCGACGCGATGAGGTTGCCAGCGCCGTAGATGACCCAGGTGTCGTTGACGCGGTCGATTGGCTGGACCACGTGAGCGTGCTGACCGAAGACCAGATCCACGTGCGGTGAGGCCGTCACCGTCTCTGCGAACGCCCGCTGCTGCTCGTTGATGCTGCTGGAGTACTCGTCGCCGGCGTGCATGTGGACGGCGACGATGTCCGCGCCGGCCTCGCGGGCGCGCTCGGCCTGCGCGACCGCGAGCTCCGCGTTCAACAGTTCCACGGACCACGGTTTGTCCTTGGCCTTGGCGATGCCGTTGAGCCCGTAGGTCTGGCTGATCACGGCCACGCGCACTCCGGATTCCGTGGTGTAGATCACGGGTGTGGTGGCGTCTTCCTGTGTCGGGTACGAACCGGCGGTGAGGATGCCGGCTGCGCGGTGCACCTCGACAGTGCGCACCAGCCCGTCCCATCCCGCATCCATGGTGTGGTTCGACGCCGTGGTGCAGAGGTCCCATCCCACCTCTCTGATGGCGGGAGCGATTTCCTGGGGGGCGGCGAACATCGGGTAGTTGCGGTAGGGGCCGTCCTCCTCGGCGAACGGCACCTCCGAGTGACAGATAGCCATGTCCGCAGCGGCGACGTAGGGCTGGAGCGAAGCGAGTTGCGGAAAGAAGTCGAAACGGGGCTCGCCGGTCACCCGCGCGTCCAGCACGGCGCTGTCCCACAGGGAGTTGTGCCAGAGCAGGTCGCCGCTGACGTTGATCGTCACGGACCGCGCCGGTGACGGGCTGGGGGAGGGATCGGCACTGGCCGGGGGCCGCGACGACGACGGCGCCGAGGTGGCCGCTGCCGAGCTGGTGGTCGGAAGGGGCGTGGCGGTGGGTGGCAGTCCCACGGGCGCGCACGCGGGAACAGCGACTACGAGAGCCGCGAGGAGCGCGGGGCCGACAGAACGAGTGCGCATGGCGCCAGGCTACGTGCTGCCGAGAGGCGGCGTGGAGCCACGCCTCCCCCTGATTTGCGCCCTCCAAACGGCCTGTGTATTGTTCATCAAGCTTCGACGGTGCACCGGACGACAGGACGGACCCGAAGCCACCACCCATCTCAGAACTGCGGGCGAGTGTGCGTTCAGCAAGAACCCGCTCAAGGCCCGGACTACGAGTGCGGCCCGGACCAGCCGAGTTGATCGGCCGGAGCGAGTCGGGTAGTGTTCACCAGGCTGCCTCGGCAGTCACTGACAACTCAACAGCGATCGGCCCCAAGCCAGACGGTTTGACAGGGGCGAGCACAGGTGAGTAATGTAGGTCGAGCCGCGAAAGCGGTGGTCCTAGACAAAACCCCTAGTCAATAGGGATTGAGTCACTCACGATCCGCTCGAACCAGTCAGGTTGATTTGACAGGCCGAACGCAAGAGAGTAAAGTTGGACGAGCCGCCTAGCGGCAAACAACTGAACTGAGAAGCCCGCCGATTTGACTAGCGGAACACTTCAAAGTAAAGTTAAGCGAGTTGCCCCAAGCGGAAGTCGAAAGACAGAAGCGCGGGACGCACCCGAAACTTGAGAACTCAACAGCGTGCTTAAAGTCAATGCCAAATACATGCACATTGCAGGGCTTGCTCTGCAATTGCGAACCCGTCACGTGATTTCGGTCACGTACGGATTCCTTTGAAGTTGAAATATAGATAGATCCAGCAATGGAAATCTGTCAGTTTCAAACTAAAGTTAAGTTGACGGTTAAACAGGCCTCGGCCTGCACCGATAAATTTCAACGGAGAGTTTGATCCTGGCTCAGGACGAACGCTGGCGGCGTGCTTAACACATGCAAGTCGAACGGTAAGGCCCCTTCGGGGGTACACGAGTGGCGAACGGGTGAGTAACACGTGAGTAACCTGCCCTTGACATCGGGATAACACCTGGAAACAGGTGCTAATACCGGATACGAACCTCCTCGGCATCGAGGAAGTTGGAAAGCTCCGGCGGTCAAGGATGGACTCGCGGCCTATCAGCTTGTTGGTGAGGTAATGGCTCACCAAGGCTCCGACGGGTAGCCGGCCTGAGAGGGCGACCGGCCACATTGGGACTGAGATACGGCCCAAACTCCTACGGGAGGCAGCAGTGGGGAATATTGCACAATGGGCGAAAGCCTGATGCAGCAACGCCGCGTGCGGGATGACGGCCTTCGGGTTGTAAACCGCTTTCAGCAGGGACGAAGCGCAAGTGACGGTACCTGCAGAAGAAGCACCGGCTAACTACGTGCCAGCAGCCGCGGTGATACGTAGGGTGCGAGCGTTGTCCGGATTTATTGGGCGTAAAGAGCTTGTAGGCGGTTTGTCACGTCGGGAGTGAAAACTCAGGGCTCAACCCTGAGCCTGCTTCCGATACGGGCAGACTTGAGGAAGGTAGGGGAGAATGGAATTCCTGGTGAAGCGGTGGAATGCGTAGATATCAGGAGGAACACCAGTGGCGAAGGCGGTTCTCTGGACCTTTCCTGACGCTGAGAAGCGAAAGCGTGGGGAGCAAACAGGCTTAGATACCCTGGTAGTCCACGCCGTAAACGGTGGGTACTAGGTGTGGGGGACATTCCACGTTCTCCGTGCCGCAGCTAACGCATTAAGTACCCCGCCTGGGGAGTACGGCCGCAAGGCTAAAACTCAAAGGAATTGACGGGGCCCCGCACAAGCGGCGGAGCATGCGGATTAATTCGATGCAACGCGAAGAACCTTACCTGGGTTTGACATATGCCGGAAACATCTAGAAATAGGTGCCCCTTTATGGTCGGTTTACAGGTGGTGCATGGCTGTCGTCAGCTCGTGTCGTGAGATGTTGGGTTAAGTCCCGCAACGAGCGCAACCCTCGTCCTATGTTGCCAGCGGATAATGCCGGGGACTCATAGGAGACCGCCGGGGTCAACTCGGAGGAAGGTGGGGATGACGTCAAGTCATCATGCCCCTTATGTCCAGGGCTTCACGCATGCTACAATGGCCGGTACAAAGGGCTGCAAACCTGCAAGGGTGAGCGAATCCCAAAAAGCCGGTCTCAGTTCGGATTGGGGTCTGCAACTCGACCCCATGAAGTCGGAGTCGCTAGTAATCGCAGATCAGCAACGCTGCGGTGAATACGTTCCCGGGGCTTGTACACACCGCCCGTCAAGTCATGAAAGTCGGTAACACCCGAAGCCGGTGGCCTAACCCTTGTGGAGGGAGCCGTCGAAGGTGGGACCGGTAATTAGGACTAAGTCGTAACAAGGTAGCCGTACCGGAAGGTGCGGCTGGATCACCTCCTTTCTAAGGAGCCTCAGACAGGGTCGCCTAGCGTCCCTGTCCAATGTCTGGTTCCGAAGCATACGTCTTCGGCCAGGCAGGCACCGGAATGTGGAACATTGACCATTAAGTCGAACGAAGTCGATCTGTCAGTACAACCTGAGTAATCAGGAGTGGAAAGTCAGCCGGCGGAGTGAGACCTGAGCACGCTGTTGGGTCCTGAAGGGTCGGTTGCGAAAGCAACGCCTTCAACGCGGACCAGCGCCGAAAGGTATCGTCATGATACCGGACTGCCTGGGCCCGCCCGTATCTTGAGAACTTCACAGTGGACGCGAGCATCTTTGTAGAATGTAACAAGCTACTAAGTGCGATCGGTGGATGCCTTGGCACCAAGAGCCGAAGAAGGACGTTGTAACCTGCGATAAGCCTCGGGGAGCTGGTAAACGAGCTTTGATCCGAGGATTTCCGAATAGGGAAACCTTGAAATACCGGAGTCATGTCCGGCAACCTCTGCCTGAACACATAGGGCAGTTGGAGGGAACGCGGGGAAGTGAAACATCTCAGTACCCGCAGGAAGAGAAAACAACCGTGATTCCGTGAGTAGTGGCGAGCGAAAGCGGAAGAGGCCAAACCTCAATTGTGTGATAGCTGACAGGCGTTGCAATTGGGGTGTAGTGGGGCCGTTCAGACTGTGCTGTCAAGCAGTCAGAGAGTAAGAAATGATTAACGAAGTCGAAGTGTGCTGCGAAGGCCACAGCAAAGAAGGTAACACTCCTGTAGACGTAAGTTATTCACTCTCGAGCGTAACCCCAAGTAATGCGGAACCCCTGAAATTCCGCATGAATCTGGCGGGACCATCCGCTAAGCCTAAATACTCCTTGGTGACCGATAGCGGACAAGTACCGTGAGGGAAAGGTGAAAAGTACCCCGGGAGGGGAGTGAAATAGTACCTGAAACCGATCGCATACAATCCGTCGGAGCCTGCAAGGGTGACGGCGTGCCTTTTGAAGAATGAGCCTGCGAGTTAGTGGTACGTGGCGAGGTTAACCCGTGTGGGGAAGCCGTAGCGAAAGCAAGTCCTAATAGGGCGATATAGTCGCGTGCTCTAGACCCGAAGCGGAGTGATCTATCCATGGCCAGGGTGAAGCGACGGTAAGACGTCGTGGAGGCCCGAACTCACTTGGGTTGAAAACCGAGGAGATGAGCTGTGGATAGGGGTGAAAGGCCAATCAAACTCCGTGATAGCTGGTTCTCCCCGAAATGCATTTAGGTGCAGCGTCGCATGTTTCTTACCGGAGGTAGAGCACTGAATAGTCTAGGGGGCCCACAAGCTTACCGAAATTAGTCAAACTCCGAATGCCGGTAAGTTAGAGTGCGGCAGTGAGACTGTGGGGGATAAGCTTCATAGTCGAGAGGGAAACAGCCCAGATCATCAGCTAAGGCCCCTAAGCGATAACTAAGTGGAAAAGGATGTGGAGTCGCGGAGACAACCAGGAGGTTGGCTTGGAAGCAGCCACCCTTGAAAGAGTGCGTAATAGCTCACTGGTCAAGTGATTCTGCGCCGACAATTTAGCGGGGCTCAAGTTATCCGCCGAAGCTATGGCATTCGTACACATAACCGTAAGGTTGTACGGATGGGTAGGGGAGCGTCGTGTGCACAGTGAAGCGGCGGGGTAACCCAGCCGTGGAGAGCACACGAGTGAGAATGCAGGCATGAGTAGCGAAAGACGGGTGAGAAACCCGTCCGCCGAATATCCAAGGGTTCCAGGGTCAAGCTAATCTGCCCTGGGTAAGTCGGGACCTAAGGCGAGGCCGACAGGCGTAGTCGATGGACAACGGGTTGATATTCCCGTACCGGCGAAATATCGCCAATGCCGAGGCGAGTAATGCTAAGCACGCAAGGTCAGCGGAGGTCTTCGGACCGAGGCTGACTGAGTCTGCGACCCAAACTTGTATTAGGCAAGCTGCGGAGGGACGCAGGAAGGTAGCTCTTCTCGGGTTTGGATATCCCCGGGCTAAGTGCGTAGGGCGAAACGTAGGCAAATCCGCGTTTCATTAAGCCTGAGACATGATGGGTCGGTTACTTTGGTAACCGTAAGAGTGATCCTATGCTGCCTAGAAAAGCTTCGTGAGCGAGATATTAGCCGCCCGTACCCCAAACCGACACAGGTGGATAGGTAGAGAATACTAAGGCGATCGAGATAACCATGGTGAAGGAACTCGGCAAAATACCCCCGTAACTTCGGAATAAGGGGGACCTAAGACGTATTAGAATTTACTTCGAAAGCGTCGAGGGTCGCAGAGACCAGGCCCAAGCGACTGTTTACTAAAAACACAGGTCCGTGCTAAGTCGTAAGACGATGTATACGGACTGACTCCTGCCCGGTGCTGGAAGGTTAAGGGGAAGGGTTAGCTTCGGCGAAGCCTTGAACTTAAGCCCCAGTAAACGGCGGTGGTAACTATAACCATCCTAAGGTAGCGAAATTCCTTGTCGGGTAAGTTCCGACCTGCACGAATGGAGTAACGATTTGGGCGCTGTCTCCACCATGGACTCGGCGAAATTGCACTACGAGTAAAGATGCTCGTTACGCGCAGCAGGACGGAAAGACCCCGGGACCTTCACTATAGTTTGGTATTGGTGATCGGTGTGACTTGTGTAGGATAGGTGGGAGACTTTGAAGCTTGGACGCCAGTTCAGGTGGAGTCATCGTTGAAATACCACTCTGGTCACTCTGGTTATCTAACCTAGGTCCATTATCTGGATCAGGGACAGTGCCTGATGGGTAGTTTGACTGGGGCGGTCGCCTCCTAAAAGGTAACGGAGGCGCCCAAAGGTTCCCTCAGCCTGGTTGGCAATCAGGTTTCGAGTGTAAGTGCACAAGGGAGCTTGACTGCGAGAGAGACATCTCGAGCAGGGACGAAAGTCGGGACTAGTGATCTTCTGGTGGCACATGGAAGCGCCAGGACTCAACGGATAAAAGGTACCCCGGGGATAACAGGCTGATCTTGCCCGAGCGTCCATAGCGACGGCATGGTTTGGCACCTCGATGTCGGCTCGTCGCATCCTGGGGCTGGAGTCGGTCCCAAGGGTTGGGCTGTTCGCCCATTAAAGCGGCACGCGAGCTGGGTTTAGAACGTCGTGAGACAGTTCGGTCCCTATCCGCTGCGCGCGTAGGAGTCTTGAGAAGAGCTGTCCTTAGTACGAGAGGACCGGGACGGACTAACCTCTGGTGTGCCAGTTGTTCTACCAAGAGCACGGCTGGTTGGCTACGTTGGGAAGTGATAACCGCTGAAAGCATCTAAGCGGGAAGCACGCTTCAAGATGAGGGCTCCCACAGAATAATCTGGTAAGGCCCCCTATAGACCATGGGGTGATAGGTCGGATGTGGAAGTGCAGCAATGCACGGAGCTGACCGATACTAATAGGCCGAGGGCTTGTTCCCTACAAAGATGCTACGCGTCCACTGTGAGGTTCCCGAGATACGGTCGGGGCCTTGATAACTCAATAACATGAGAGCTCGAGAAACCGACACTATTTCCATAGTGTTTCGGTGGTCATAGCGAGAGGGAAACACCCGGTCCCATCCCGAACCCGGAAGTTAAGCCTCTCAGCGCCGATGGTACTGCAAGGGGGACCTTGTGGGAGACTAGGACGCCGCCGGACTTATAAAAACCCCCCGACTTCGGTCGGGGGGTTTTTTGTTTCCCCTTGGGCCGGTCGCCGCGAGCCCCGTAGGCGGGCCATCCGCAAGAATTGGGCGGAATGGCCCGATCCTGGGAAGATGGACCCATGTCTAGTGATAACTCCACACCGAACGACGATCGTCAAGGCCCCCAGGAGGGCCGGCCCCGTGGGCAGGGCGATCGTTCGGGTCGGCCCGAGCGCTCAGGGGGTGACCGACGAGGCTCGGGAAGCGGAGGAAGATCGGAAGGTCAACGCTCCTCGTGGGGCAACCGCGACGATCGCGGTTCACGTCCGCAGAGTGACCGTCCGCAGTATGGGAATCGTGACGATCGCGGTTCGCGTCCGCAGGGTGACCGTCCGCAGTACGGGAATCGTGACGATCGCGGCTCGCGTCCGCAGGGTGACCGTCCACAGTACGGGAATCGTGACGATCGCGGTTCGCGTCCGCAGGGTGACCGTCCGCAGTACGGGAACCGTGACGATCGCGGGTCACGTCCGCAGGGCGACCGTCCGCAGTACGGGAACCGTGACGACCGCGGCTCACGCCCCCAATGGGGCAACCGTGACGACCGCGGCTCCCGTCCGCAGGGCGACCGCCCGCAGTACGGGAATCGTGACGATCGCGGGTCACGTCCCCAGGGCGACCGTCCCCAGTACGGGAACCGTGACGACCGCGGCTCGCGTCCCCAATGGGGCAACCGTGACGACCGCGGGTCACGCCCCCAGGGCGACCGTCCCCAGTACGGGAACCGTGACGACCGCGGGTCACGCCCCCAGGGCGACCGCCCCCAGTACGGGAACCGTGACGACCGCGGGTCACGCCCCCAGGGCGACCGCCCCCAATACGGGAACCGTGACGACCGCGGCTCACGCCCCCAGGGCGACCGCCCCCAATACGGAAACCGTGACGACCGCGGCTCACGCCCCCAATACGGAAACCGTGACGACCGCGGCTCACGCCCCCAATGGGGCAACCGTGACGACCGCGGCTCCCGTCCGCAGGGTGACCGCCCCCAATGGGGCAACCGTGACGACCGCGGCTCACGTCCCCAGGGCGACCGCCCCCAATACGGAAACCGCGACGATCGCGGCTCGCATCCCCAGGGCGACCGCCCTCAGCGTGGTAACCGGGACGAGGAGTACCGCCCGCGTCCCGGGACTGCCGCGCAGCCTGACGAGCCGGAGACCCCCCGGGAGTTCGTGGAGTCTGAGCTGCCGGTCGGCGTGCGTGCCGAGCTGAAGGGGCTGCCCAAGGATCTCGCCGACATCGTCGGAGCACACATCTGGGCGGCCGGTCAGCTGGTGGATCTCGACCCGCAGTTGGCGTTCCGGCATGCGGAGGCCGCACGCCGTCGAGCCGGCCGTCTTCCGATCGTCAGGGAGGCCGCGGCCGAGACCGCGTACGCCGCCGGTGAGTACGGCATCGCTCTGCGTGAATTCCGGGCGATCCGCCGCATGTCCGGGGGAGATGAACTCATCCCGGTCATCGCCGACTGTGAGCGCGCCTTGGGGAGGCCCCGCGACGCACTGGAGATCCTGAACGAACTCGACCCCCGCACCAAGGACATCTGGTTGCGCATCGAATGCCTGCTCGTGGAGGCCGGTGTCCGCGATGACCTCGGTCAGCGTCCCGAGGCCCTGCGACTCCTCCAGGCGGCGATCAGTCGCAAGGTTGGGCCACCGTTCGGTCAGGCCCGGTTGCGGTACGCCTACGCGAATCTGCTCGAGGAGGATGGCGACCTCGACGGCGCCCGACAGTGGTTCACCTCGGCGGCCGCCCTGGACCAGAACACGGAGCTGGACACGGCGGACCGGATCGCGAACCTCGATGGTGTCGTGCTCCCGGACTTCACGCCGGATGAAGACGAGGACGAAGACGAGCCCTCAGATGGCGACGTTGACGATGACGACGACGCACAGGACAGCGAAGAGCCGGACTCCGATGATGAGGGCGCTGAGGTTTCCGACGCTGAGGACATCGCGAATGAGGATGACTCCGACGATCAGGGGGACTCAGAGGACTCTGACGAAGACGTCGCCGACCCCTCGGATGAGAACGACACCGAGGAGGTGCTCCCTGACGACCAGGCGGAGGACGAGGTGCTCCCCGACGACGAGGCGGAGGACGACGAACCGGACTACGACGAGCTCGCCCCCGATGCTGTGCCCGCGCCTGCTCCCTCTGATGACGAGGAGCGCGCAGCGGAGGGACGGACGGATGATTCCCAGGTCGAGACCGACGTCGAGGAGGAACAGGACTGATGCACGCATTGGCCTCTCAGTATGACGCTGCGCTGTTCGATCTCGACGGGGTGATCTATCTCGGTCCCTACGCCGTCGACGGGGTGGCCGAGGCTCTGGATGAATTGAGGTCCAGAGGCACACGCCTGGGCTTCGTCACCAACAACGCGGCCCGCACTCCGGCCACGGTCGCGTCGCACCTCACAGAGCTGGGCATCCACGCCACCGAGGAGGACGTGGTCAACTCCACCCAGGCCACCCTCCGGATGCTGGCCGCTGACCTGCCTGCCGGGGCCCGGATTCTCGCCGTGGGGACCGACGCGTTGGCCGAGCAGCTGACCGCCGCGGGCTTCGTCGTGGTGACGTCCCTGGAGGATGCACCCGACGCCGTGGTCCAGGGATACAACCCCACCATCGAGTGGGCGCGGCTGGAGGAAGCGGCCCTGGCGGTTCAGCGGGGCGCGGCCTGGTACGCCACCAACCCTGATCTCACCCGGCCGTCGGACCGGGGGATCGTTCCGGGCCTGGGGTCACAGTTGGCGGTGGTGCGCGTCTGCGTGAACGTGGAGCCCAAGATCGCGGGCAAGCCTTTCCGGCCACTTCTGGACGAGACGGTCCTGCGGATCGGCGCTAAGCGCCCCATCTTCGTGGGTGACCGGACCGACACGGACATCCTCGGCGCCAACACCGTGTCGATGGACTCGCTGTTCGTCTTCACGGGCGCCCACGGCAAGGCCGATCTCGCCGAGGCTCCGCCGGACTACCGGCCCACCTACATCGGATTCGACGCCGCTGCGCTGTTGGAACCGCCCCGCGAGGCCGAGCTGCGCCGGCAACGATTCGTGTGCGGGTATCAGGAGATCGACCTCATCGACGGGTCCGGCTATCTGTCGACCCGGCCGGTCACCCGGGACGAGCAACTCGACGCGCTGTGGGCGGCACTGCAGGCCAAGTGGCGTTTCGGCGTGGACATCTCCGCGGTGCTCAACTCGCTCGACACCCTGCGATGACCGCCTCGCCGTCCCCTCACCACTTCGTGGCCCCGCACGTGCGGCGGATGGCATTGGTCGAGGAGGTCATGGCCGGCCTCGAGGGGCTCGACGACCTCCCATTGGACGAACAGACCGCGCGGCTGGGTGAGGCGCAGGCCATCCTGGCGGGCGTTCTGAACAACGACCCGGGGGTGGTCCAGCCCGGTATTCCCGGAGTGGGTCGGTGAGACTGGACCTCGCGCTGGTGGAGCGCGGCCTCGCCCGCTCGCGCTCCCACGCCTCGGCCCTCGTCGGCGAGGGCCGGGTGAGCATCAACGGCGTGACGGCGTCCAAACCATCCGTCGGCGTGGGCCCTGAGGATGTGGTGGAGGCGGAGACCGACCAGTGGGTCTCGCGTGCTGCCCACAAGCTGTTGGGCGCGCTGGAGGCTTCCCGGGTAGAGGTGCGGGGCCGGGTGCTCGACGCGGGCGCATCGACGGGTGGATTCACCCAGGTGTGCCTGGAGCGTGGCGCCGACGTGGTGTATGCCGTCGACGTGGGCCACGACCAACTGGCGCCGATCCTTCGCCGCGACCCCCGCGTCCGCGTCCACGAGGGCCTCAACCTCCGGTACCTGAGCCTCGACGACGTGGACGGCGATCCCGTGGACCTGATCGTCGGCGACGTATCGTTCATCTCGCTGCGCCTCCTGCTGCCCACACTTCTCCCGGTGCTGCATCCCGAGGGGGCGGCGCTGCTGCTTGTGAAGCCACAGTTCGAGGTGGGGCGCGAAGCACTGGGGCACGGGGGCGTGGTCCGCGACGACCGGCAGCGGAGGCGCGCCGTCGACGACGTGGCACGCACCGCCGGTGAGCTCGGATGGGTGGAGCGGTGGCGGGGGGCCAGCGACCTGCCGGGAGCAGCAGGAAACGTGGAGTACTTCGTGCACCTCACTCGGTAGGGTGGGTGCGTGATGCAACGAACTGTGGCGGTGCTCGTCCACCCCGAACGAGACGAGGCGATCGACAAGGCCGCCCAGTTCATCACGGACCTGCACGCCATGGGCTTTGCCTTCCTGGTGTTCCCCAGCGATCTGGATCGCGTCAGCGCCCGGGTGCCGGAAGCCCGGATCCATGCCCTGGACGGCACGCCGGCGGAACTCGCCGTGGTGTTCGGTGGTGACGGCACCATCCTCCGAGCGGCGGAATGGGCGCTGCCGATGGGCGTGCCGCTGCTCGGGGTCAACCTGGGTCACGTCGGCTTCCTGGCGGAGTTGGAACCCTCGGACATCCACGCGCTGCCGGGCGTCGTGGCCAACCGGCTCTACCTCGTCGAGGAGCGGATCGCGCTGCAGGTCGAGGTGTGCGATGCGGACGGCACCATCACCTGGTCCTCGCAGGCCGTCAACGAGGTGTCCTTGGAGAAGCTGGCGCGCGAACGCATGCTCAACGTCTTGGTCAGCGTCGACGAGCGACCATTGTCGCGGTGGGGCTGCGACGGTGTGCTGGTCTCAACGCCCACGGGCTCGACGGCCTACGCCTTCTCCGCCGGTGGGCCGGTGGTGTGGCCGGACGTCCGGGCCATGCTGGTGGTGCCGCTGGCTGCGCACGCCCTGTTCAACCGCCCCATGGTGCTGAGCCCTTCGTCGGTGGTCAAGCTCGAGCTGCCGGAGGGTTCGGCCCCTCTCGGCATGCTGTGGTGCGACGGCCGGCGCAGCCACGATCTCGCGCCGGGGGAGTGGGTCAGCGTGCGTTCCCACCGGCATCCGGTGCGCATCGCACGCATGGGCGAGCAGCCGTTCACCACCCGCCTGGTGAAGAAGTTCGCGCTGCCCATCGACGGGTGGCGCAAGAGGAGCGACCGCTGATGCTGTCGGCGTTGCGGCTGACGGCTTTCGGGGTGGTCGACGAGGCGCATCTGGAGCTGGGGCCGGGCCTGACCGCGCTGACCGGTGAGACGGGCGCGGGCAAGACGATGGTGGTGGCCGGGCTGGGCCACCTGCTGGGTGTGCGGGCTGACGCCGGGATCGTCCGGCGGGGGAGGGACCGCGCCGTCGTCGAGGGCCGCTGGCAGCTCCCCCCGCACCTCGTCGAACGCGTGCACGAACTCGGCGGCGAATCCGACGACGGGGAGGTGGTGACGCTGCGGCAGGTCACGGCTCAGGGCAGGTCACGGGCCGTCGTGGGCGGCGCGGGGGTCCCGGTGGCGGCCCTGGCCGAGCTGATCAGCGAGACGGCCACCATCCACGGGCAGTCCGGGCAGATGCGGCTGTCGACGCCCGAGCGGCAGCGGGAAATGCTCGACGCGCAGGCCCGGCCGGCCGAGCTGCAGCGCTACCGCGACGCCTACGTGGAGCGCCGCGCGGCCGCGGCGGAGCTGGGGCACCTCGAGGCGGAGGCCATGTCACGCGCCCGGGAGGCGGACATGCTGCGCTTCGGCCTGGCCGAGATCACGGCAGTGGCCCCCTACTCGGGCGAGGACCACGAGCTGGCGGCCGAACAGGTGCGCCTCATGGACCTCGACGACCTGCGCAGGCTCGCCACGGCCGCGCAGGAGGGCCTGAGCGGCTCGGAGGCCGACTTCGACGCGCCCAACGCCGTGGGGCTCGTCGGCGAGGCGCGCAAGGCGCTGGTCCAGCTGGCGGAGCGCGACGACCAGGCCACGGCACTCGCCGCGCGGGCCCACGAGCTGGGCATGCTGGCCAACGACCTGGCCGCCGAGGTGGCCGGATATCTCGACGACCTCGTGGCGGACCCGCTCAGGCTTGAGGCGGTGGGGGAGCGGCGCTCTCAGCTGGCGGGCCTCACCCGCAAGTACGGTGCCACCGTCGAGGAGGTGCTCCGGTGGGCCGAGGAGGCGGCGGTGCGCCTCACCCAACTGGTGGGCAGCGACGAGCGGATCACGGAGCTGCGTGGCCGCATCTCGGATCTCGATGCCGGCCTGGCGGCGGACGCCGCCGTCATCTCCTCCGCTCGCCGGGAGGCGGCCGTCTCGCTGGCCGCCCGGGTCAGGGAGGAGCTGGCCGCGCTGGCGATGCCCCACGCCGAACTGCGGTTCGAGATCACCCCCGTCCCCCTGGGCCCGCACGGCGGGGATCGCGTTGAGCTGCTGTTCTCGGCCAACCCCGGCTCCGCGCCCGCGCCGTTGGGCAAGGTCGCCTCGGGCGGCGAACTGTCGCGGGTCCGATTGGCGCTCGAGGTGGTCCTGGCCGGCGGCACGGAGGGGCAGACCTTCGTGTTCGACGAGGTGGACGCCGGTGTCGGTGGCGCAGTGGGCCTGGAGATCGGCCGCAGGCTGCAGCGCCTGGCGGAGCGATCGCAGGTCATCGTCGTCACCCACCTCGCACAGGTGGCGGCGTTCGCCGACGCCCATTTCGTCGTGCACAAGGCCTCCGACGGGCAGGTGACCACATCCGGCGTGCGCCGCCTGGGTCATGAGGAGCGGGCCGCGGAACTCGCGCGCATGATGGGAGGCGAGTCGTCGTCGGCGAAGGGCCTCGACCATGCCGCCGAGCTGCTCCACAGGGCGTCGGCGGACCGGCCGGCCCGATGACGGTGTTACGTTTTCGTTTCGCCCACGGCGCGGCGAGGACTCCGGCGCGTCGAGTCCATACGCTGGAGTTCCGTGGATAACTCGAAGATCACCAAGCACGTGTTCGTCACCGGCGGGGTCGTTTCCTCGCTCGGCAAGGGACTCACGGCCTCCAGCCTCGGCAACCTGCTCATCTCCCGCGGGCTACGGGTTACGATGCAGAAACTGGACCCCTATCTCAACGTGGACCCAGGCACCATGAACCCCTTCCAGCACGGGGAGGTGTTCGTCACGGAGGACGGCGCCGAGACAGACCTCGACATCGGCCACTACGAGCGGTTCCTCGACGTGAACCTCTCCGGGGATGCCAACGTCACCACCGGCAAGGTGTACTCCACGGTGATCGCCAAGGAGCGCCGGGGCGACTACCTCGGGGACACCGTCCAGGTCATCCCGCATATCACCGGCGAGATCCGCGACCGCATGATGGCCATGGAGGCCGAAGGCGTCGACGTGGTGATCCACGAGATCGGCGGCACGGTCGGAGACATCGAGTCACTGCCGTTCCTCGAGGCGGCCCGCCAGGTGCGTCACGAGATCGGCCGGGGGAACGTGTTCTTCCTCCACGTGTCCCTGGTGCCCTACATCAAGCCGTCGGGGGAGATGAAGACCAAGCCGACGCAGCACTCCGTCGCGGCGCTGCGCCAGGTGGGCATCCAGCCGGACGCCATCGTGTGTCGTGCGGAGCGTCCCATCTCCGAGCCCCTCAAGCGCAAGATCGCGCTCATGTGCGACGTCGACGAGGAGGCTGTGGTCAGCTGCCCCGATGCCCCCAGCATCTACGCGATCCCCAGGGTGCTGCACGGGGAAGGGCTCGACGCCTACGTGGTGCGGCGACTCAACCTCAGCTTCCGCGATGTGAACTGGCGGGCGTGGGACGACCTGCTCGGCCGTGTGGAGCATCCCGTGCGGCACCTCACCGTGGCCCTCGTGGGCAAGTACATCGACCTGCCCGACGCCTACCTGTCGGTGTCCGAGGCGCTTCGCGCCGCCGGGTTCGCGCACCGGGCCAGCATCGAGCTGCGCTGGATCCGGTCCGATGACTGCGACACCCCGGAGGGCGCCGCCCACCAGCTGGCCGGCGTCGACGCGGTCTGTGTGCCGGGCGGCTTCGGCATCCGCGGGGTGGAGGGCAAGCTGGGGGCGCTCACCCACGCGCGGGAACACGGCATTCCCACGCTCGGGCTCTGCCTCGGGCTCCAGTGCATGGTCATCGAGGCCGCCCGCTCCCTCGCCGGCATCCGCGACGCCGCCTCAAGCGAGTTCGACCCCCACACCACCCACCCGGTCATCGCGACGATGGCGGAGCAGGTCAGCATCGTCGACGGCGGGGGAGACCTGGGCGGCACGATGCGGCTGGGCTCCTATCCCGCCGTCCTCGCCGAGGGCAGCCAGGTGGCGCGCGCCTACGGTCGACTGAGGGTCGACGAGCGGCACCGGCACCGCTACGAGGTCAACAACGCCTATCGCGGGCAGCTGGAGGAGGCTGGGCTGATGGTGTCGGGAACTTCGCCGGACGGACGGCTGGTGGAGTTCGTCGAGCTGCCGGTCGAGGTCCATCCCTATTACGTCGGGACTCAGGCCCACCCGGAGCTGAAGTCGCGGCCCACCCGGCCCCACCCGCTGTTCTCCGGACTGATCGCCGCAGCCCTGGCCCGACAGGAGACCGCAGCCGATGCGCACCGATGAGCAGATGAGCTGGCCGGTGCGGTCCCGCACCGTGCTGGGCGAGGGCCGGGTGTCGGCGTTCGTGGACGAGGAGGTGACCACGCCCTCAGGTGAGGTGATCGATCGGCAGTACCTCACGCATCCAGGCGCGGTGGCCGTCGTCGCCTGGCGCGAAGACACCGACGAGATCGCGGTGCTGCGCCAGTACCGCCATCCCGTGCGGATGGAGCTGGTGGAGATCCCGGCCGGCCTGCTGGACCTCGACGGCGAGGAGTGGGTGGTCGCGGCCCAACGCGAACTCGCGGAGGAGGCCGAACTGCAGGCCACCAGGTGGGACGTGCTGGTGGACATGTGCACCACACCGGGGGCCTGTGAGGAGTCGCTGAGAATCTTCCTGGCCCGCGACCTGTCGCCCGCCGAGCGCCCGGACGGCTTCGTCCTCGAGGGTGAAGAGGCGCACATGACGTGGGAGTGGGCACCACGGGCGCAGCTCGTCGACGCGGTGCTGGCAGGCGGGTGCCAGAGCCCCACGCTCGTAGCCGGCGTGCTCGCACTCGAGGTCGCCCGCCTTGACGGCCGCCTGACCGGGCTGCGCGCCCCGGACGCCCCGTGGCCGATTCGGGGCTGAGCCCGCTCGCCGAGGTTGTGTCGGACTACCTCAACCACGTCCGCGCCGAGCGCGGGCTGGCGGTGAACACCGTCGCGGCGTACCGACGTGACCTCGCCCGTTACGTCGCCTTCCTCGAGGGTCGCGGCATACGCCGGATCGACGAGGTCACGCCAGTGGAGGTCACCGAATATGTGCGGGATCTGAGCTCCACCCAGGCGCGGTCGTCCGTGGCCCGACACGTCGTCAGTATCCGCATGCTGCACCAGTTTGCGGCGGAGGAGGGTCTTGCCGCCGTCGACCCGGCCGCAGAGGTGTCGCCGCCGACACTGCAGCAGCGGCTGCCCAAGGCCCTCACGGTCGACGAGGTGACCAGGATCCTGGAGGCGCCGGACAGGGACGAGGTGGTGGGCCTGCGCGACGCGGCGCTGTTGGAGCTCCTGTACGGCACGGGCGCCCGAGTGTCCGAGATCTGCGGCCTCGACGTCGACGAGGCCTCCGCGGCCCTCGCGGCGCCCGAGGCCGCGCTGAAACTGCTGGGCAAGGGTGGCAAGCAGCGGGTGGTGCCGGTGGGTTCCTACGCGACGGCGGCGCTGGAGGCATATCTGGTCCGGTCCAGGCCCGCCCTGGCGGCGATGGCCACCCGGCACGATCCGGCGCTGCTGCTCAATCAACGGGGCAGGCGGCTCAGCCGCCAGTCCGCCTGGGCGATCCTGCGGCGGGCCGCGGAGCAGGCGGGGATCGCGGTGGAGGTGTCGCCGCACTCGCTCCGGCACTCGTTCGCAACCCACCTCCTCGACGGAGGCGCGGACCTGCGCGTGGTGCAGGAACTTCTCGGGCACGCCTCGGTGGCCACCACCCAGATCTACACCCTCGTCACCATCGAGCACCTGCGCGAGGTGCACGCCGCGGCTCACCCGCGCGCCCGGTGACGTCAAAGGCCGGACCACCTCATACGTGGTCCGGCCTCGTGGCCCAGCACACGGCAGCCAAGGCAACTTTGTCAGCGCGACACGCCGACAAAGAGGATTCCCCGATGAATTTCGGGCCAACACCTGGCAAACGGCGGAGATCGGGTGGCAGAATCGGTCCTACGCGATCCTGCAAGGGAGAGCGGAGGAAGGATCGGTTCATCTTCCACTGGCTGCGGGCTTGCCTGCGGCACCCCACCAAGGCGAGGTCGGGGAGAGGAAGCGCGGATGTCCTTCCAGGTGCGCGGAGTCGCCGCCGTGCATCACACAGGTGGCCTGACCAACTCATACTTGGTCAGGCCACCGCCTTGTCACCGGCCTTGTGCGCCAGCTTCGATGCCGCTGTCCGCCGCGGCGCGACCACGGGGCATACTAGGGTGGTTCGGACGCGAGACGAGGAGGCCGACAGGTGGCGGATGACGGGCTGTTCGAGGAACCGGTACCCGGTGCGCCCGAGGGCCCCGGCGCGGTGACCCTGCTGGGGACGGAGCCGCTCGGCCCCACCGGCCGGCCGTTGCCGGACTTTCCCGAACCCGGGCCGGTGCCTCCGGGGAGGAAGCACGCCACCATCGTGTCGATGTGCAACCAGAAGGGCGGGGTGGGCAAGACCACCACGACCATCAATCTGGGGGCCGCGCTGGCCGAGGTGGGCCGCAAGGTGCTCCTCGTGGACTTCGACCCGCAGGGCTCGCTCTCCGTGGGGCTGGGGGTCAACGCCCACACCCTCGACCTGTCCATCTACAACCTTCTCCTCACCCGCGGCATCGACGCCATGGACGTCATCACCGGCACCGGCGTCGACGGGCTGGACATCCTCCCCAGCAACATCGACCTGTCGGCGGCGGAGGTTCAGCTGGTCAGCGAGGTGGCCCGCGAACAGACACTGCTGCGCGTGCTGTCCAAGCTGAGGCCGCACTACGACTTCATCCTCATCGACTGCGCGCCCAGCCTCGGCCTGCTCACCATCAACGCGCTCACGGCCAGCGACTACGTGATCATGCCGCTGGAGTGCGAGTTCTTCGCCCTCCGCGGGATCGCGCTACTGACAGACACGATCTCCAAGGTGCAGGACCGCCTCAACCCGGACCTGCAGTTGCTCGGCATCCTCGGCACCATGTACGACGCCCGCACCCTGCACGGCCGCGAGGTCCTGGAGCGAGTGGTGCAGGCCTTCGGCGACGACGTGTTCCACACCGTCATCCGGCGCACCATCAAATTCCCGGAAACCACCGTCGCGGGCGAGCCCATCACCACGTATGCCTCCGCGTCGCCCGGTGCGGATGCCTATCGCCAGCTGGCCCGGGAGGTGCTGCTGAGATGTCAGGACCAGTAGGACGTCGCGCGACGCTGCCTGGCGCCTCCGAGCTGTTCCGCCCCACCCGGGAGCCTGTCGTCGTCGAACCGTCGCGGCAGACCTCCCCGCCGGAGCCGGCCGAGGAAGGCGCGGCCCCCGCGGCCAGCGGCAGGGTCAAGCACGACCAGAAGATCACCGTGTACTTCAGCGACGCCGAGCTCATCGCCTTGGAGGACGCCAACCTCGAGTTGCGCCGCGCCCACGGCATCCGGGTGGACCGTGGCCGGATCGTGCGGCTGGCGGTGTCCCGCGCCATCGCGGACCTGACCGCCAACGGGGCAGACAGCTTCCTCGTGAGCGATCTCACGGACCAGTGAGCCGCGCCAAGGCCTCGGAGCGCCACGACGGCGTGGCGGGGTTCGAGGTGCACCTGGCCAACTTCGAAGGTCCGTTCGACCTTCTCCTGCAGCTGATCTCGCGTCACGAACTCGACGTCACCGAGGTGTCCCTGTCCCGGGTGACGGACGAGTTCATCGCCTACGTCAAGGTGGGCGGCCAGGTCTGGGACCTGGAGAAGACCAGCGCCTTCCTCGTCGTCGCCTCGACGCTGCTGGACCTCAAGGCGGCGCGGCTCCTGCCGGGGGGGGAGGTCACAGACCACGAGGACATCGCCGCGCTCGAGGCGAGGGACCTGCTGTTCGCGCGGTTGCTGCAGTACCGGGCCTTCAAGTCGCTGGCCGCATGGCTGGCCGAGACCATGACTGCCGCCGAGACCACACACTGGCGGCCGGGCGGACTGGAGGACCAGTTCCGTGCCGTCATGCCCGAGGTGGAACTGCCGCTCACGCCTGACGATGTCGCGCGGCTGGCGGCAGGCGCCATGGCCCCCCGGCCAGCGCCCGTGGTGGAGCTGTCACACCTGCACGGCTCCACCGTCAGCGTGACAGAGCAGGCCGCCCTCGTCGCTGACCGTCTGCGCCGCGACGGTGCGGTCTCGTTCCGCTCCCTCGTCGCCGGCTGCGACCGGCTCACCCTCGTGGTCCGCTTCCTGGCGGTGCTCGAGCTTTTCCGCGCCCAACAGGTCACACTGGACCAGATGGCGCCCCTGGGTGAGTTGACCGTCCGCTGGACCGCGGGGGATCAGCGCACGGCCGAGGTTACCGACGACTACGGACCCCAACCGGAATTGGAGCAGGAATGAGCCTGACCGGCGCCCTGGAGGCGATGCTGCTGATGGCCACCGAGCCGGTGGGCACCGACGAGTTGGCCGCGGCCCTGGGCGTGCCGTCGGCCGAAGTGGAGTCGGCGTTGGAGAGTGTCGCGCGCTTCTACGAGTCCCACGAGCGGGGAATCAGGCTGCGGGCCGTCGCCGGGGGGTGGAGGTTCGGCACGGATCCCCAGGTGTCCGAGGTGATCGAGGCCTGGCTGGTCTCTGACCAGCGCTCCCGCCTCACCCAGGCCGCCCTCGAGACGCTGTCGGTGATCGCCTACCTGCAGCCCGTCTCCCGCGGCCGGATCGCGGCGGTGCGCGGGGTCAATGTCGACGGGGTGGTCAGGACGTTGGCGGTCCGCGGGCTGATCCGCGAGGAGGGGGCGGACCCCGTCACCGGGGCCATGACGTTCGTCACCACGCCCCTGTTCCTGCAGAAACTGGGCCTGCGGTCACTGAAGGAACTGCCAGACTTGGCGCCGTTGTTGCCGGACGCCGTAGCCTTGGAGGCTGAGCTCGGTCAGCTGGCCGCCGCCGAGGCGGCCACGGTCGGGCAGGAGAAGGAGAGCAGCGATGGCTGACGAGATCGAGGGCATCCGGTTGCAGAAGGTGCTGGCAGCGGCGGGGGTGGGGTCCCGGCGCGCCAGCGAGATCCTCATCGAGGAGGGTCGGGTCGAGGTCAACGGCCAGGTGGTCACGGAACAGGGCCGGCGGGTCAACCCCGACACGGACCACATCCGCGTCGACGGCTCCCGCATCCCGCCGCCGCGGCACCACCTGTACATGGTGCTGAACAAGCCCCTCGGGGTGGTCTCGACCATGGAGGACCCGGAGGGGCGCCCCACGCTCAGCGACTACCTGCCCCGCACGAAGGAGCGCCTGTTCCACGTCGGGCGGCTCGACGTGGACACCGAGGGACTGATCGTCCTCACCAACGACGGCGACTTCGCCCATCGGCTGGCCCACCCCAGCTACAAGGTGCCCAAGACCTACACCGTGCAGGCGGCCGGGGTGATGGACAACCGGATCATCCGGCGGCTCGAAAAGGGCGTCACCCTCGAGGACGGGCCCGTGCGGCCGGACAAGGTCAAGCTGATCTCCCGCGGACAGGACCGCACCCTGCTGGCGATCACGCTGCACGAGGGCCGAAACAGGGTGGTGCGCCGCATGATGGACACCGTCGGCCACCCCGTCGACAGGCTTGCCCGCACGGAGATCGGGCCCATCCGCCTCGGCAACCTTCGCGTGGGGGACTCCCGCGAGCTGACACGCGAGGAGTTGGGCGCGCTGCTCGACCTGGTGGGGATGTGAGCGGTTTGGGCGCTTGCGTTAGCATTCCGGCGTGACTTTCTCCGCCCGCTCGCTGCGCCGCGCCGTCCTGGCCATCGGCGCCGCATCCCTGATCGCCCTGACCGCCTGCGCAGACCCGGAGGCCTCGAGTTCGCCGTCCGCGCCGGCGCCGTCCGCGTCCGCCAGCGCCTCGCCCAGCGTGAGCGCCAGCGCATCCGCGAGCGCCAGCGCCGCTGCGTCCGTCACCCCGTCGGCTGACCTGAGCCTCATCGAGGTCAGCGACGACGACACTCCGGTGGTCACCGTGCCGGCACCGTGGGGGATCACCTCCACCCAGTCGTCGGTGCTGCGTCCGGGCGGCGCCCAGCAGCTGACGGACACCTCGATCGTCACCCTCAACTACGTCGGCGTCAACGGCACCTCCGGGGAGATCTTCGACAGCTCCTACGAGCGCGGGGAGCCCGCCACGTTCTCACTCGACGGCGTGGTGGCCGGCTTCCAGGAAGGGCTCGTGGGCCAGGCCGTCGGGTCCCGCGTGCTGATCGCGATGCCCAGCGAGGACGGCTATCCCGAGGGCACCCAGGACGGCAGCATCGCTGCCGGCGACTCGATCGTGTTCGTGGTGGACATCCTGTCGGCCAACTTCGACGACGTGACAGGCGAGGAGGTGGCCCCCGCCGCCGGCCTGCCCGCCGTGACGATGACCGACGGCAAGCCCGAGGTCGCGGTGCCTGCCGGAGCGGCGGCCCCGACGGAGCTCGTCGTGCAGCCGCTCGTCAAGGGCCCCGGCGCCGCCATCACCGAGGCCTCCACCATCCAGGTGCGCTACCGGGCATGGACCTACGACGGCGCGCTGTGGCAGGACGCGTGGCAGCCGCAGGAGGGTCCCCTGGCCAATCTCATCGCCGGCTGGACCGAGGGGCTGGCGGGCCAGACCGGAGGCTCCCGCGTCATGCTGGTGGTGCCGCCGGCCAAGGCCTATCCGGACGGTGTGCCGCAGGCCACCCCGCCGCTGGCACCCGGGCAGACGCTGATCTACGTCATCGACGTCCTCAACGTGCAGGGCTGAGCGGCCGGAGCGCCGCGTCGCTCCACACCGCACCCTGGAAGAAGCGCTGGTCGCCTGGCATGGCCGCCAGCGCTTCTCGCGTTGTGCGGCAGGGGCCCAGCCCGAGCGACGCCGCCAACTCCGCGAACACGTCCGCCGCGTCGTGAAGCGGTAGCAGGTCCGCGAGCGAGACCGCGCCGTCGCGCTTGGCCAGCCGCTGTCCCTCCCCGTTGAGGACCAGTCCGACGTGCGCGTAGGTGGCGGGCCGCCCGCCGAGCTGCTCGGTCAGCCACGCCTGGCGGGGTGCGGAGCTCACCAGATCAGCACCCCTCGTGATGTGGGTGACCCCCGAGGCGATGTCGTCGACCACCGACGCCAGGTTGTAGGCGTACTGCCCGTCGTTGCGGACCAGCACGAAGTCGTCCACCGTCCCGGTGACCCGGCCGGCCCACCTGTCCTCGACGGTGAAGGCCGCCCCTGCGGAGTCGACGCGGAGCGCGGGTGGGCGGCCGGCGCGTCGCTCCGCTCGCTGGGCGGTGGTGAGCCTGCGGCACGTGCCGGGGTAAGAGCGGTAGCCGTCGTGCGGCGCCGACGACGCCTCGGCGATCTCCCGACGGGTGCAGAAGCACTCGTAGGTGGGCAGCCCTGACAGCGCGTCGCGGTACAGGTCGAGGCGCTCCGACTGGCGTAGCACCGGGCCGTCCCAGTCGAGCCCCAGGCGGCGCAGGTCGTCGAGCTGCCGCGCCTCGATCCCGTCGGCGGCCCGGACCCGCTCCTGGTCGAGGTCCTCGACGCGCAGCAGCCACGAGCCGCGCGCGTGCCGCGCCAGGAGCCACCCTGCCAGGGCGGTGCGCAGGTTGCCCAGGTGCAGATCTGAGGTGGGGCTGGGGGCGTAGCGGTCGACGTGGGGCACGGGCACCATGCTGCCAGCTGTGTGGCGGGTCGCGGCTGTCTGGGCCGGGGGGCCGATAGCCTGGAAGCGGAGGTGTCATGTCGGCGAGGAAGTCGGAGCGGTTGCTCAACCTGCTGATCGCGTTGCTCAGCACGCGTCGGTACCTGACCAAGCACGAGCTGCGCGAGATGGTCGAGGGCTATCGCGGCGGCTCGATCGGAGGCTTCGAGAGGCAGTTCGAGCGGGACAAGGATGAGCTTCGCGGCCTCGGCGTGCCGATCGAGACTGGCTCCAACGACCCGGACTCCGACGAGGAGAACGGGTACCGCATCCTGCGCAGCGAGTTCGAACTCCCGCCGCTGTCCTTCACCCCCGAGGAGCTCGCCGCTCTCGGGGTGGCCGGGCAGGTGTGGCAGGACTCCGTGGCGGCGGATCACACCGCGCAGGCGTTCGAGGCACTGCACGCCGGCGGCGCCGCGCCGGATCCCGCCCTGGTTCCCACCATCGCCCCGCGCGTCGAGGTGCACGATCCCAATTTCGATGTCGTCTACGAGGCCGTGCTCTCACGCACCGTGGTGGGGTTCGGCTACCGGGGGGAGTCACGGTTGTTGCAGCCGTGGAAGCTGATCCAGCGGCGCGGCCAGTGGTACGTCTTCGGGTTCGACCCGCAGCGGCAGGACGATCGCTTCTTCAAGCTCAGCCGTCTCACGGCGCCTGCCCAGCCCGTGGGCCGACCCGGGGCGTTCGTGGTGCCGGAGGACGCCGACGAGCGGGCCGCACGCCTGGAGCCCTCGTTCGAGGCCACGGCCGTCGTCGCGCTGCGGGACGAGGCGGCGCACGCCTGGCAGTCGGTGGAGCCGGTCGACTGGCCCGGAGACATCCCCAGCGGATTCTCCGCGCACCGCGTGCGCCTGAACAGCGAGGCGGCCATCGTCGACGAGGTGGCGGCCTCCGGGCCGGACGCCGTGCTCCTCGAACCGGAGAGGCTGCGGGACATGGTCATCCAACGATTGAGGGCGGTGGCGTCGTGAAGTCGGAGGAGCAGCTGGGCAGGATGCTGCGGATGGTGCCCTACCTGTCCGCCCATCAGGGGGTCACCGCGACGGAGGTGGCCAGGGTCTTCGGGACCACGCCCGGCCAGGTGGTCAAGGATCTCGAGGTGCTGCAGTTCTGTGGGCTGCCGGGTGGCTACTACGACGACCTGTTCGACGTCGACATCGAGAGCGCGCGGGAGGACGGGCACATCTTCTTCCGCAACGCCGACGTGCTCGGCCGGCCCCTCAGGCTCAGGCCCGCGGAGGCGGCAGGGTTGCTCGCGGCGCTGCGGGTCGTGGTGGAGGTGGCCGCGGACTCCGCCGCGGCGCGGTCCGCTCTGGCCAAGCTCGAGGCCGCGGTCGGCGGTGAGGTCCGCGGCGTGAGCGTCGCCGTCGCCCCCTCGGATCCGGGGCATCGCGCGGCGCTGGCGGCAGCGATTGCCGGGCGCCTCGCCGTCCGGCTCACCTACCGTACGCCCGGCCGAGCTGGCACCTCGGAGGCCGTCGTCGAACCTGCACGGCTGCGCTTCGTCGACGGCTACAGCTACGTGGATGCGTGGAGCAGGCCGCGGGATGCGTGGCGCTCCTTCCGGCTGGACCGGGTGGAGGCCGTCGACGAGCTCGGGGAGCCCGCCCCTGACCGGGGTGATCCCCCGTCCTCCTGGTTCGGGGACGCGGCGGCACAGCTCACGCTCACCCTGGCGCCGTCGGCCCGGTGGGTGGCGGAGTACTACCCCACCACATCCATGGTCGACGAGGGGGAGCGGCTCACGGTCACCTTCCCGGTGGCGTCCCTCCAGTGGGCGGTCGCGCTGCTGCTGCGGCTGGGCCCACAGGTGCTCTCGGTCTCCGACGCCACCGTGCTCGACGCCGCGCGGAGACGGGCCTCGGCGGCATTGGAGCTGTACGGCGATTCGGTCGGGTAGCATCTGCCCCGTGATCTGGGTTGCGGTGGTGGGCGGAATCGCCCTGCTGGGTTTGGCGGCTCTGGCCGCGTACGCCGTCACGCTCAAGCACAAGGCCGACGACGTGATGGCCGAGGTGGCCGTCGTCGCCGAGCGCGCCGCCGAGATGAGCGATCTGATCGGCCAGGTGCGGTTAGCCCACCACGTGCGCGACTAGACTGGTCCGTAACCCCGCAGTGGCGCGCCGCTGCAGACGAAAGGTTCTCGCTATGCCAACGCTGCTCTTCGCCCTCGGTGGGATGGAATGGGTCATCATCCTGATCGTGGCCCTGCTGTTGTTCGGCGGATCCCGGCTGGCCGGCCTGGGCAAGGGCGTCGGACGCTCAATCCGTGAGTTCAAGGAAGAGGTCAAGGTCGTGGAGCCCAAGGGCTCGACGGACGAGGTCGTCGATGCGGAGATCGTCCAGCCCGAGATCGACCGCAAGAACAACCCCGAGCACTGACCGTGGCCTCCGCGCCCACTGAACCGGCGATGAAGAAGCCGAGCCGGTTGGCGTGGCTGCGGCCCCCGCGTGGGGGCCCCGGCGGCACCATGTCGCTGACGGATCATCTGCGGGAGTTGCGCTACCGCGTCACCGTCGCCGCGCTGGCCATCGCGTTGGGAGCGATGGCATGCATCTTCTTCTACCGTGAACTCATCGAGGTGATCATGGCGCCCTACTACAGCGCTGTGGCCGAGTTGAAGGCTACGCGCCCGGACGCCCAGACCCTCATCGTGAACGACGGGGTGGTGGCACCGTTCACTCTGGCGGTCATCGCCTGCATGGCGGGTGGCATCGCCCTCACGAGCCCCATCTGGCTGTACCAGCTCTGGGCTTTCGTGGCCCCCGGGCTGGTGTCCAAGGAGAAGAAGTACGCCTTCGGATTCCTGGGAGCTGCCGTGCCGCTCTTCCTCGGCGGCTCGGCCCTGGGCTACTTCGTGTGGCCGAAGGGCATCAGCGTGCTGCTGAGTTTCACGCCCGAGGACATGAACATCGTCAACCTGCTGGAGATGAGCAGCTTCCTCGGGATGGAGCTCAAGGTCGTCCTGGTGTTCGGACTGTCCTTCCTGCTGCCAGTGGTCCTGGTGGGGCTCAACCTCGCGGGCGTCGTGCGGGGCTACCAGTTGAAGCGTGTCCGCAAGTTCGTGCTGTTCGGCAGCGTGGTGTTCGCGGCCATCGCCACACCGTCGACGGACCCGTTCTCGATGCTGGCTCTGGCCGTGCCGCTGTCGGTGATGTTCTTCATCGCCGAGATCATCTGCCGGGTCTGGGACGGCAGGCGCGGCATCACCGAGGAGACCGCAGCCGAGTTCGCCGTGGACCTGGAGGACGGCAAGTGAGCCACGAGCTCGCCAAGCGGCGGCTCGTGACCGTCGTGTGCAACGAGCGCTCGGGTGGAGGCCGTGCAGGGCGCGCCCTGCCGAAGGTCATCCGGCGGCTCCACGACGGGCTGCCCGGCTCGGAGCTGCACGTGGTGATGTCGACCTCCTACGAGCAGGCCCGAGACCTGACCCGCACGGCCGCGCTCGAGGCCAGACCCGGCGACGTTGTGGCAGTCATGGGCGGTGACGGCATGGCCCACCTCGGTCTCAACGCGTGCGCGGACACCGACGCCACCTTGGCCATCATTCCGGCCGGCACCGGCAACGACTTCGCCCGGGGCGCCGGCGTTCCCGGCTCGATCAAGGAGGCCACCGAGGCTCTGGTGCACGGCACCACGCGCACGATGGACCTGTCCCTGCTCACCAATACCGCTGGTTCCCGGTACGTCGGTGCGGTCGTCTCCAGCGGCTACGACGCCCGGGTCAACCGCGCCACCAACGACATCCACCTCCGGTTCGGGCCACTCAGCTACGGCTACATCGCCCTGCGCGAGTTGGCGCACTTCTCGCCGCTCAGGTACCGGCTGGTGATCGACGGCACTCCCCGCGAGGTGGAGGCCATGCTGGTGGCAGTCTGCAACACCGGCGTGTTCGGCGGAGGCATGCAGATCTCTCCGGACGCCGACCCCGCGGACGGGCTCCTGGATGTCACCATCATCCACAAGGCGTCACGCGGGAAACTGCTGCGGCTGCTGCCCCTCACCTACACGGGCGGCTTCGTCTCCTCACCGGTGGTGGAGAGGCTCCAGGCACGCACCATCGAGGTGGACGGGGCAGGGCTGTTCCTCATGGGCGACGGCGAGGAGATGGGCGAGGTGCCGGCCACCGTCGAGTGCCGCCCCGGGGTGCTGCGCCTCATCGTCGCCTGACCAGGGCGCACGGCACGCTGCTAGGTTGGGTGGGTGAGCACTGACGCCCTGCCCGACGAGGTGCGCGAGTTCGCCGCCCTCTACCCGTTCGGCCTGGACGAGTACCAGCTCGACGGGTGCCGCGAGCTGGCCCTGGGCCGTGGGGTTCTGGTGGCCGCCCCGACGGGGGCGGGCAAGACCGTGGTGGGTGAGTTCGCCGTGCACCTGGCCATCGCCGAGTCGCGCAAGTGCTTCTACACCACGCCCATCAAGGCGCTCTCCAATCAGAAGTACCACGACCTCGTGGACCGCTACGGACCGGAGAGGGTCGGCCTGCTGACCGGCGACACGTCCGTCAACGGCGACGCCCAGATCGTCGTGATGACCACCGAGGTGCTGCGCAACATGATCTACGCGGCATCCCCGACGCTGGGCAACCTCGGTTTCGTGGTCATGGACGAGGTGCATTACCTCGCGGACCGATTCCGCGGACCCGTGTGGGAGGAGGTCATCCTCGGGCTGGCCGAATCGGTGCAGATCGTGGCGTTGTCGGCCACCGTGAGCAACGTCGAGGATTTCGGCGAATGGCTGCGCACCGTGCGCGGCGAGTTCTCCATCGTGGTCTCCGAGCGCCGACCCGTCCCGCTGTACCAACACGTCCTGGTGGGGCGGCGCCTCATCGACCTGTTCGACGGTGTGGCGCCGACGGCCTCCGAGCTCCCGGCAGAGCGCCTGGCCAGGGTGAACCGCGAACTCCTCCAGGTGAGCAGGTCGGAGGCCACCCGCGTGCGCGACGACTCCCGGCGCCCCCGGGGGCGCAGCGGCAGAGGCAAGTCCGTGCCGGGTCAGGGATCGGGCCAGTACGGGGGGGCCACCCATCCGAAGTTCGCCGGGCGCCCCACCAGCCGCGGAGAGGTGGCGATCGCGCTCGAGCGGGCGTCCCTGCTCCCAGCGATCTACTTCATCTTCTCCCGCGTGGGCTGCGACGCGGCCGTGCGGCAGGTCTACGACGCCGGCATCATGCTGACCGACAGGGCGGAGGCCGGCCTCCTGGGAATCATCGCGGACCGCCACGTGGCGGGTCTCAGCGCCGAGGACCTGGAGGCGCTGCGCTACGAGGAGTTCCGCGAGGCGCTCACCGCCGGGGTCGCGGCGCACCATGCGGGCCAGCTGCCCGCGTTCAAGGCCATCGTCGAGGAGGCCTTCATCACCGGGGCCCTCAAGGTGGTCTTCGCCACCGAAACCCTCGCCCTGGGCATCAACATGCCGGCCCGGACCGTGGTGCTGGAGAAGCTGGTCAAGTACAACGGCGAGAGTCACGCGGACATCACCCCTGGGGAGTACACGCAGCTCACCGGGCGCGCGGGGCGTCGCGGCATCGACGTGGAGGGTCACGCCGTCGTCCTGTGGCAGCCCGGCATGGACCCGCGGGCGGTGGCCGGCCTGGCTTCGCGCCGCACCTACCCGCTGAAATCCAGCTTCGCCCCCACCTACAACATGGCCGTCAACCTCATGGCCACGCTGGGACGCGAGCGGGCGCGGGACCTGCTCAACCAGTCCTTCGCCCAGTTCCAGACGGACAAGTCGGTGGTCACGGCAGCGCGCGTCGGTCGGCAGCTCCAGGCGGACCTGGACCGCGCGGCGGTCGCGCTCGAATGCCACCTGGGCGACTTCATGAGCTACGCGCGCATCAGGGACGAGATCTCTCGGCTCGAGGCCTCCTCGTCCAAGTCGCGCCGGGTAGAGCAGAGCGAGGTCGCGGCGGAGAGCCTCACCACCCTCCTGCCCGGCGACATCGTCCACGTGCCCGGGCAGGGGTGGTCGGTGGTGCTGCGCGTGGGCCAGAAGGCCCACCGCGACGCCGAACCATGGGCGCAGATCATCTCGGGGGACCACACCGTGCTGAAGCTGCAGCCGCACGACCTCACCGGCCCGATCAGCCCCGTGGGACGGGTTCGGGTGCCACGCGACTTTTCGGTGCGGGACCGCAAGGACCGCCGCTCGCTGCTGTCGGCGATGTCGGCCAAGGTGGAGGCGCTGGATCCGGATGTGCCCGTCAGGGCGCAGCGCAGCGACGACGCGGTGGAGCGGGAGATCAGGCAGCTCCGGGCGGACCTTCGGGCCCATCCATGCCACGACTGCCCGGAGCGCGAGCTGCACGCTGTGGAGGCCGCACGGGTGCTGCGCCTCGAACGCGAGGCGACGCGTGCGGAGGCCGAGGTGAGTGGACGGGCCAACTCGTTGGCGCGGCAGTTCGACCGTGTGACCGCGGTGCTGGAAGACCTGGGCTACCTCGACGGCGATGAGCTGACCGATGCCGGCCGGATGCTGCGTCGCATCTACAACGAGCTGGACCTGGTGGCCGCCGAGTGCGTCCGCCGCGACATCTTCGCCGGGCTCACGCCCCCGCAGCTGGCCGCGGTGCTCTCCACGTTGCTGTACGAGTCGCGGCCCACGCGGGATGCGGCGCCGCCGCGGATGCCGGACGCCGCATCGGAGCGGGCCCAGTCCGAGCTGCGCACGGTCTGGCGCGAGGTGGGCCTGCTGGAGCGCCAGCACCAGCGCGACCGCGGGCGCGAGCCGGACATCGGGTTCGCCGAGGCGGCGTGGCGGTGGGCCAGCGGACAGGACCTGGCGAAGGTGCTCCGGCACACGAGTCTCTCGGCGGGTGACTTCGTGCGGTGGGTGCGCCAGGTGATCGACCTTGCCGGCCAGCTGGCCACTGCCACGGGCCCAGGCGATCTGCGCCGGACGTGTCACGAGGCGGCGGACGCGATGCGCCGTGGCGTGGTGGCGGCCGACCTGACGGAGGATTAGGTTAGGCGCATGGCCGTAGCCCTGCGCGTGATTCCCTGCCTCGACGTTCACGACGGCAGGGTGGTCAAGGGCGTCAACTTCCGGCACCTGCGGGATGCGGGCGACCCTGTCGAGTTGGCCGCGCGCTATTCGGCGGCCGGGGCCGATGAGTTGACGTTCCTGGACATCTCCGCGTCGTCGGACGGGCGCGCGACCACCCGCGACATGGTGGCGCGGTGCGCCGAGACCGTGTTCATCCCTCTGACGGTGGGCGGTGGGGTCCGCGAGGTCTCCGACGTGGATCTGCTTCTCCGCAGCGGGGCGGACAAGGTGGGCATCAACACCGGTGCGCTGGCGCGTCCGGGCGTGATCGACGAGATCTCGCGGACCTTCGGAGACCAGGTGCTTGTGCTCTCCCTGGACGCGCGCCGCGAGGAGGGCATGCCGTCGGGCTTCGGGGTCACCACGCATGGGGGCCGGCGCTCCGCCGGCGTGGACGCCATCGCCTGGGCGAAGGAGGCCTGTGGGCGGGGGGTGGGGGAGATCCTCCTCAACTCCATGGACGCCGACGGAACCACGGACGGGTTCGACATCGAGATGATCCGGGCCGTGCGGGCGGTGGTCGACGTGCCGCTCATCGCCTCCGGGGGGGCCGGGACGGTGGAGCACTTCGTCGCCGCGGCGGAGGCCGGCGCCGACGCCGTGCTCGCTGCCAGCGTCTTCCACTACGCCACGCTCACGATCGACGAGGTCAAGGCGGGCCTGCGCGCGGCGGGCTTCGAGGTGAGATGAGAGAGGGAAGCATGGACTGCCTGTTCTGCGCCATCGTCGCGGGGGAGATCCCGGCGCGGATGATCTACGAGGACGATGCGGCGATCGCCTTCCTCGACATTCAGCCCTGGCAGGAGGGACACGCGCTGGTGGTGCCGCGCCGCCACACCGTCGACGCCCTCTCCGACGATGCGGTCCTCGCCGAGATCGGACCGGCCGTGGCGCGCGTGGGCAGGCTCCTGAAGGAGCGCCTCGGGGCGGATGCGTGCAACATCCTCTCCAACGCCGGGCCGGTGTCCGGGCAGGAGGTGCTGCACACCCACGTGCACGTACTCCCGCGGTACGCGGACAATCCCGGTATCGGCGGGATGCGGGGCCCGGTTGCCTCTGACCTCGACGCGGTGTGGGCGACGGTGACCCGGAGGGGGTAACACCCGCTGCGCGTCTTAATACCACCCCCCCGTTGGGGTCAAGAGAGGCTGTACTAGATTGACGTCTGTCATCGGGACGCCGACGCGTCCCCCACAGATACAGAAGGGGACCTCACATGAAGGCCACCAAGATCGCCGGGATCGTCTCGATCGTCGCCGGCATTGTCATGATTGTTGCCGGTGCCCTCACCTGGGGCACCGTCAGCTCACAGCTCGCCGCCGAGAACATCACCGTGCCAGGCGACTCCACGTTCATGGGCGGCGCTTACGCCGGCAAGACCGTCTCCGGTCCGGTCACCGCGTATGCGCAGGCGGAGATCATCAACGTCCACGCGATGAAGTTGTCCGAGGGCAAGACCTACGCCGAGCTCGGCGCCCTCGCCAAGGAGGCCAAGGAGGCCGGCGATACGGTGCTGGCCGACGAGTACACCGCCACGCGTCAGACGGTCATGAACGGCTCCTTCCTCCGCGCGTCGCTGTTCACCTCCGTCGTGTCCTACGGCGTGGCCGCACTGGTCATCGGGCTGGGCTTCCTCTTCGCCGTCATCGGCTGGGCCCTGACCACCATCCGCACCGTCGAGGGTCGCCCCGTCACCGAGTGACCTTGTCGACCCCGTGAGACGGCGGCCCGGACATGCGTCCGGGTCGCCGTCTTACATTGTGGAAGACCCGCCGGGATCGCTTGACAGGGTGCCGATCACGGGCAAAGGTGTACCCATGCCCATGAGCTGGCTCGTCGTAATTCCCTAAGCGCTTCACGTCACCACAGACCGAAGCGCTCCCTCGTGTGCCCGATACGGGCGGCGGGGGTTTTTTCTTGGGATGACCCAGGCGAGCAATCACGGAAGGGAGAGGCAATGACGCAGAAGGACGGTCAAGTCATGACGGGGGCGCAGGCGCTCGTCGAGTCGCTGGAACGGATGGGTGTCGACGTAGCTTTCGGCATTCCGGGCGGCGCCATTCTTCCGCTGTACGACCCCCTCTTCGATTCGACGATCCGCCACATCCTGGTGCGGCACGAGCAGGGCGGCGGCCACGCGGCCGAGGGGTACGCCATGAGTTCCGGCCGGGTGGGCGTGTGCATCGCGACGTCCGGCCCAGGCGCCACCAACCTGGTCACGCCCATCGCCAACGCGTACATGGACTCCACGCCGCTGGTGGCGATCACCGGCCAGGTGAACAGCCACTCCATCGGTACCGACGCCTTCCAGGAGGCCGATATCCGCGGCATCACGATGCCGATCACGAAGCACAGCTTCCTGATCAAGCGAGTCGCGGACATCCCGCTGGCCATCCAGGAGGCGTTCCACATCGCGGCCACCGGCCGTCCTGGACCGGTCCTGGTGGACATCGCCAAGGACGCCCTCGCCGGATCGGGCCCGTTCGTGTGGCCTCAGGAGTTGGACCTTCCCGGTTACCGTCCCACGGTCAAGCCGCACTCCCGCCAGGTCAGGGCCGCTGCGAAGATGATCTCGGAGTCGAAGCGGCCGGTGCTCTACGTGGGCGGCGGCATCGCGCTCGCGAAGGCCGCCCCCGAACTGGCGGAATTCGTCGAGAGGACCCGCATCCCCGTCGTCACCACCCTCATGGCCCGCGGCCAGTTCCCGGACAGCCACGAGCTCAACATGGGCATGCCGGGCATGCACGGCACGGTCGCGGCGGTGGGGGCGCTCCAGAAGTCGGACCTGCTCATCGCGCTCGGAACCCGCTTCGACGACCGGGTCACCGGCAAGCTGGACAGTTTCGCCCCGGACGCCAAGGTCATTCACGCCGACGTGGATCCCGCCGAGATCGGGAAGAACAAGGCCGTCGACGTCCCGATCGTCGGAGACGTCAGGGAGACCCTCAAGGAACTCAACGAGGCCATCCAGGCGTACCCGGCCCCTGAGGCGGACGCCTGGCGTCACCGCCTCGCCACCATGAAGGCTCGCTACCAGCCCCGTTGGGACGAGGCGCCCGACGGCCGGCTGTCCCCGCAGGAGGTGATCCAGCGGATCGGTCAACTGAGCCCGTCGGACACCATCTACGTCTCCGGCGTGGGCCAGCACCAGATGTGGTGCGCGCACTTCCTACCGCACGAGAAGCCGGGCACCTGGATCAACTCCGGCGGAGCCGGAACCATGGGATTCTGCGTGCCCGCCGCCATGGGCGCCAAGGTGGCCAACCCGGACACGACGGTGTGGGGCATCGACGGGGACGGCTGCTTCCAGATGACCAACCAGGAGCTCGTCACCTGCGCGCTCAACAACATCCCGATCAAGATCGCCATCATCAACAACAACGCGCTCGGCATGGTGCGCCAGTGGCAGTCGCTGTTCTACGAGGGCCGGTATTCCAACACGGACCTGTCGACGGACTCCCTGCCCAACTTCCCGAAGCTCGCTGAGGCGATGGGATGCGTGGGTCTGCGGGCCACCAACGAGGTGGAGATGGAAGCCGCGATCCAGCAGGCGCTGGAGATCAACGACCGCCCGGTCGTCGTCGAATTCGTGGTCCACAAGGATGCGATGGTGTGGCCGATGGTGCCCGCCGGTGTCAGCAACGATGAGATCCGCGTGGCCCGCGACATGGCCCCCGAGTGGGAAGAGGAAGTGCTGTGAAGAACCACACCCTGAGCATCCTGGTGTCCAACCGCCCAGGCGTGCTGACCCGGATAGCTGCGCTCTTCTCGCGGCGCGGGTTCAACATCCAGTCACTCGCGGTCGGGCCCACCGAGCGCGAGGAGGTGTCGCGGATGACGGTGGTGGCGCAGGTCGAGGACGACGCCACCCTCGAGCAGATCGTCAAGCAGCTGAACAAGCTCATCGAGGTGCGCAAGGTCCTCGAGCTGGGTCCCTCGGCCGTGCGTCGCGAGATGATGCTGGTCAAGGTCCGGGCGGACGTCACCTCCCGCAGCCAGGTCATCGACGTGGTCAGCCTGTTCCGCGGCAAGGCCGTGGACGTGTCGGCCGAATCGATCACGGTCGAGGCCACGGGCAGCGACGAGAAGCTCGCCGCCCTCCTCGAGATGCTCGCGCCGCACGGGATCATCGAGCTGGTGCAGTCCGGACAGGTGGCGCTCACCCGGGGCGCCCGGAGCATGTCAGAACACAAAGCGAAGTAACACAGCACTCAAAAGGAGAACCCATGGCAGAAATGTTCTACGACAACGACGCCGACCTGTCGATCATCCAGGGTCGCCACGTCGCCGTCATCGGCTACGGCTCGCAGGGCCACGCCCACGCGCTCAGCCTGCGTGACTCGGGCGTCGACGTGCGCGTGGGGCTGCGCCCCGGCTCGCCGTCGGCCGCGAAGGCCGAGGCCGAGGGCCTGCGGGTTCTCCCGGTGGGCGAGGCCGTCGAGGAGGCGGACCTCATCATGATCCTGGCCCCTGACCAGGTCCAGCGCACCGTGTACAAGGAGGAGATCGAGCCGCACCTGACCAAGGGCGACGCGCTGTTCTTCGCCCACGGCTTCAACATCCGCTTCGGCTACATCACCCCGCCGGAGGGCGTGGACGTGTGCATGGTGGCCCCCAAGGGCCCGGGGCACCTGGTGCGCCGCGAGTACGCCAACGGTCGCGGCGTGCCGGCGATCATCGCCGTCGAGAAGGACGAGACCGGCAACGCCTGGCCCCTGGCCCTCAGCTACGCCAAGGCCATCGGCGCCCTCCGCGCCGGCGGGATCAAGACCACCTTCACCGAGGAGACCGAGACCGACCTCTTCGGCGAGCAGGCCGTGCTGTGCGGCGGCGCCTCCGCCCTGGTGCAGGCGGGCTTCGAGACCCTGGTGGAGGCCGGCTACCAGCCTGAGGTGGCCTACTTCGAGTGCCTGCACGAGCTGAAGCTCATCGTGGACCTCATGTACGAGGGCGGCATCGCCAAGCAGCGCTGGAGCGTCTCCGACACCGCCGAGTACGGCGACTACGTCTCCGGTCCGCGCGTCATCGACGCCCGGGTCAAGGAGAACATGAAAGCTGTCCTGACCGACATCCAGAACGGGACCTTCGCCAAGCGGTTCATCGACGATCAGGATGCCGGGGCTCCGGAGTTCAAGGCGCTGCGGGCCAAGGGCGAGGCGCACCCCATCGAGGAGACCGGACGCGAACTGCGTGGGCTGATGAGCTGGGTCAAGACCGACGACACCGACTACGTCGAGGGCTCCGCCGCCCGCTGATCTAGCACGAAAGAGGGGCCCGTGACCACGGTCACGGGCCCCTCTTGTTGCGCGGCACCCACTAAAACAACACGATCCCACAAATATCTGTGGTGTTTACTTGACTTTGGGTTGGTTTGCCTTCAGGATTGCCACGTGGGTCAGCGCCCACCCGGCTGCGCATCGAAGCGTCGACCGGCCGATCACGGGAGAAGATGATGACCGCTCTTCCTGACGCACGCGTCAACAAGAACTTGGAGGGTCCCGGCCTGCGGGCAGGGATCCAGAAATTCGGTGGCTACCTGGCCGGCATGATCATGCCGAACATCGGTGCGTTCATCGCCTGGGGCCTGATCACGGCTCTGTTCATCGAGACGGGCTGGCTGCCGAATGCCACCCTGGCGGGCCTCGTCGGCCCCATGTTGTACTTCCTTCTGCCGATCCTCATCGGCCACACGGGTGGCCGGATGGTGCACGGCCAGCGCGGCGCGGTGATCGGCGCCATCGCGACCGCCGGTGTGATCATCGGCGGTATCACCGAGTTCGCCACGCTCAGCGGCACGCCGATGTTCCTCGGCGCGATGATCATGGGCCCCGCCGCGGCCTACGCGCTCCGCGTGTTCGACCGCGCCATCGAGGGCAAGGTGCGCCCCGGCTTCGAGATGGTGGTGGACAACTTCTCGCTCGGCATCATCGGGATGCTGCTCGCGCTGCTCGGGACCCTCGGCGTGGGCCCCGTGGTGGCCGCCATCGTGACCGTGCTGTCGGCCGGCGTGAACTGGCTGGTCGCCGCGAACCTGCTGCCGCTGGCGTCGCTCTTCGTCGAACCCGGCAAGGTGCTGTTCCTCAACAACGCGATCAACCACGGCATCTTCACACCGCTCGCGGCCATGGATGTCCAGACCGCCGGCCAGTCCATCCTCTACATGGTCGAGTCGAATCCCGGCGCCGGCCTGGGTCTGCTGACCGCCTTCATGCTCTTCGGCCCCAGGTCGCTGCGCGCCTCCACGTCAGGCGCCATCGTGATCCACTTCCTCGGCGGCATCCACGAGATCTACTTCCCCTACATCCTGATGCGCCCGGTGATGCTGCTGGCCATGATCGCGGGCTCCATGTCCGGCCTGTTCGTCGCCACCACCCTCAACGCGGGGCTGGTCGCCCCGCCGTCGCCCGGCTCCATCCTGGCCTACTTCGCCGTGACGCCTCCCGGCGGGCACCTCCCGATGATCCTCACCGTGCTCACCGCGGCGGTGGTGTCGTTCCTGGTGGCCTCCGCGCTGCTGAAGTTCGGCCGGGGCTCCGACGACACCGTCGAGGCCGCGGAGGCGGCGCTGGCGTCCTCCGGCGCCCTCGGTGACGGCGTGAGCATCCTCGGTTCCGCCGTCCGCAAGGTGGTCATCGCGTGTGACGCGGGCATGGGCTCCTCGGTCATGGTGGCCAGCCAGATGCGCAAGCGCCTGTCCCCCTACGGCGTCGAGGTGATCCACACGCCGGTCGATCAGATTCCCACCGACGCTCAAGTGGTGCTGACGCACGAGGGCCTCGCGGACCGGGCCGCCAAGCGCGTCCCCGGCACCGTCGTCGTCCCCTTCGCCTCCTACCTCGGCGACCCGGCCTTCGATCGTGTCGAGCTCGCGATCCGCGAGGGACGCACCCTCACCGCGACCGGCGTCGGCGAACCGGAGGGGGAGCCCATCTCGTCAGCCGCACCCGCCGCCACCACAGCGACGCTCGCCCGCCCCAGGAAGCGGCTCGCTCCCGGCCTCCTGCCGCGACAGAACGTGCGCCTCGGCCTCTCCGCCGGCAGCAAGGACGACGCCATCCGCCAGGCCGGCCAGGTCCTGGTGGCCTGCGGTGCCGCCGAGCCGGCCTACGTGGACGGCATGCTCGCCCGCGAGCTGCAGACCACGACCTTCCTCGGCCAGGGTGTCGCGATCCCGCACGGCACCAACGAGGCACGCGCCCACATCAGGTCCGCGGCGCTGGGGTTCCTCCAGTACCCCGAGGGCGTCGACTGGGACGGCCACGTCGTCAACGTCGTCATCCCCATTGCCTCCAACAGCGACGAGCACGTCTCGCTCCTCGCCGCGCTGGCCACCACGCTGGCGGACAAGGCCCGCGCCGAGCGGCTCCGCGCTGCCACCACCGTCGACGAGGTCCTGAGCCTCCTGACCCCCGAGGACTGAACCGATGAAAGCACTGCGATTCCACGCCCCCGGAGACGTCCGGCTCGAGGACGTTCCCGAGCCGGAGTGCGGCCCGGAAGAGGTCAAGATCCGGGTCCGCAACTGCTCCACCTGCGGCACCGACGTCAAGATCCGCGCCAACGGGCACGTCAACATCACCCGTGTCACCACGATGGGCCATGAGATCGCGGGCGAGGTGGTGGAGGTGGGGGAGCAGTCGCTGGGCGGCTTCGCCGTCGGCGACCGCGTCCAGGTGATCGCCGCCGTGCCGTGCGGCGACTGCCACGAGTGCCGCAAGGGCTGGATGGCCGTGTGCCAGAACCAGACCTCCGTGGGCTACCAGTACGACGGGGGGTTCGCCGAGTACATGATCGTTCCCCGCGAGGTACTCCGGGTCGATGGGCTCAACCGCATCCCGGAGGGCGTCGGTTTCGACGAGGCCTCCGCGGTCGAGCCGTTCGCCTGCGCCATCAACGCGCAGGAACAGCTCGGCATCGAGGAGGGGGACTTCGTCGTGGTGTTCGGCGCCGGACCCATCGGCTGCATGCACATCCGCATCGCGCGGGGGGTGCACAAGGTGGGCACGATCGTCCTGGTCGACATCAACGCCGAACGCCTGGCCATGTCGGCCGAGGCCGTGCAGCCGGACGCGACGATCGACGCGTCCAGTACCGACGTCGTCGCCGAAATCATGCGGATGACCGACGGGCGCGGCGCGGACGTGGTGATCACGGCCACCCCGGCCAACGTGAACCAGGAGCAGGCGATCGCCATGGCCGCCCGTAACGGCCGGATCTCCTTCTTCGGCGGCCTGCCGAAGACGGATCCCACCATCACGTGCGACAGCAACCTGGTGCACTACCGCCAGCTGCACATCCACGGCGCCAACGGCTCTGCGCCGAGGCACCACAGGGATGCGCTGGCCTACATCGCCTCTGGTCAGATCCCGGTGAAGGACCTGATCACGCGACGCGTGCCGCTCGCCGACGCGCTCACCGCGTTCGACATCGTCGCCCGCGGCGAGGCGATCAAGGTCACCGTCGAGCCCTGACCCGCACTGCGGCCGACGCGAAAGGGGCCGGGCACCGTGTGGTGCCCGGCCCCTTTCGCGCTGTGCCGCGCTCAGCCGAGCAGCGACAGCGCGAGGTCCTTCGCGTCGCGCGCGTTGCGGCTGGCCACCACGCGCCGCGCCGCGTCCCGGCACTGATCTGCGGTCACCCGGCCCAACTGCACCCCCACCGACGGGATCGCCGTCGCGGCCATCGACAGCGAGGACACGCCAAGTCCGACGAGGACGCAGGCGAGCAGCGGATCGGCGGCGGCCTCGCCGCAGACCCCGACGGGCTTTCCGGCCGACACCCCGGCTTCGGCAGCCAGCTGGATCAGGCGCAGCACTGCGGGCTGCCAAGGATCGGTGAGGAGGGCCAGGGAGCTCGACATCCGGTCCGCGGCCAGCGCGTACTGGGTGAGGTCGTTGGTGCCGATGGAGAAGAAGTCCACCTCGGAGAGGAACTGCTCGGCCAGGAGGGCCACCGACGGCACCTCGACCATGATGCCGGGCTTGAGGCCACGGGTGCGGCACTGGGCCGCGAACTCGAACGCCTCGTCGACGGTGGCCACCATGGGTGCCATCACCCACGCTTCCGCCACGCCTGCGTCGTCCGCGGCCAGCGCGATGGCGTCGAGCTGGCGCTCGATCAGTCCCGGATTCGTCCAGCCCAGCCGGATGCCGCGCACCCCGAGCGCGGGGTTGGCCTCGTCGTCGTGGTTCGCGAACGGCACAGGCTTGTCCGAGCCGGCGTCCAGGGTGCGGACCACCACCTTGCGGCCGCTGAAGGCGGCGAACACCTCGCCGTAGATCCGGGCCTGCTCCTGGATGCTGGGCTCGGTCTGCGCGGTGAGGAAACACAGCTCCGTGCGGAACAGTCCCACGCCCTCAGCCTCCGACCTGGCCGAGACCCGCGCGGCGGCACCGTCCTGCACGTTGGCCAGCAGTGTGACGCGTGCGCCCTCCGCTGTCCGCGCGGGGCCGCGCCAGGAGCGGATCTCGGCGCGCAGCTGACGGTCACGGCGCATGCGCTCCGCGGCCGCGTCGGCGTCGGGATGCATCGTGATGATGCCGGTCGTGCCGTCGACGAGCAGGGGTGTGCCCTCCTCGACAGTGTCCAGCGCGGCGGCGGCCACGATGCACGGGATCCCCAGCTGCCGGGCGATGATCGCCGTGTGGCTGGTGGGCCCGCCGAGCCGGGTGACGAGCGCCGTGATCAGTGCCGGATCCAGTCCCGCGGTATCGGCGGGGGCCAGATCGTCGGCGCACAGCACCACCGGCGCCGACGGTGTCGGGATGCCCGGCTCGGGGAGCCCCAGCAGCTCGGCCACGACGCGGTTACGGATGTCGCGGAGGTCGGTGGCGCGCTCGGCCATGAGACCGCCGAGCTGGAGGAGCTGGGCGACGAAGCCCTCGAGCGCCGTGGCCGCCGCCGATTCGGCGGGTGTCCCGGCGGCGATGAGCTTCTTGGCGGCGCGAAGCCAGCCGCGATCCTTGGCCAGGCCCGCCGTCGCGGCGAGGACCTCAGCCGCGACACCGGTGGCGAGCGTCGCGCGCTCCTCGTAGCGTGCCGCCACCGCTGAGGCGGCGGCGGCGAACCGCAGCTCCTCCGGGGGGCGGTCCTGCTCTTCGATCTGAGGGCGCGCCGGGGGTGTGGCGACGGCAGGGCGCGTCCAGGCGGCTGGCGCGTAGGCGACACCGGCGACGACACCGGTGCCCCGAAGTGATATCGATTCCATGTTCCTCCACAATGAGGGGTGTTGTACGACTATCGTCGCCTCCAAACGGCACGAAGTCAACATAAACACAGGTCCGATGATGTTGGATCGGCTTGGACTGGAGCCCGCGGGCTCCCATGGGTGGAGGAGTTCGCATGTACGCGGAGGAGCGGCAGCACGAGATCGTCACGTTGGCCAGGGGATTGGGCAGGGTTGCGGTGACCGAACTCGCCGTCCGGTTCGCCGTGACGCCGGAGACGATCAGGCGCGATCTCGACGCGTTGGCCACGCGTGGACTGTTGAGCCGGGTCCACGGCGGCGCGGTGCCGGCGGACAAGCTGTGGCTGACGGAGGCACCAGTGGGGCAACGCGAGGCCACGTCGCAGGACGAGAAGCTCGCGATCGCGGCCCACGCGGTGACGATGCTGCCGCGCCGCGATCAACTCACGGTGCTGCTCGATGCGGGCACGACCACGGCGAGGGTGGGGGCGCTCCTGCCGGATTGGGTCTCCACGGTGGTCACCAACTCGGTGCCGACGGCCTCGGCGTTGGCCGATCGCGCGGGTGTGGAGGTGCTGCTGCTCGGGGGTCAGGTCCGGGGGCTCACGCAGGCCACCGTCGGCGCCGAGGCGCAGGCCATGCTGGCGCGCTTGCGGGTGGACGTCGCGTTCCTCGGGACGAACGGCTTCTCGGTGGACCACGGTTTCTCGACACCGGACCCGGCCGAGGCCGCGATCAAGAGCGCGATGATGAGTGCTGCACGGGAGGTCTACGTGCTGGCCGACGCCACCAAGTTCGGAGCCGACTACCTGGTGCAGTTCGCCGCTCTCGGGGACGTGGACGCCCTCGTCACGGATGACCGATTGGCTGAAGCCTCCAGGAGTGCCCTGGAGGCGGCTGACCTGCGCGTCGTCGTCGCCCCCTGAGAATGTGGGTTTATGTCGGTTTCCCTTGCTTTGCTTCCGGAAGTGGCGTATAAACGTCTACAAGCGAAGCCTCAAGGGAGCGGACATGGTCGACAACGTCGCACGCAGAGTGGTCACCTTCACGGCCAACCCCAGCATCGACAGGACGCTCACCCTCGACCGGCCGTTGGAGCGGGGGCAGGTCCTCCGCGCGAGCGGCGTCACGGAACAGGCCGCCGGCAAGGGGGTGAACGTGGCGCGCGTGGTCAGTTCGGCCGGGTTGCCCGTCACGGTGGTCGCGGCCGCCCTGGACCGGGGTTTCCGGGCGCTGGCGGAACGCGCTGAGCGGCCCCTGACCGTTCTGGGCCAGATGCTCGACGACGGCCGCCGCGTGCGGATGAACACCACCGTCACCGAACCCGACGGCACCACCACCAAGCTCAACGAGCCCGGCCCCGCGCTGACCGACGCGCAGCTCGAGGTGGCCGCTGACATGCTGGTCGACGTCGCCCAGGGCGCGGCATGGGTGACGCTGGCCGGCTCTCTGCCGCCCGGCGTCCCGGACGACTGGTACGCGCGCCTGGTCGGCCGCCTGGCCGGTCTGGGGTGCCGTATCGCGGTCGACACGTCGGGTCCTGCGCTCGATGCCCTCCTCGCCGCACCGTCGGTGAACCTCGACCTCATCAAGCCCAACGCCGAGGAACTGGCCCAGCTCACCGGCGGCGACCCGGCAGCGCTCGAAGACGCCGCGGACAGGGGCGATGTGAGCGGCGTCGTCGCGGCCGCCCGGCGCCTCCATGAGCGCGGCATCCGCGCCGTCCTCGTCACCCTCGGTGGCGCCGGGGCCGTGCTCGTCACCGGCGAGGGGGCCTGGTTCGCCCAAGCGCCGCGCATCGACGTGCGCAGCACCGTCGGGGCAGGGGACTCGGCGGTCGCGGGATACATCCTCGCGGAGGTTGCCGGAGCGGACCCCGCTCATCGCCTCGCCTCCTCCGTCGCCTACGGCTCCGCGGCGGCGGAGCTGCCCGGCACGACGCTGCCGACGCCGGCAGACGTGACGGCCCACCAGATCGACGTCGTCGCACTCAGCTGACCGGCCGAGCCGCACACGCACCACACAGGAAGACACCACCATGGCATCCATCACAGTCACCGTCGGCTCCTCCGTCGGCCTCCACGCCCGTCCGGCGGCGATCGTCGCCGAGGCGGCCGGCGCCTACGACGACGACATCACCCTCCGGATCGCGGGCACCCCCGAGGACGAGGGCGTCGACGCAGCGTCGAGCCTCATGATCATGACGCTGGGGGCCTCCGCGGGCGCTCAGGTCACCGTCGAGTCCGATAACGCGGAGGCCGTCGCGGCGCTCGGGGCGTTGATCGAGCAGGATCTCGACGCCTGACACTCGCGAGCACGGCGAGGGCCAGGCGACGAGGGCAGGCCTCGTGCTGGGTGTCGTCAGGCCAGGCGGGCCGCGATCCGATCGCCGGTCTCCGTGGTCCGCGACGTGGAGGCACCGCGCTCGGTGATGTCCGCACTGACCGCGTCGTCGATCCGCTGTGCCAGCTCGGGCCTGCCGAGGTGGTCCAGCAGGAGGGCCATCGAGGAGATGGCCGCCGTCGGATCGGCGATGCCCTGGCCCGCGATGTCCGGGGCCGAGCCGTGCACCGGCTCGAACATCGACGGGTACTCGCCGGTGGGGTTGATGTTGGCCGACGCCGCGAGCCCGATGCCGCCGGTGACCGCGGCCGCGAGATCGGTGACGATGTCGCCGAAGAGGTTGTCGGTGACGATGACGTCGAACTGGCTCGGGTCCACCACCATGGCGATCATCGCCGCGTCGATGTGCAGGTAGCGGCGCTCCACGTCCGGGAACTCCTGGCCCACCTCGGTGAAGATGCGGTTCCACAGGCTGCCGGCGTTGACCAGCACGTTGTGCTTGTGCAGCAGGGTGAGCTGGCCGCGGCGGGCCTTGGCGCGGCGGTAGGCGTCGCGAACCACGCGCTCCACGCCGTAGGCGGTGTTGACGGAGACCTCCGTGGCCAGTTCTCGCGGTGTGCCGACGCGCACGGCGCCGCCGTTGCCGCAGTAGAGCCCCTCGGTGCCCTCGCGCACCACCACGAAGTCGACGGTCTTGCCCTCGACGATCCGGGGCGCCAACGGCGTGGGCACGCCGGGGTACAGCTTCGAGGGGCGCAGGTTGATCGCGTGGTCGAACGCGAAGCGCAGCTTCAGCAACAGGCCCCGCTCCAGTAGGCCGCTCGGGATCGCCTTCGAACCAGGCGCGGCGCCCACGGCGCCCAGCACGATGGCGTCGACGCCCTTCAGCTCCTCCAGCACCGAGTCCGGGAGCACCTCACCGGTGCGCTGCCAGCGCTCGGCGCCCAGGTCGTAGTGGACGAAGCTGAAGGCGTCTGCGCCCGCGACGGCGGTGAGCGCCTTGAGGGCCTCGGCGGTCACCTCGGGGCCGATGCCGTCGCCGCCGATGACGGCGATGGTGCTGGTGTGAGTCATGGCAGGACCCTACGGCGTCGCCGATTTGTCAGGGTAGGGGTGAGGGGTGCCCGTCCACTGGCTGAGACAGGGCGGGTCCGTCCGCTCGGGGTATCCTTCGCTCTGACTGACCACCCTTGGGAGAGATCAATGCCGATGCTGCCGACCCGCCCGGCCGAGTTCCACGTCTTCGACACCTCACTGCGCGACGGCGCGCAGCAGGAGGGGCTTCACCTCACGGTGCCGGACAAGCTGAAGATCGCCGGCTACCTCGACGAGCTGGGCGTCACCTTCATCGAGGGCGGCTGGCCCGGCGCCAACCCCAACGACACGGAGTTCTTCGTCCGCGCGAAGGAGCTCAACCTCCAGCGTTCCCAGTTGGTGGCCTTCGGCGCCACCCGCAAGGCGGGCGCCAAGGCGTCGGAGGACGCCCTGACGCAGGCGCTGGTGGACGCCGGCACCGAGGTCATCTGCATCGTCGCGAAGTCGCATGACGAGCACGTGTTCCGCGCGCTGCGCACCACGCTCGAGGAGAACCTCGCGATGGTCACCGACACCGTGCAGTACCTGCGCTCGCAGGGCAAGCGGGTGTTCGTGGACTGTGAGCACTTCTTCGACGGCTACCGCGCCAACCCCGAGTACGCCATCCAGGTGGTGCAGACCGCCCACGACGCCGGCGCCGAGGTGGTGGTGCTGTGCGACACCAACGGCGGCATGCTGCCCAGCTGGATGGGTGAGGTGATCGAGGCAGCCGCCGCCACCGGTGCGAAGCTCGGCGTGCACTGCCACAACGACACCGCGTGCGCCGTCGCCAACACCCTGGCCGCCGTCGAGGCCGGCGTGATGCACGTCCAGGGCACCTTCAACGGCTACGGCGAGCGCACCGGTAACGCGGACCTCTCCGCGCTGATCCCCAACCTGCAGCTCAAGTACGGGTGGGACATCCTGCCCCCGGAGCAGCTCGGGGACCTCACGCGCGTGGCGCACGCCATCGCGTTGGTGGCGCACCAGCCGCTGCTCGGGCGCCAGCCCTACGTCGGCCACTCCAGCTTCGCGCACAAGGCGGGCCTGCACGCCTCGGCCATCAAGGTGGACGAGAACCTCTACCAGCACATCGACCCGGCCCTCGTCGGCAACGACATGCGGATGCTGATCTCGGACATGGCGGGCCGCGCGAACATCCAGATCAAGGGCGAGCAGTTGGGCTTCGACCTCGCGGACCGCGAGCTCGCCGCGTCCATCACCGCGCGGGTCAAGGCGCGCGAGGCCGAGGGGTATTCCTACGAGTCGGCGGACGCGTCGTTCGAGATGCTGCTGCGCGACGAGCTGGGCATCCTCGCTCTCCCGTTCCAGGTCCAGTCGTGGCGCGTCTTCACCGAGGAGCGCGACGGAATCAACATCTCCGAGGCCACGGTCAAGCTCACCGCCAAGGGGGAGCGGCACATGGTGGTGGGGGAGGGCAACGGCCCCGTCAACGCCCTCGACGGCGCCCTGCGGCAGGCCCTCGCGGCACCGTTCCCGGAGGTTGCCGAGTTCGAGCTGACGGATTACCGTGTGCGGATCCTGGACGAGGGACACGGCACCGACGCCTCCGTGCGCACGCTCATCGACACGTCGTACAACGGCTCCACCTGGACGACGGTGGGTGTGGGCACCAACGTCATCGAGGCCTCGTGGGAGGCGCTGATGGACTCCCTGGCCTACGGCATCCTCACGCACGTGGCGGCCGAGTAGCCTCCACTAGGCTTGGGGCCATGCGCATCGCACGTTTCGTCAAGGATGGCCAGGACCCCGCCTACGGGATCATCGAACTCGCCGTGGACGGGGGGGACCATCCGGACACCATCGCGGCACTCACCGGTGACCCCCTGGCCGGCGTCGCGGTCAACTACACCGGTGAGCGGCACGACCTCGACGAGGTCCGCCTGCTCGCGCCCGTGATCCCGCGCAGCAAGATCGTCGGCGTCGGGAGGAACTACGCCGATCACGCCAAGGAGATGGGCGGCGAGGTGCCGGAGGCGCCGCTGCTGTTCTTCAAGCCCAACACCTCCGTGATCGGCCCCGACGAGACCATCCTCCGCCCGGCCGGCTGCGAGAACCTCCACTACGAGGGTGAGCTGGCCATCGTCATCGGGCGCATCTGCAAGCAGGTGCCGCCCGAGCGGGTGCCCGAGGTGATCTTCGGCTACACCATCGCCAACGACGTGACCGCCCGCGACTGGCAGGGCACCGACGGCCAGTGGGCCCGGGCCAAGGGGTCGGACACGTTCCTGCCGCTCGGGCCGTGGATGAACACCCACCTCACCATCGAGGAGGCCGAGCACCTGACGCTGGAGACCCGCCTGGGCGACGAGGTGCGCCAGCAGGGCTCCACGTCCCAGATGGTGCGCGGCATCGTCGAGCTGGTCACCTACATCTCCTCGTTCACGACGCTGTTGCCGGGTGACCTCATCCTGACGGGCACGCCGGCCGGTGTCGGGTCGATGGTGCCGGGAGACGTGGTGAGCGTCGAGATCGACGGCCTGGGCGTCCTGAGCAACCCCGTCGCCGACGCGTGACCCAGCCGCCGCAGCTGGCGCTGTTCGGCGAGCCGCTGGACCCGCCGTCGGGGCTGTCGTATCCGCTGGCACTCCGGCGGCCGGGGTTCTCGACGTTCACCGACGTGTTCGGGGGCCTGCTGGCCTTCAGCGCGTTCGCGCTGGTGGTGCCGCTGGTGTCCGCGCTGGTGCTCCGCGTCGGCTTCCTGATGCGCGGCGGGGGCGACTTCGTGCAGTACTCGGCCGCGGCGTCGGCGTATGAGCTGCCCGAGGGGCCGGCGGCAGGTCACCTGGCGCTGGCCGCCCTGATCCCGGTGACGATCCTCCTGGTGCGCTACGTGCACGGCGTGCGGCCTCGGTGGCTGGCCTCCGTCCAGCCGGGAATGCGGTGGCGGTACCTGGCCATGTCGCTGGTGGTGGCCGCCGTGGTGCTCAACGCGGTGCTGTGGGCCTCGTTCGCCACCGGGGAGATGCCGGTCTTCCACGGGGGCCAGGAGGGCTGGGTGGCGTTCGCGGTCATGGTGGCGCTTACGGCGCCGCTGCAGGTGGCCGCCGAGGAGGTCTTCTTCCGGGGGTATCTGCTGCAGGTGATCGGCTCGGCCACAGGCCGGGCGTGGGCCGGCGTCGTCGGATCCGCGCTGGTGTTCGCGCTGCTGCACGGGGTGCAGAATCCTGCTCTGTTCGCTCACCGGCTGGCGTTCGGGCTGGTTGCCGGGGCGTTGGTGGTGGTCACCGGGGGGCTGGAGGCGGGGATCGCGGCGCACGTGGTCAACAATGTCGCGGCCTACGGATACGCGATCTTCACCTCATCGGTGGCGGAGTTGCGGGGCGTGACGTCGATCACCTGGGCGGAGGCGGCGTGGAACGTCGCGGGGTTCGCGGTGTTCGGGGTCGCGGCGTGGTGGCTGGGCCGCCGACTCCGGGTCGCGACGGTCACCCCCTGACTCCACCGTCGTACTCGTTCACGCCGTCGCCGTCTGCCATCCGTGCCTGGCGATGAGCATGGCTTGGCTCGGGGTGGGGGTGCGTTGAGCCGATAGATGGGTTCGCGGTGTGGCCCACACCTGGCTTGAGCGTGAGACCCTTCGCGAACCCATCCATCGGCTCAACACGAAGTCCCGCCGCGGCCCTTGAGGGAGTTGAGGGTGATCGGAGTGGGCGCAGCTGAAGAAGTCCGAGGGTTGTCTCCACCAGGCTGGGCAGGCTCTTCTCCGTGAAGTGGGCGACGAGCCACCCAGCCTTGATGAGGGCGAGGTCGCGGGCGCGATCCGCATGGAAAGCCTCCGGTGAGCTGTGGAACGCGTAGCCGTCAAACTCCAGAGCGATCTTTCGCTCGCGGAAGCCGGCGTCGACGTAGTACTTGCGCCCGCCGATGAAGACGGGCAGGTTCGCGCGCCACCCCGTGATGCCGGCAGCGCGAAGCGCGGCGTGTGCCGACAACTCGAGCGCAGACCAGGGCGAGTCAGCGGACTGCTCGAGGAGGTCGCGGCGAAGCTTGTTGCCGCGACGGCGCGGCGTAAGTGACAGCGCGTGCTTCATCTGCTTCAGAGTGCATGCACTACGCCGAAGGGCCTGCTGAATCGGCTCCGCACCCAGGTCCGGGATGAGATCCAGCACGGTCAGCGCTGGCACGGTACACAGCACGCCGTCGCGCCTGGTCAGGAGTTGCTTGGGGATGAGGCGCTCTTCCACTTCCATTCCGTAGCCGGGGCGGATCGCGCGGCGGCAGGCGAGTTCGAGCGTGGGCTTCTGGTCGATCTCCGGCCAGAAGGTGAGTGCGGCGGCGCTGCGCCGGACCAGGGCGATGTCGTCTCCGTAGGCCTTCACCGCGCGAAGCCGCCCCGCAGTTGTCGTGCTGGCACCCAGGCTCCCGTAGACACCCGGGAGGAGCCGTTCGAGTTGGCCGCGGAAGGCGGAGGAGTTCAGCGCGCGTGCCTTGTGTGGGGCGAGCCGGGCCGTGACCACGCCGTCGGCGACTCCCCGGATGATCTCGGGATCCATGTGACCAGTCTCCGCAGCGCCCGGGCCGCAGCCAAGGGCCCGGGCCGCGCCTGTGGATAACTCAGCAGCGACGGGGGCGTGGCTGCGGATGGGGGGGGTAGTTGAACCGATGGATGGGTTCGAGAAGGGGGCCACGCTCAACGCACGTGTGGGGACGGCCGCGAACCCATCCATCGGCTCAACTCACTACCCGAGCCCAGCTCACAGCGACGGCGGCGAGGAGCCGGCCGCGGCGGGCTACGCGGGACGCTTGCCCCACGGCGGCCGGCGGAGCGACGTGGGGAGTCGGTTTGCGGGGCGGTGAAGCCCTGGTGTAGGGTTCATCTTCGTGCTCGGGTGACCGGGCGCACAGGGGTATGGGGTAATTGGCAGCCCGCCGGATTCTGGTTCCGTCAGTCTAGGTTCGAGTCCTAGTACCCCTGCGGAAGGTGTTAAACTCCTTCTCGCTAGGGCCCCGTTGTGTAGCGGCCTAGCACGCCGCCCTCTCAAGGCGGTAGCGCGGGTTCGAATCCCGTCGGGGCTACCAGATGGAAAGTCCCCCAGTCGGAAACGGCTGGGGGACTTCGTCGTTCTCGGCCGCTGCCGCTACTCGGGTGCCCCGCTGCGTCGCAGCACTTCACTGAGCCGCTCCGCCGCGGCGAGCACCGCTGGGGCGTGGAGGCGGCCGGGGGAGCGGGTCAGCCGCTCGATGGGGCCGGAGACGGACACCGCCGCAATCAGCTTGCCCGACGGCGCCAGCACGGGGGCCGACACGGACGCCACGCCCGCCTCCCGCTCGGCCACGGACTGGGCCCAGCCGCGCCGTCGCACCCCCTGCAGGGTGGACATGGTGAACGACGCGCCCTCCAGCAGCTTCTCCAGCTTGTCCGGCTCCTCCCACGCCAGGAGCACCTGCGCCGCGGAGCCGGCCGTCATCGGCAGCTGGGAACCCACGGGCACGGTGTCGCGGAGCCCGGTGGGCCGTTCGACGGAGGCCACGCAGATGCGGGTGTCGCCTTGGCGCCGGAACATCTGGACCGACTCGCCGGTGATGTCGCGCAGCCTGGTGAGGATGGGGCCGGCGGTGGACAGCAGGGGATCCTCGCCCGCGGATTCCGCGAGCTCGATCAGGCGTGGCCCCAGCACGAAACGCCCCTGAAGGTCCCGTCCGACGAGGCGGTGATGTTCGAGTGCCACCGCCAGCCGGTGGGCCGTCGGGCGCGCCAGCCCGGTGGCCGTGACCAGGCCCGCGAGGGTCAGGGGATTGCGCTCGAGCGCCGCCAGTACCGAGGCGGCCTTGTCGAGCACGCCAACTCCACTTGTGTCGTCCATATGGTGAGATTATCAATCCACTATGTGGACACGCAACCCGGCGGGCCTGAACGCATCGGACATACTTGGGCCCAGAATTTCTGCACGCTGTTCGCCTGAGAAGAGGAACCATGGGCAAGACCCTGAGCGAAAAGGTCTGGGACGCACACGTCGTCCGCGCGGTGGAGGGGGAGCCTGACCTGCTCTACATCGACCTGCACCTCGTCCATGAGGTGACGAGCCCGCAGGCGTTCGACGGGCTGCGCCTGGCCGGCCGCCCCGTCCGCCGCCCGGACCTCACCCTGGCCACCGAGGACCACAACACGCCCACCCTCAACATCAACCTGCCGATCGCAGACCCGGTGTCGCGCACGCAGGTGGACACGCTGCGCAAGAACGCGGCCGAGTTCGGCATCCGCATCCACTCGCTGGGTGACCGCGACCAGGGCGTCGTGCACATCATCGGCCCCCAGCTGGGGGTCACCCAGCCGGGCATGACCATCGTCTGCGGCGACTCGCACACCTCCACCCACGGCGCGTTCGGCGCGCTGGCCTTCGGCATCGGCACCTCCGAGGTGGAGCACGTGCTGGCCACCCAGACGCTGCCGCAGAAGAAGCCCAAGACCATGGCGGTCAACATCAACGGCGAGCTGCCCGACGGCGTCACCGCCAAGGACGTCGTGCTGGCGCTCATCGCCAAGGTGGGCACCGGCGGCGGCCAGGGCTACATCGTCGAGTACCGCGGCTCCACCGTCGAGGCGCTCTCGATGGAGGGCCGCATGACGATTTGCAACATGTCGATCGAGTGGGGCGCCAAGGCGGGCATGATGGCCCCCGACGAGACCACGTTCGCCTACCTCAAGGGCCGCCCGCACGCGCCCGAGGGCGAGGACTGGGACGCCGCCGTCGAGTACTGGAAGACGCTGCGCACCGACGACGACGCCACCTTCGACGTCGAGGTGGACATCGACGCCACCCTGCTCTCACCCTTCGTCACATGGGGTACCAACCCCGGCCACGGCGTGCCGCTGGCCGGCGTGGTGCCGGCGCCTGAGGACTTCGAGTCCGAGGTGGAGCAGGCCACCGCCAAGCGCGCGCTGGAGTACATGGCGCTGACCCCCGGCACGGCGATGCGCGACATCACCGTCGACACCGTGTTCCTGGGCTCCTGCACCAACGGCCGGATCGAGGACCTGCGCCTGGCCGCATCCATCCTGGAGGGCCAGCACATCGCCGACGGCGTGCGCATGCTCGTGGTGCCCGGCTCGGCCCGGGTGCGCCTGCAGGCCGAGTCCGAGGGCCTGGACAAGATCTTCCTGGACTTCGGGGCCGAGTGGCGTGCCGCCGGCTGCTCGATGTGCCTGGGCATGAACCCGGACCAGCTGGCGCCGGGGGAGCGGGCGGCGTCGACGTCGAACCGCAACTTCGAGGGCCGCCAGGGCAAGGGTGGCCGCACTCACCTGGTGTCGCCGCCAGTTGCCGCCGCCACCGCCATCGTCGGCCACCTGGCCGCTCCCGCCGACCTGATTGGACGCTGATCATGGAACCCTTCGTCAACCACACCGGCGTGGCCGTCCCGCTGCGCCGCTCCAACGTCGACACCGACCAGATCATCCCGGCGGTGTACCTCAAGCGGATCACCCGCACCGGCTTCGAGGACGGGCTGTTCGCCGCCTGGCGCAACGACCCCGAGTTCGTGCTCAACAAGGAGCCGTTCAAGACCGGCACCATCCTGATCCCCGGCCCCGACTTCGGCACCGGCTCGTCGCGCGAGCACGCGGTGTGGGCGCTGCAGAACTACGGCTTCAAGGTGGTCGTCGGCAGCCGCTTCGGCGACATCTTCCGCTCCAACTCCGGCAAGGCCGGCCTGCTGGTGGCGCAGATCTCCGAAGCCGACGTGGACCGGCTCTGGGACGCCATCGACGCGGACCCGAACGTGCCCACCACGGTGGACCTCCCGAGCCAGACGATCACCCGCGGCGACGTGGTGGTGAGCTTCGAGATGGACGAGTACACCAAGCACCGCCTCCTCAACGGCCTCGACGACATCTCGCTGACCCTGATGCAGGCGGACTCGATCTCCGCCTACGAGGCGACGCGGCCGTCGTTCAAGCCGAAGACGCTGCCGGTGCGGACGGCCGACACGGTCGCCTGAGCCCGAGCTGAGGCGACTGTGTCGCCGACCTCTGCAACTTTCTTCCTGGAGAGCGGCATCTGTGAATATTCGCAGATGCCGCTCTCTGCGTAGGACGATGCAGGTCACGTCCGGCCGCGCAGGCAGGGTGGTGGGTCATCGGCCGCCCATGGGACGCGCGTCGTCAATGGGGCGAGGGGACGTCCCTGCACTTCGACTGTGACCTCCCCTGACGGTGCGCTGAATACCCGCGATGACGCGTCGGCCCCGCGCCGCTTCGACCGCTTCGGCCGCGGGATGTACGGCGCGTTCCTGCTGTGGGGATGGTTGCTCTACGCGTTCGGCGCGGTGATCCGGCTCCTGGGTGCGGAGGCCGCTTCGGTGCGGCCGAGATCGGGCTGCAACATGGTCATCGCGGCCGCGCAGCGCCTGGCTGGGCGCTGCGCGCCTCTCTGCCTCGGCGGCATCTCACTGACGCTGCAGGTGCGCTTGAGCGGCCCGCAACCCGACGCTGCCGTGTGTTGCAGGCCGATGGCTCTGCCGGTGAGTACACCGTCGCGTGCCCTTGGCCGACGTGGTGTCGGCCTCGCCTCAGCAACTTTCTACCTATAGAGCGGCTTCTGCGTATATGCACAGATACCGCTGTATGCGTAGGAAGTTGCAGGTCACCCCCGGCGCTGGTGACGACCACACCGTGCCAGTCGCCGTCGAGGATCATCCTGAGCAGCCACGCGCCGGGCATTGTGAGAAATTCTTACGAGATTCTTCTGATATGGGCCTTGCGCAGGTGCCGCAAGAAGCGTGTAATGGTGGGTACGCAGAAGCCATCGGAAGCCGAACCCACAGAGAAGAGCCACGATGGAACAAGCGGTCGAGTGGTTTCCAGATGCATTGCCGACGATCATCGCCGACGCCCGCCGAGACGGACGGGTAGGTCTCAGAGCCACACGAGTCCGGGAGCCGTCCTCCCCCGAACCATTTGCGAAGGCCGAGCGTTGATTCAATGCTCGGCCTTCGTGCTGTCCACGGTGGGAGGGCAGGTCCGCGCACTGGGCCCCGTTCACGGCGCACACCACGAAGTCGCCGTTGCGGGCACTCACCACCGCCGCCTGCCCGCTGTCTGGCTGGTTCCCTACTTCAGCCCCATGTTCACTGCCCTGGCGGGGTGGCCGGGGGTGGGCCCGCGCTAGACCAGGGGGTGCGCGGCCGAGGCTGGCTCTCGCCATCGAGGGTGAGGTCGAGTCGCTCGGTGAAGAAGGCGATGAGGTTCCGAACAGGTTCCCCGTCGTGGAGCGGATCCTCGTAGGACCACGCAATGTCAGGCAACAGGGTGTCCCCGACCCGGGCGGACCAGTACGACGCGCGACCCTTATAGGCGCAGATGGTGCGCGTCTCGGAAGGCTCGAGGAGATTCATCGCGACGTCCTCGCGCGGAACGTAGAAGCGCGGCGGAAGGTGTGTCTCCAAGAGCAGGATGGGCCGGTTGGTGGAGGCGAGGCTGATGCCGGCGTGTGCGATGTGCACGCGGCGGCTCGAACGAAGGCAGTCGATCCGGTCGAAGGGGTCGTGCGGGTGACCCATGACAGGCTCATCCTCTTCGTACCACTGGGTGAATGCGTTCCAGTCCAGGACGACGTACCCGGCCAGGTCCGGATCGTCACGCCTGAAGGCCGCAGCTGTCAGGCTGGCGTGGGGCGTCTGGATCGTCAGGGGAGTGCCAGGCGCCGTGTGCGCGGTGAACGGGGTGTTCGGATCGACGACGGGTGGGCCGTCCTCCAGCGACACCGGCCGCTCGAGCGCTCCCATGGTCTCCACCGCGACGAGGTGCCCGACGACGTCATCCTCAGGAACGGCGTACGACCCCACCGCACGCCGCGGCTCCCAGACCAGGAGGGCCCGGCGGGTGTCGACGACGGTCTGGGCCCCGACGGTGGCTCGGATCCACTTCCGGACCGGATGGATGCGCAGGTCTCCGATCGCGCTCCACCACAACTGACTCATCCGCGTCGCCATGACACCAGTTTCCACCCAGCCCCCGCTGTGAGCTCAGAACATGCCGTTGGCGTTCGCCGAATGGTCGGGCACCACCTGCAGCACGTCCCAATGCTCGACGACCTTTCCGTTCGCGTCGAGGCGGAAGATGTCGATCCCGGCGTAGTCGTGGTCGCCCGGCCAGGTCTGGCGGCAGTGCAGCACGACGTAGTCGTCCTCGGCGATCGCACGAACGAACTCGACCCTCTTGCCGGGGTATTGGGCGCCCATCCGCTCGAAGTACTCGACGAAGGCCTCCTTGCCGTCGCCGACATGGGGATTGTGCTGGGTGTAGGTGTCGCCGGCGTAGCGCTGGATCGCCTCGGCCGGCCGGCACTGGTTGAACATGAGGTCGTAGAACTCCTGCACGTTCCGCTTGTTGATCTGCTCGCGCTCGTATCCAGACACCTGCGCACCCTTCATTGATCGGCTATCAGTGGCAACTCGGCGGCTCTTCGGCATATTCCGCGAGCCCACGACGCCGACGATGGCGGCGCCGCTCACCTCTGCCGACCACCGGCCCGCGAGGCGGGTCTGGTGTCGAGGTCTCTACACTGCGACAGTGACCTCCCCAGACGATGTGTCGACCACTCGCGACGACCCGTCTGCGCCGGCCCGGTTCGACGGTTTCAGCGTCGGTCTCTACGGGGCTTTCGTGCTGTGGGGCTGGCTGCTCTACACGTTCGGCCCGGTGATCCAGATTCTGGGCGGCGAGCTGGGCTTCAGCGCGGCGGAAATCGGTCTGCATGGGACCGCGCTGGCGATCGGGACGGCGCTGGCGGGCGGGGTCCTGGCCCCCGTCGTCCAGGCGCTCGGCCGACGCGGGGCCCTCCTGCTCGGGGCGGGCCTGGTCGCGGCCGGCGCTGTTGGGTTGACGGTGCTGTCGTCCCTGCCTGAGACGATGACCGCGGCGGTGGTGCTCGCCCTCGGAGGCAACATGGCCATCGCGGCGGCCCAGGCCGGGCTCGTCCTCTATCACTGGCTCAAGCCGGCGGACGCCGTCACCACTGCTAACGGGCTGGGGACGCTGGTGGGTCTACTGGGCCCCGTGGCGATCGGCGCCGGTGTGGCGGCGGGGTTCGGCTGGCGCCCCGTGGTCCTGGTGACGGTGCCGATGAGTGTGGTCATGGCCGTCGTCTGGCTGCGGATGCCAGCGTCGCGTGCGATGACGCCACGTGGTCAGTCCGGGCCGACCAGTGCCGATCCTCCTCGCGGCGCCGAGAGGATTGGGGTCCTGCGGCGTTCATTGGACCAGCTGCCCGCCGCTGGCTGGTGGTTCCTGCTGGCCATGCTGATGGGGGTGGCCATTGAGAACGCCACAACGTTCTGGGCGCTCCCTCTGATGACCGAGCGCACCGGCGCGGGGACGGCCGTGGCCGCGGCCGCGGTGGCCGCCTTCATCGGGGGCATGGCGACCTCGCGGCTGATCTCGTGGTGGTTCACGGCCCGTTACCCACCGAGCCGGCTCGTGATTGTGGCCTTCGGCGTCACCGCAGTCGGCTGGCTGGCGCTGTGGCTGGCCACGGTGCCGCCGGTTGCGATCCTGGGGCTTGCGGTGTCGGGGATGGGCTGCGGCCTGCTGTACCCCTTTGCGTCCAGCATCCTGCTCTCCACCGCGCGCGGGTCCAAGGATGCAGCCCAAGGGCTGGTCATGGTGGCGCTCGGCGTCGCCGTCGGCGTGGTGCCGTTCATACTCGGCGTGCTCGCCGACGCCGCGGGCGTGCACACCGCGTTCCTGCTCATTCCCGCGCTGGCGGCGATGGGGGCGGCTGCGGCCTGGCTCGGTGCGTTGAAGCTCTCACCGGCGACAGCGCCGATCGTGACCACCAGCTGATCGCGACCGCGCCGGCGAGTCCCAGGGACCGGATCCTGCGCAGCGGCGAAGTGATCGACACCGCGCAGTACTCGATCACCGACGGCGACTGGCCCGCCGTCCGCGCCCCGGGGACGGGGTGGCGCCGGTGACGGCCCCCCAGAACGCTGCCAGCGCAGCCGGGTCTCTGGCTTCGATATCGATGGCGCCGATGGAGATCAGGGATGGCTCAGGGTGTCGACACTAGGCGGTCCACCCGAGCAGGGCTTCGCCGAGCGAGACTCCACCCACCAGGAGACCAAGCGCCAGAACGGGCACCACCAGCACCCACAACGGGTGCCGGCGCACGAGGGAAATGGCGACGACCAGGAGCACCACCCAGAGAATGAGGAAGCCAACCAGCCAAGGTGCGGGCGTGACGAGCCCCGCCGCCACATAGAAGTAGCCCACAACGACATGAAGCACGATCCCAAGGATCCCCAGCGCGCGCTTCCAGCCGGATCGGGCTGGAAGCGCGGGGGACGATTGACTCATCCTTCAACGCTACTCTCAGTCAGCGCGAGAGGACAGGGCGGCCGCGGTGTGGGAGGCCCACGAGGGCGGGGTGCCTGATCGTCGACGGCGTCCCTAGCCGAGCGCGACCGCTCCCGCGAGGCCGATGGCGCCGATGAGGAGGGTCGCGGCGGCGCCCAGCACCAGCGGTGTGCGTCCGACCGTCGCCAGGGCCCGCAGGTCCACGCCGAGCCCGAGCGCGAACATCGCCGCGGCCAGCAGCAGCTGCTGAACGTGCCCCAGGCCCGCGAGCGCAGGCTCCGGGATCAGCCCCGTCGTCCGCGCGGCCATCGCGACCAGGAAGCCGACGACGAACACCGGGACCACCGGCGGCAGCCGCACATCCCGCGCCCCACCGCCGGGCAGCGCACGGACGCGCCGTCGCTCCCGGACGGCGAGCACCCCCATCACCGGGGCCAGCAGCGCCACCCGGGCCAGTTTGACCGTGACCGCCACAGCCAGGGCTTCGGCCCCGACCAGGCCCGCGGCCGCCACCACCTGGGCCACCTCGTGCGTGGAGGCGCCGATCCACAGCCCGGCGGCGGTCGGCGTCAGGCCGAGGAGGACGACGAGGAGAGGCAGCGCCACGATCATCCCGGTGCCGAACACCACCACCAGCGCCACGGCCGTGGCCACCTCCTCCTCGTCGGCGTCGGTCACCCCCTCGGCGGCCGCGACCGCCGCGGCGCCGCAGATCGAGAACCCCGCGGCCACCAGCAGCGACTGCTCGGCGCCCAGCCCGAGGCGTCGCCCCAGCCAGGCGGTCGCGGCGAAGGTGACGCCGACCGCCGTCGCGACGAGGGCCAGGGTTGCGGGCCCGAGCCCGGCCACCGTCACCAGCGACACCTGCAGCCCCAGCAGCACGATCCCAACCCGCAGCAGTTGCCGGCCGGCCACCGCGACACCCGGCGCCCACCCCGCCGTCGTGCCGCGCACCGTCCGCCAGGCGACGCCGGCGAGGATCGCCACCAGCAGCGGGCTGGCGAGCGGCACCACGCGGCCCACAGCGACCGACGCGACGGCGGCCACCAGGCAGGCGGCAAGGCCGGGGGCGACGGCGCGGAGGGAGTTCACCCCTCTACGGTGCGCCGGCGGGAACCCGTGACGGTAACCCGATCGGGACAGCAACCCATATGATCGCGATATGACCGCCATAGCGCCCGACGAGCCCGGCCTCCCTGCCCTGCGGCTGCTGGTCGCCGTCGCCGAGCAGGGGTCGCTGGGCGCCGCCGCCCGGGAGATCGGCATGGCGCAATCCAACGCGAGCCGCGCCCTGGCCGGGCTGGAGCGACGGCTCGGGTTCGCCGTCGTGCGGCGCAGCGCCGCCGGCTCCGACGTCACGCCCGAGGGGGCGCTGGTGGTGGGCTGGGCGCGGGAGGTGGTCGAGGCCATGGACCGGCTCATGGCCGGAGCCGGCGCGGTGACGGCCACCGCCGGGGGAGCGGTGACAGTTGCAGCGAGCATGACGATCGCGGAGTACCTCGCCCCCGTGTGGCTGGCGGCGCTGCGGCGCAGCCACCCTGAGGCCGCCGTCTCCCTGGAGATCCTCAACTCCGACGCTGTGATTGAGGCGGTGCGGCACGCGCGGGTGGCCGTCGGGTTCATCGAGTCGCCGGACGTGCCCGACGACGTGTCCAGCCGGCTGGTGGGCCGCGACCGCCTCGTCGTGATCATCCCTCCCGAGCATGCGTGGGCCGAGCGTCGCGGTGCCGTGACGCTACAGGAGTTGGCCCGTACGCCGCTCGTCGAGCGGGAGCCCGGATCGGGGACCCGTCGCTTCCTCGACCGGGCCGCCGCGTCCGCAGGTGTGGCAGCGCGGGCCACGCCCGTGGCGCAGTTGTCGAGCAATGCCGCCATCGTCGCCGCCGTGGCCGCAGGGCTGGGCCCGGCCGTGTTGAGCAACCACGCCGTCCGTGGTGCGCTCATGGACGGCCGGGTGCTCGCTGTCCCCGTCGAGGGTGGATCCATCGAGCGGGAACTGCGCGCCGTGTGGATGGGTGGGACGGACCCTCGGGGTGTCGCCGGCCGGCTGGTCGACGTGGCCGCGTCAACGCAGACCTCCTAGCGCCCCGCGGAGCCGTACGAACGCTCACGCACCTTCTGCCCTGGCCGTCATGAGTCACCCGCGACCCTCGCGTCCTCACAGCTGCAAGTCAGCCCCGCCCACTTCCGAGAAGGAGGCGGAAGTCCTGCATTTCCATGGGGCTCACCATCCTGTCAGGCGCGGTACTCGTCGGCGGTGACATGCTCGAGCCAGGTGACCACCTCGCCCTGGTCGTCGGCCTCGTGGATGGCGACATGCGCCATGAACCGGTCGGCGGTGGCGCCGTGCCAATGCTCCTCGTTCGGCTCGATGTAGACCACGTCGCCGGGGCGGATCTCCTGCACCTCGCCGCCACGCCGGGCGACGTACCCGATGCCGTCGGTGACGTAGAGGGTCTGTCCCTTGGGGTGCTTGTGCCAGGCCGTCCTCGCGCCCGGGGTGAACCTCACGTGCGCCGAGCCGACGGCGGACTGCTCGTCCGGGGTGCGGATGGCGTCGAGGAACACCGTGCCGGTGAACCAGTCCGCCGGTCCTTGCGTTGTCTGGCCGCCGCTGTGGGTGATCTTCATGGGGTGGCTTCCTTTCGTGTGTCAGGGTTCTGGACCAGCCGGAGCAGTGAGCCGTCGGGGTCGAGCAGGGCGCCGATCCTCATGCCGGATGGCTCAAGTCTGGGCCCGTGCACGCGCGGCCAGCCCATCGTCGACTCGGGAATGCCGGCGGTCCGGCACTCGGCATGGAAGGCGTCCACGTCGTCCAGGCGGAGGCACGCTCCGAAGGACGACGTCGCCGGATCCAGATCCGCGTGAGGGAAGAACTCGAGAGTGACCCCGCCTCGCTGAAGCATCAGCCAGCCCGAGTCCTGGAAGGCGACCGAGAACCCGAGCCGTGAGTAGAACGTGACCGTCGCGGCGAAGCTGCGCGACGGGAGGTTCGGCGTGGCGTGGTCGACCATCCTCGGACCCTAACACTCGGCTTGTGCGCTCAGTCGGTGGTAGGGCGCGCTCCGCGGTGGCGTGATTCCTTGTAGGTGTCCACTGCCCTGCGGAGCTGAGCCATAGCCCGTCGCTGCGTTGGTGGGCAACGAGTCGTCCGCGTTGGGCGGCCGCTCGGATCGCGACGAGGCTGAGGTCGGCGTCGACGAGGGCCGCAATGGGGACGAGCTTCGCGGGCCCGGCCACGTTGGGAATCCACCTCGCGCAGGACCAGGGTGTTGCCTTCCAAGGCTGTGGAGTGGTGGGCTTCCAGGTGCCAGATGTCGGTCCACACGTACGCGGACTCCTCGGGAGAGGGGAGCCCTCCGAGTCTGGTGCGTAGCTCGGCAAGTTGGCTGTCGAGCCGGGCATGGACCGTGGCCCGGGAAGGGCGTCCTCGGGCCATCGTCTCTCCTGACTTTGTTCACTCGAATGAACAGCAAAATGAACTAAACAAAGTCGAGCCTCCAGGCACCTTGTTCAGCGGTTGCCGCGGCGAATAGAACTAAACGTTCTCGTGGTCGGCGACGTTCGGTATCAAGCCGTGCCGTCGGAGCAGTCGAGCGCGTAGCGAATAAGTACCGGGTCAGTGGCTCGTCGACGAGCGGCGAAGATCGTATGTGGACAGCGGCTCCGGTCCCGCCATCACTCGGCGGGTGACCTGCAGGATCGCGTCCTCGTTGGGGTCGACACGCCATCGGACGAGAGAGATGGCGCCGTTCTCGATCTCCAGTGCGGTGATGTGCGACGGGTAGACGCAGCTGCCGGAGTTGAAGTAGGGCATCTGGTTGGCGCGCGGGAACTTCTCGCGGTGGGTGTGGCCGCAGATCAGTGCGATGCCGTTGTTGCGGATCCACTTCACGTAGTTGCGCTCCACCTTGTGCCGCTTGTCGGAGTTGGCCACGGGGCTCGTGGGGCTGTGGAACCCGAACGCGTGCGCATACCTCCAGAACGCGCGCATCATGAACCGGCTGAACCTCCAGGCCTGGTCGTTGGGGAAGTCGCCCTGGTGCCCGTGCACGAGCAGGATGTCCTGCCCGGTCTTCCGGTGCCGGAACACGACCGCCTCCACCGCCTCCAATCCGTGGAAGAACGGCTCGATCTCGCCGGTCACCGCGTCCTTCGCGGTCCACAGGTGCTCACGGACGTACCCGGGCTCTCTCAAGACCAGGTCATGGTTGCCCCACATCCGGATCAGTCTGCCCGCGTGGTGGAACTGGAGCAGCTGCTCCCACACGGCGCGGTTGGCCCTGATGATGTGCTTGTAGTCGTGCTCCCAGAGCTCGTCGCCGTCGCCGGCCTCCACGTAGGTGAAGCCGTTCTTCCAGTAGTAGTTCATCGCGGCCGTGAACGAGTTCTTGTTCTTGAGGAACTCGTCGGACTTGGAGCCGTCCCCGCGATGGCAGTCGCTCATGATGACGTAGCGGGAGGTGTCGTCGATGAGCTCGACGCGGGCGTCCCTGTAGGCCTCCGTCAGCCGTGTCATCGTCTTCACAGCAATCACCGCCATGCTCGGTCGTGTGCCTCCGATCATAGGTCGGTGGCGACGGGGGCGTCCGCCAATCGCCGAGGTGGCTGCGAGCCGCGACTCCTGGACTCCCGCGCCCCCCACGATGAGTAGCACCGACACCTTCGCACCCGGCAACGTCAGACCAGACCGCAACGCGCAGGGCCTCGGCCGCTGGTGGAGGCCGGCGGCCCGCGTCGCGTCGGGTCAACCGGTGGGCGCGCTTCGGGCGGCCTTCATGAAGCGGCGCTGGTAACTGACCACCAGGCTCGCGGAGGCGAAGCGGGCGAGGTAGCGGGGCTCCGCAGTGACCACCACCTGCCCGGTCATGTCGGTGAACTCCGGTTCGGTGAGTAGGCGGTCAATGTCGGGGTACATCGAATCGCCCTCCATCGAGCAGATGATCAGCCTGGTCTCAGGCAGGTTGGCAGCGCGCAGCACCCGCAGGTTGTGTCGGACACAGTCCAGGCCGTCGGAGCCCTCAGGCTCGCGGTAGCGGCGGTAACGGACGAGCCACTCGGCGCGTTCCCGCACCTTCGACAGCTCGAACCCGTCGTCCCCCTCGGCGAGCATGTCGCTGGCGATCATGTAGTCGCGGAGCTGCTCCAGCATCGACTCGTCGCCGGAGTTGGAGTGCTCCTCCAGCAGGGCCGCCATCCGCTGCGTCTGAATCAGCCGGTGGCGCACGAAGGAATTGATGAACGCCGGCTTCGCCTGCAAGGCGAGCAGGGCCTGATGGGGTTCGAACATGAGCGTGAAGTTCACCCGGAAGCCGTGGTCGCGGAGCCTGAGCGCCAGATCGTGACCTAGGAAGGCATCCCTGGTAGCGGGCTCCCACCAGCGCTGGGTGAGCCTCGTCGAACCACCCAGAAGTTGCTCGACGTTGGCCCCGTTGACCGGGCCGGTGTGCGGGACCTTGATGACCACCCGCCAGCGTGACAGGACCTCCCGCATCGCCTCGGCCTCCGCCAACACCCGTTCGAAATCGGGATCGAAGGGATTGTTCAGCTCCACGCTGATGTCGGCGCCGGGGCCGAGGATCCTGCCGAGTTCGCCCATCACCTCGTCGCGCGTGTGGAACTTGTGTCCGACGTTGGCCGATTCGTTGTTGATGAACAGGTCGTAGATGATGCCGGGGTTGCAGGTGAGGTTGGCCACCAGAGGGGCGATCGGCGCCAGCTCGTAGGGGTTGGCCGTGTCGGCGGAGAGCAGGACCTTCGTCGGGCGCGGGACGCCGTCGACGTCTCGCGAGATGTCGCGGACCAGGTCCGCCCGCAGGACGCCGGCGGCGTGCCGCTCCAACTCCACCCGGAAGCCTGCGGGCGTGTGTCCAGCGGGGGTCCCGAAGTGGTCCACCACGGCCCGGAACTCGTCGGTGACGCCCACGTGATTGACCGTGCCGGCGAGTTCGCGGTACAGCGCCGCATCGATGGGCATGCGCGCCACGCGTGCGACGTACTCATCCTCCCCCCGCACCGGAGGTGCCCCCAGCGCCTCCAGCGTCGACCTCAGTGATGGCCTCCCGATGGCCGGGGCAGTCATGGTGGTGCTCCTGTTCTGTGAGGAGATGGCGACGTCGGGACGCCCGTTCCTCGCGTGGCTGCCTTGCTGGGCAGCCCGCGAGGAACGAGCGGCGGGTAGAGGCGCTGAGCCGAGGGGATCAGAAGATGCGGTTCACAATCTCCGCTGGTGCCTCGAGCAGGCGCTCGATCTCATCGTCGAGCTTCACCAGGGTGATCGATGCGCCGGCCATCTCCAGCGAGGTGCAGTACTCGCCGACGTAGCTGCGGGCAATGGTCAAGCCCTTGGCCTGGAGCTTCTCCGCGGCGATGCCGTAGAGCAGGTACAGCTCGCTGATCGGGGTGCCGCCCAGGCCGTTGACCATCAACGCGACGCGGTCGCCGGACTCGTAGGGCAGGTCGGGCACGATCGCATCCAGCATCTCCTCGACGATCTCATCGGCAGAGACCATCTTCGCGCGACGACGGCCCGGCTCGCCGTGGATGCCGACGCCGAGTTCCATCTCGTCGTCTCCGAGCTGGAAGAGCGGCTCACCCTTGGCCGGCGGGGTGCACGCGGTGAGCGCCACGCCCATGGTGCGTGCCACGGAGTTGACCTTCTCGCCGATCGCCTTGACCTCGGCCAGGCTCGCGCCCTCCTCGGCCAGCGCGCCGCACGCCTTCATGACGAAGAAGTTGCCGGCCACGCCGCGGCGTCCGACGGTGTAGAGCGAGTCCTGCACGGCGACGTCGTCGTCGATGAACAGGGTGTCGCAGGTCACGCCGTCGGCCTCGGCCATTTCCTGGGCCATCTCGAACGCCATCCGGTCACCGGTGTAGTTGTTGACCAGCAGCAGGACGCCCTTGTCAGAGGCGACGAGCTTGGCGGTCTCGTAGACGTAGTCCGCCGGTGGGGCGGAGAACACGTCACCGGGGCACGCGGCGTCGAGCATTCCCTTGCCCACCACCATCACGTGTGCGGGCTCGTGGCCGGAGCCGGAGCCCTGGACGATGCTGACCTTGTTGTTGTTGGGCGCATCAGCGCGCATGATCAGGTTGTACTCGGGTACGTACTTGATCGTGTCCGGGTTGGCGAGCGCGATTCCCTTGAGCATCTCGGGAACGAACTGCTTCGGATCGTTGACGAACTTCTTCATTGTCTCCCCTTTGCTGGTGGCTGCTGGTGGTGGTGTGGGTTCTGGGTCAGTCGGTGGGCCAGGTGTCGGCGAGCCGCTCGGCGAGGACGGCGATAGCCATCGCCCCCGCATCCACCGATCCGATGCTGCGTTCGCCGGTGTAGCTGGCGCGGCCACGGCGGGCCTGCAGTTGCGCGGTGGCCTCGGCCTCGCGTCGTGCGGTGTCGGCGAAGGCTCGCATCGCCGCGGCGGCCGTGGACCCCTTCTCGATCTCGGCCTCCAACGTGTCGATCGCGGGGCACAGAGCGTCGAGGAGGGTCTTCTCCCCGAGCTCGGCGTGGCCTCTGGCCTTGATCCCTTCGACGGCGGCGCGCAGCCCGCGCACCACGTCGGCGGCGGTGAACTCGTCGGAGCCCTTGAGTGCGCTTCCCATCCGGAGGAAGGCGGTACCCCAGATCGGCCCGGAGGTGCCCCCGACACGCGCCGAGAATGCCATCGCGACCTTGGTGATGAGCACTCCGGGGTCGGTGCGGTCGAACTCGTCCCACTTCTCCAGGACGATCTCGAATCCGCGGGCCAGTGAGTAGCCGAAGTCGCCGTCGCCGACGACCGCGTCCAGTTCACCGAAGTACTTCTCGTTCTCACAGATGGCTTCCGCGAGTGTGTGGACGACGCGTTCGACGTCGGCGATGTTTCCCGGCATTGCTACTCCTTCTCGGTGGTGGGGATGAGGCGGACGATGTCGGAGAGCTCGACGATGCGCCCCCCGAGATCGCCCGCCAAGTCGGTGGAGGGGACCGGGTTACCCGGATCCCCAAGGTGCTCCACCACGCGGACCGCTCCGGTGAAGTCGTCGTTGTGGGTGTAGGTGCTGACGGTGACCAACGTGGTGAGGCCGGCGGCGAGGGCCGACGCGCAGCCGATGCCGCTGTCCTCGACCACCAGGCAGTCGGCCGGGTCAAGCCCCAGGTCATCGAGGACCTTCAGGTAGATGTCCGGCGCCGGCTTCTTGTGAGCGACGATGTCGCCGGCAAAGACGTGACACTTCGCAGCTGCCTCCGCGCCGACGGCGTGCTCCAGCACGGCACGCACCGACGGCTCCGCGGAGGTGGAGGCGACGGCGACCGTCCAGCCCTCGGCGAGGGCTTCCGTGATGATGCGGTGGATCCCGGGCCGGGCGGGCAGCTCACCCGCGCGCGCCCGTTCCTGGAAGAGGGCCGACTTGCGCTTGTGGAGCTGACCGATCAGCTCAGCGCGGGCCTCCTCGTCAGCGCGGCCGTGTTCCGCGGCGAACTCGGGGGTGATCTCGCTGGCCATGCGTTCCTTGCCGCCGCCGATCTCGAGGAGTTCGCCGTAACGCTCCTGGGACCAGGTGATCGGGAGGCCGAACTCCCGGAAGGTCTGGTTGAACGCGGGTAGGTGGCCGTCGCGCTCGGTGTCGGCGAGCACGCCGTCGCAGTCGAAGATGAGGGCGGTCATCGCTCAGGCCTTCCCTGCGCTTCCGAAGATGGTGGCCATGTCGATGGCGAGCCTGCGCATGGCGTCGGCCTGCACGTCGAACAGCTTGACGGGTTCCCACTTGTCCTTGCTCTCGCACTCCTTCAGGTACTCCAGGCCGGACTTCATGAAGGCCTGCTTCAGAGCGGTGGAGATGTTCACCTTCGCGCACCCGCGCGCGATCATCTCCCGGAACTGATCATCGGAGAGCCCGCTGCCGCCGTGCAGCGCGATCGGCACCGGGTGGGCTTCGACGATGGCGCTGACGCGTTCGAAGTCCAGGACCGGGGCCGTCTTGTAGGCGCCGTGCGCATTCCCCAGCGCGGGCGCGAACACGTCCACGCCCGTCGCCTCGAGGTAGCGCAACTGCACGTCAAGGGTCTGACGTTCGCTGGGGGCGTCGCTGCCGAGCCCGTCCTCGACGCCCATGATGGCCTCGATCTCGCCTTCGACGGCGGCCCCGTGGCGCCGCGCCTCGGCCACCACCTCGATCGTCTGGCGCTGGTTCTCCTCCACCGGCAACTCGTGCGCGTCGAACAGCACCGCGTCCCAGCCCGTCTCCAGGCACTCGGTGATCACCGCGCGGTCCGGGCAGTGGTCCAGGTGCAGCGCCACCGGGATGTCGATGTTCCTGGTCAGCGACTCCCAGATCGCGAACAACACCGGCGCGCCGACCTGTTTGACCGTCTTGACCGACGTCTGCACGATCAGCGGGGAACGCGCTTCCACCGCACCGGCCAGCACGCTGGCCATGCTCAGCTCGTTGAACACGTTGATGGCGGGCACGCCGTAGCGCTCCTTGAAGGCCGGCGCGAGGATCTCCGGTAGAGGAGTGGTGGGCATCGTTGCTCCTGGGTAGAACCTGCGGTCCTTCCACCCTAGGCAGCGGCGCGGCTAGGCGATATGGGGAATTCCCCCACCCCTGTATGGGGGGCCTGGTGGGGTCAGGCCTGCACCAGCAGCTCGGTGCGGCTGTGCACGCCGTTCTTGCGCAGCACCGAACCGACGTGTTTCTCCACGGTCTTCACCGAGATCTGCAGCCGAGTGGCGATCTGCTTGTCCGCGAGACCTTCGCGCAGCAACTCCAACATCTCGTGCTCCCGCGCGGTCAGGTGGTTGGGCCTCGCCGGAGTGGGCCGCTGGTCCAGTTGCTCGAGGATGCCGCTGAACACCAGCACGTCGCCCTGCGCGGCGGCCACGACGGCCCTGCCCAGCGCGGTGCCGTCCGCGTCGCGAGGCACTATGCACTTCACCCCGACGGCGCTGAACTCGCGCATTGCCTGGTCTCCGTCGTCGTCGAGCAGCACCACCACCGGAAGTTCGGGGTCCACCTGGCGCAGCTCCGTGATCAGCCCCGCGCCGTCGGTGCGGCAGACACGGCTCCCGGCCAGCACGACGTCGGGTGCCAGCAACCTCACCGCATCCGCCGCGGCGCGGGACTCGGCGATCTCCGCCACCACTTGAACACCGGGCTCGCCGAGGTCCAGAAGCCGCACGACCCCGGCCCGGAGCGCCGGCTGGTCATGGACCACCACCACCCGCAACCTGGCGGCATCGGCTACCTCGGGGGTGGCGCGGTAGGGCAGGTCCGCCCGGACGCGGGTGCCCCAGCCGGGCGTCGAGTCCAGGTGCACGCGCCCGCCCATCTGGGTGGCCCGGGAGGCCAGCCCGGACAGGCCCATGCCGGTGGCGCTGCGGTCATTGAGGTCGAACCCCCGGCCGTCGTCCTCGACGATCACGGCCACTCCCTCGCTCAGGTAGACCAGCCCGAGCCGGACGGTGCGCGCATCGGCGTGCTGGGCGACGTTGGTGAGGCTCTCCTTGACGATCCGCACCAGCTGAGTGGCCACCTCCGGGCGCAGCGGCTGCGGGTCGCCGAAGGTGCGGAACGACGTCGCCACCCCGGCGATAGCCTCGGTCCACTCCAGCTCCAGCGCCAACGCCTCCTCGACCGAGCGGCCGTCGAACGAATCCGGCAGCCCCCAGACCGCGCGCCGACCGTCGCGCAGCACCCACTCCACCTCTCGCCGCACCGCCTTCAGGGCGGCGCCCACCGGTTGATCCGCGAGGGCCAGCTCTTCCGCGTGGGCCAATTCCAGCAGCACCGTGGCGAGCCCGCGCCCGAGGGCGTCGTGGACGTCGAGCATCGAGCGCTCCCGCTCGGCCCACACCGCGGCCGCCTTCGCGCGGTCCGCCGCCTCGGCGTGCAGCCGGGCATTGGCCATGGCGATGGCCGCGTGGGTGGCGAAGCGTTGCAGGAGCTGCGCGTCGGCTTCGCCGAAGCAGTGCTCAGCATCTGGGGCGAAGACGACGAGGGAGCCGAGCAGGTCCGATTTGAGGCGGATGGGGACGCCGATCACCGCCCTGGTGTACAGCGGGCTGTCGGGGGAGACGTGGCCCCCGGGTACGTCGGCGTAGTGGCGGAAGATGATCGGCCGTCCCGCGCGAGCGACGGCGCCCGTCACGCCCTCGTCGAGCGGGAACACCCGCCCCGCCTGGCATCCCGCCTGCATGTCGATCTGCTTGCGGTAGGTGTGGGTGTGCGGCTCCACAAGGCAGAGGGAGCCGCTCTCACATCCCAACAGCGTGACCGAACTGCGCAGGATGAGTTCCAGCAGTGGCTCCAGCCGGAACTCGCCCGCCAGGTCGTTGGCGACGCGGCTGAGGGTATCCAGCGACGCAAGGTCACGCTGCTCCGGCTGCCTCATTGCGCTCCTGGTGATCAGGGGATCGTCTCAGTCTACGCGGGCACGCTGCGCGTAGGGGCGTTCGCCAACCGGTCCTCAATCGTGGAGGCGAAATCTGTCGTCGCATGACACCAGTCGTCCGAGAGGTCGCGGCATGCCGGGCTACCCGTAGTGGTAGCGGCAAGCGGCGTGCTCAGTGGCTCGCCGACGGTAGACGCAGCTGCCGGAGTTGAAGTAGGGCATGTCGGTGGGGCGCGCGCACTTCTCCCCCTGGGCCGGATGGTAGTTTCGTCATACACTATTGCGCATGAGTGACGAGCAGATCCAGAAGTGGGCCGACGAGGCTGAGCGCGGCTACGACGTCGATCAGCTCAAGCGACGCGGGCGAGGTCGCCCTGGGCGGGGAGCGGAGCCAATGCAGGTTGTCGCGGTCAGACTGACGAGCGAGGAACTGGAGGCCTTGGATGCTGCTGCTGCCAAGAGTCACATGACTCGGTCCGAGGCCATCCGCTTTGCGCTCACCCACTTCGCCGCGTGAAGGTCCACACGAGCCCTCTGAAGCACGGAGTCTCGGCGGAGGACGCAGTCCAGGCGGCAGAGTGGGCACTATGGATTGAGCCGCTTGCCGACGACGAACCTCCCTACCGAGAGCTCCGGTTGGGGTTCGATACCCGTGCGCGCCTGCTCGAGACGGTTGTCCTCGTCCTCGTTGGCGGTGACGAGTTGGTCATCCATGCGATGCCTGCCAGGAAGCAGTACCTCGACCTCCTGCCCTAGATCGCCGACCGTCAGGCATCTCACGTGGGTGACGCCCAGACTCCTGGACTCCCGCGACCAACGTGACCAGCCCAGCCGATAGGCTCCATCTCACGATGAGTAGCACCGACACCTTCGCACCCGGCAACGTCGTCGTGGTGCGCGACGAGGACTGGCTGATCACCTCGGTGGACGAGTCGTCCGACGGACCCGTCCTCAACGCCCAGGGCCTCTCCGACCTGGTCCGCGGCCAGGACGCCGTCTTCTACCCTTCGCTGGACCAGATCAGGCTCAACGACCCCCGCGACACTCAAGTCCGCGCCGACGACTCACCCAAGTACCGACGCTCCCGCCTCTGGGTGGAGTCCACGCTCCGCAAGACCGCCGTCCCCCTCAGCGACGACTCGCTCACCGTCTCGCCCCGCATGCTCGCCCGGCAGCTCGGCTACCAGCACAAGGCCGTCGCCAAGGCCCTCGACCCCGCGACGCTGCGGCCCCGCATCCTCCTGGCCGACGCCGTCGGCCTCGGCAAGACGCTCGAGATCGGCATGATCCTCTCCGAACTCATCCGCCGCAGCCGAGGCGAACGCGCCCTCGCCTGGCACACCGCCCGAGCCCAGGTCAGCTAGAGCCCGGAGCAGTAGCCATGCCCGAATCAGATCCCCTCGGCTCCGAGTCTCCCTTTTCGCGCGCCGAGACAGCTGCCGCTTCCTCTGAGCCAAGGGTCGCTTTGGGCAGCGATACCAGGATCGAGATTCTCAGCTTCGCTCCCGACGGTGTGGGCGGATGGAAGGACATGCAGGGGCGTCACCGGAATTGGCCTGTCGTCTACACTCTCAACAACAACAAGAACGTGTATGTGGGCGAGTCGCTCAACGCTGTGGGGCGTCTCAACCAGCATCTAGAGTCCGAAGCCAAGCGCGGCCTCGAGGTGGCTCGGGTCGTAATCGACGACACATTTAACAAGTCCGCTTGCTTGGATCTTGAGTCTTTTCTCATCCGTATGTTTTCCGGTGACGGCCGCTATGAGGTCCTCAACAGGAACGACGGGGTCACGAATGCCGAATACTACCAACGAGACCGGTACCAATCCAAGTTCAGTGAGATTTTCACACGACTGCGCCAACATGGACTCTTCAACAAGAGCATTCCGGAGATCCAGAATTCGGACCTTTTCAAGCTTTCGCCATTCAAGGCACTCAACCAGGATCAGGCCGCGGTGATCGAGGATCTTGTCGAGGGGCTGTTCTATGACATGGCCAAGCAGAAGGGAAGTGTGTCGGTCGTAGAGGGAGGCCCGGGGACTGGCAAGACGATCGTCGCCATCTACCTCATCAAGCTGCTCGTAGACATCCGCGACGGAAACGATCAAGACAATCCCGACGCCGAGTCTGTCTTCAGCGACTTCTTCACGCCAGGACATCCCGAAATGCTCGCCGGAGCTCGCATAGGACTCGTTGTGCCCCAGCAGTCCCTGCGGCAGTCCATCAGGCGTGTCTTCGACAAGACGCCCGGTCTCTCGGGAGACATGGTGCTCACGCCCTACGATGTCGCCAGCGATGCGCGTGACTACGACATCTTGGTCGTGGATGAGACACACCGCCTCACGCAGTATGGGGCCCAAGCGATGGGTACGCTGACCAAAAGGTTTGGTGAGAACAGCATGAGACTTGCTCTCGGACACGAGGACTGGAAGCAACTCACGCAGATCGACTGGGTGATGCGGAGAAGCCGGCACAAGATCTTCCTGCTGGACCAGGGACAGGGCGTCCGTCCCATAGATGTGACGGCCGCATCCCTTGATCGGCTGCGAGGTATCGCCCGCGCAGAGCAGCGTGGCTACCGCCTCCTGTCGCAGATGCGGGTTCAGGCGGGTGATGACTACGTGCAGTATGTCCGCGAGGTGATGTCGGGGCGCGACCCAGCCCCACTGCGCGGCTTCGGGGACTACGATCTACGCTTCTACGACAGCTTCGTCGCGATGCGAAATGACATCATCGCTCGCGACCGTGAGCGCGGTCTGGCGAGGCTCGTGGCCGGATATGCTTGGCCGTGGGTGTCGCGCACTAAGCAACGCCTGGGTGGCGATGAGATATTTGACATCGAGATAGATGCCGTGCGGTTGTGCTGGAACAGGACGCCAACTGATTGGATAAGCAGCCGAACCTCTATTGAAGAGGTCGGATCGATACACACGGTCCAAGGATACGACCTCAACTATGCAGGTGTGATCATCGGCAAAGACCTGCGGTACGACCTTCAAGACAGGTCGATTGTCTTCGACCGAGCGAACTACTTCGACTCGAAGGGGAAGGCCCTCAATAACAATTTGCTTGGCAGGAAGTTCACGGATGCAGATATCGCTGAGATGGTCAGAAATATCTACGTGGTCCTGCTGACTCGGGGAATCCTGGGAACATATATCTACGTGTGCGACGACGCGTTGCGTGGTTACCTACGAACCTACTTCGCCAGTAGTTGACTGAAGGAATCCTTGGAATGACTGGAACTGATTCGATCACCACCCTGACAGATGCGATTCGCGATTTTGCACGAGAGAGAAACTGGGAGCAGTTCCACGATCCGAAGTCACTAATACTGGCACTCGTCGGGGAGGTCGGGGAATTGGCCGAGCTTTTTCAGTGGGTGCCTGCGGATGAAGCAGCGTCACGATTCGCTGAACCAGCGCGGAATATAAGAGCTGCGGAGGAACTCAGTGATGTGTTGATTTATCTCCTGCGACTCGCTGACGTCCTTGGTGTCGATCTTGCTGATGCGGCGGTTGCGAAGCTGGAGAGCGCCGGACGACGTTATGCTCCTAGCGAGTTCTCAGGGATCGCGCCAGACAAGCAATGAAGCCGCGCCACGTCAGAAGCAACGCAAGGCCAATAGGCCGGCCGCGCTCGGTGGGCGGCCAAGCGGTCTATCCTCTGCTGTCGCGTCGCAGTGAATACCGTCAGCAGCCAGCAGGCGGAGTCATCATCCTCGAAACTCTTGTGGGAAGGCACTGTTCCTCGCGACCAGCGGAGATGTGTTGGTGCGCGTCGTGCGAGTGTCTCTGCCCACGGCTTTGCATGATGATCGCAATGCTAACTCGCGCAGAGGGTCTGCAGTTCAGTCTGTGAGGCCTGCCAGGCAGACGTGGCGTCAGTGAACTCGCTCATGGCGCCCATGTCCTGATCCACGTACGCCTTCTCCATGGCGTCCCGCAGCGTCGCGAGATCGTCGCGGACGGCGATTGCGGCAGCCTTGACCTCCGGGTTGGTCACCGTGTCAGCGACCGAGCGATAGGCATCTACCAGGGTGGACCACGAGTCGACAGCACTCTGGGGATCACCGGTGCCCACTGACGCGATCTCTGACAGTTTCTCTCCGGCCTCCGCAATCGGCTCAGCCATGCTCATGCATGCCTCGGCGACTGACTGCTCCGTGCCAGTGTCCGCATCTGAGCTGGTCGCGGGTGCCGCGCTGGCTGCCGCCGTCGTCGTCGGCGCGTCGTCCGGTGTGGTGGAGGCGGTGTCGGCTGGGCTCCCGGAGCAGGCTGTCATGGCGAGGGAGGCCACCATGGCGACGACAGAGGAGAGGATGCTGCGGTTCATGGGCTTCCTTTCGTCAGGAGGAATGCCCCGTTGAGGGGCCCTGACCGGAGCATAACTCTCTCGTGGATCAATACGGGGGTGGGTGGCGAGGCACCGGAGGACCACGAGCATCGATCCCCATGCCTCGTTGCTGACGCTGACGGCGGAGCTGGACTTCGCCGCGGACCTGGTCGGGTCCTGGGTGGCTGGCGGTGAGGTGGTGGCGTACAGCTGGGCGCCGTCGCCGCTGCTGCCCGCCTCCGCCTGAGCGCACGGATCTGCCCTTCCGGGGAAGTCAGACAGCCTGAAGCGGTTCGATCCGGTCGAGGGCGTTGCCGAGGTGGTCCTTCTCGACCTCGAGGTCGAAGCGGGTCTGGAGGTTGAGCCAGAACCTGTCGGTGGTGCTGAAGTAGCGAGCCAGCCGGAGCGCTGTGTCGGCGGTGATCCGACGCTTGCCGTGCACGATCTCGTTGATCCGACGTGGGGGTACGCCGATCGCGACGGCCAGCCGATTCTGGCTGATCTGTAGCGGCTCCAGGAACTCGTCCATCAGGATCTCGCCCGGGTGGATCGGCGGGATCGTTGTTGCTGATGTCATGGGTGGCACCTCCTCAGTGGTGGTCGACGATTTCGACGTCAGTTCGGTTGCCGGGTCCCTGAAGGATCTGATCACGCCTCCACTATAACGCGACGCGTCATAGCTGGCGCCCGGCGTTGGATGTGGGGCGGGTGGGGCCCCCGCGCTGGGACGTGCGTGGGGACCCCATGCACTCGCGGTCAGGTCAGGCGCCGAAGGCAGCGCGACCCTGTGTGGCGGAGGCCCCCAGATCGCTCTTGGGGAGGGCGTGGCCGGCGGTGACTGCCGTAGCCCATGCCCGGGTGGAAGCCACGGCGGCGAAGTTGGAGTGCAGGAGCACGAGCAGGGTCTCGTGGAGCTGTTCCGCGGAGACCTGGCCGGCCTCGTTGGCCAAGTGGATGGCACCGGTGGCGTCGGAGAGGATCTCTGCCGCCAGGCCGAGCCCCTCGGCGCCCACGACCGTGGCGATGTCGCAGTTGTTGGTCATGTAGCCGACGATCGTGATGGTGTCGACCTCACGTGCGGCCAACCACTGGGCGACGTCGGTGCCGGCGAAGACACTGCCCTTGTCCTTGCTGACGCGCTTCCAGGACGGGTTCAGGCGCTCCTCGATCTCCGGGTGCAGCGACCAGCTGTCGCTGCCGGCGGCGAAGACGGGTGCACCCTGCGGCAGCTCGTGCTGCACGACGACAACGGGCAGTTCCTGCTGCTGTGCAACCTCGAGGGCGGCCACGATGTTGGCGAGCGTCTGGTCGCGCGGCGGGGCCTGGATCTGGAGGATCCCGGTGAAGTACTCCTGCTGGACGTCGACGACGATGAGTGCTCGGCGGGGGGCGGTCATGGTTTTCTCCTTGTGCTGGCGGAACTGACGCAATCCAGCATCGTGCCGCGCAGCGGCTATCGTGAGTGGCGCGAAAGACGTTCTTCGATGGAATCAGGCCAATCATGCGCATTGCCGTTCATGCCTTCGACGGCATCACGATGTTCCACCTGGCTGCGCCGTTGTTGGTCTTCGGTGAGGTCGGCCGTCAGAGCCTGGCCGCTGGGTGGGATCCCGTCGTGTGGACCGGGGATGGCCGCGGCATCCGGACCGCCGAAGGGCCCCGCATCGAGGACGTCAGGGGCCCCGACGCGGTGGCGGACGCGGACCTGGTGGTCCTGCCGTCCTGGCCCGCCGATCTGCCCCTGACCGACGCGCCGCTGGCGGCCAGGATCCGCGCCGCACACGCACGCGGAAGCCGGATCGCCGGCCTGTGCCTGGGGGCCTTCCCTGTGGTGGACAGCGGCCTGCTCGACGGACGCGAGGCCGTGACCCACTGGGGGTCAGCGGGGGAGCTCGCACGCCGTCGCCCCGCCGTGAAAGTCCAGCCCGCCGCGCTCTACGTCGACCACGGGGACGTCCTCACCTCGGCCGGCACCGCGTCGGCCATCGACGCCTGCCTGCACATTGTCCGGTCCCACTTGGGCTCCGCCGCCGCAGCGACGGTCGCCCGCAACCTCGTCGTCGCACCGCACCGCGACGGGGACCAAGCCCAGTACATCGATCGCCCGATGCCCCAGCACGGCGGCGTGGGGCATCTCGGACCGACCATCGACTGGGCACTGGCCCACCTCGACCACGAGCTCGCGGTCGACGACCTCGCGGCCCACGCGCGCATGAGCCGCCGCAACTTCACCCGACGGTTCGCCGAGGCCACCGGCACCACTCCCGCGCGCTGGGTCCTGGCCCGCCGCCTCGACGAGGCCCGGCGCCTCCTGGAGACGACGGCCTGGCCCGTCACGCGCATCGCCGCCGCCTGTGGCTTCACCAGCGCCGTGACGTTCAGGCAGAACTTCACCGCCACTTACGCGACCACGCCCACCTCCTATCGCCAGCGATTCTCAGCTTCCTCGAAGTGACGCGCTTCCGACCGTGGAGAACCGCATAGCATCGCTGCATCACAAGGGACGAGGTGTGCGATGAAGGTGGTGGACCGGGTAGCCGCGGCCCTGGCCCGCGGAGTGCGGGGGTGGATGGCCATAGGTGCAGTGGTGGTGTTCGCGGTGTTCACCGCCATGGTGCTGCCAGCCCAGGCAGAGGCCGGGGCTTTCTACACGGTCCGCTACCCAGCCCCGGACACATCCCTGTGGTACTCCGCGGACGACCTGTACGCAGCGGCCGAGGCGTGGGGGCCGGATGGTCGAGCGGCCTACGTCCACGCGCGCGTCACGTTCGACGTCATCTGGCCGCTGGTGTACGGGGCGTTCCTGGTGACGACGCTCGCCTGGGTCTGGGCGCGTGGGGCAGCTCCCGAGAGTCGGTGGCGAGGGGTGGCCCTGCTTCCGGTCGTCGCGGTGGCGCTGGATTATGCCGAAAACATCTGCACCGCGACGGTGATGGCACGCTATCCGGCGCGGACGCCGCTGTTGCCCGACCTGGCGCCCTTCTTCACCGCCGGCAAGTGGCTGGCCCTATCGGCGAGCTTCATGCTGCTGGCGATCGGCGTTGTCATCGCCATCGCAGCGCGGTTCCGCCGACGTAGTTCGCGCCCGCCCCGGTCGGAGTTCGGGTGAGGCGTCCAGAATGCGGTCGTGACCGATCGTCACTCGCCGGTTCCAAGGAACGCGATCGAGTCGAACACGACGCGTGCCTCTTTCGCCAGCGCCGGATTGATTGCCTCGTCGGGTAGGCCCAGCACGATCACGGCCCACTCGCCGTTCAGGTTGACCGCTCGGTAGGTGGCGCGCTCGCCCCCTTCGTAGCCCGATCCGGTGCAGTCCTGCGCGGAATCCGAGTAGATGCATAACTTGCCGCCGTCGCAGTCGGCCATGTCGACGTCTTCGTGGACTGGCCGCCGGCCTTCAGCAGCGACCTGCAGCCACGCGGCTATCCACCGCGGTAGTCAGTGGTGGTGACCGGTATCCGGAGGTCATAGGCCGCACATCCCAGCACGGTCCGCGGCAGCGGGACTCTAGTCCTGGCGTTCACGCTCGGCGGTAGACCAGAGGGTGCCGCTGTGGGCAGGTTTCCGCGCCGCGTGGTTCGGTACCTAAGACTGGCTCAGGGCCCGTGCGCGGCAACGCGCCCGTAGTGGCGGTGGCCTGTGACCCGGTTGAGCGTGGGGGGCTGCACTGGGGGCCCGTCTCCGCGGTGCAGGGCGGGTCTCAGGTGATGGTCGATCCAGGGCCTACTCAGCCTGCGCGCTGAGCGTCGTCAGCCGAGCGACGAGTCGCCGCATCGTGGGAATCCCGCGGCAGGTGACCGGGACGCCGATCAGCCGGGTCAGTACCGGTCCGGCGGAGACTCCTGCGCCGGTGGCACTCGTGACCGCGTGCCGGCAGGTGAGTGCGTGCACGACGAGCTCGCCGGTACGAGCGCGTTCGAGGTGAGGCAGCACGAGCACCGGGAGCCGGGGGGCGTCGAAGAGGGCGACCTCCCCTGCGGTCAGGCCGGGGTCAATCTGTCCGACGGTGTCGATAAGCAAGGCAGCGGAGCGGACGACGACGAGGTCGGCATAGCCGGTGGCTGTGGTGAGGCGGGTCACGACGGACTCCGCGAGTGCTGCTGGTTCATCACCGGTGAAGATCACGGTGCCGTTGGTCTGGAAGTTCACGGCGCTGGTCGCGCCGGCGGCTGCGAATGCGTCAAGGAGCTCGGAGTTGCGCGGTGATCGGCTCCGCGACTGGCCGAGGTTCATGTTCCGGAAGAACGCCACCTGGATGTCCACGTGCCCGATCGTCTCATGCGGGCACCGGTCGAACATCCGCTAATGGCGCTGACATTGTGGCCGTGGACAGAGCCAGCGCGACGTAGGAACCGGGTTGTGTGTCAAGCTGTCGGCGTGCCTGTGCTCACCTCCACCCAGTCACTTCAGGCGTGCCCGCACCGCGTGCTGGTGGCGGGGACGTCCGGATCGGGGAAGACGACCTTGGCGTTTCGAATCGCACGTCAGCTGGGCATCCCGCACGTCGAGATCGATGCGCTCTATCACGGTCCGAACTGGACTCCTCGGGAGTCGTTTCTGGCCGATGTGTCTGCGCTCGTGGCGGAGGATGAGTGGGTGACCGAATGGCAGTACAGCAGTGCCCGCGCCGCCCTCGCTGCCCGAGCCGATCTGGTGGTCTGGCTCGACTTGCCTGTCGCCACAGTGATGCGTCAGGTCACGGTGAGGACGCTGCGTCGACAGCTGCGACGCGAGGTGCTCTGGAACGGCAATCGTGAACCGTCGCTATGGACCGCGTTCACCAAGCCCGACCACATCATCCGCTGGGCGTGGAAGACCCGTCGTCGGACAGCCGAGCGAATCGTCGCTCTGATGGGCCAACGCCCCGAACTGCCCGTTGTCCGACTGCAGTCGCACCGGGAGGTGCGCGCATGGCTCGCGGGGCCGCTCGCGGCGTCGTCGCGCTGACGCAGCGGCGTACCGCCTCCAAGCACCTTGAGTCAAACGTCGGCTGCTCCAGCGCGTACTGCTGTTCGAGTCACCCCCGGGCTCGAGGGAACGCCTCGTGGAGTTCCCACTGCAGGTCGGCGATCTGGGCCTCATCCAAGGGTCCGGGCTCGGTCAACATCGCCTTGAGCTTCTTGGGCCACACCACCGCCACGTCGTTGATGGCGAACGAGCCTCCGATGAGCGGCCAGTCCGCATCGACGAAACACAGAACGCCACGCACCGGCACCTCGGGGTGATCGGCCAGCGCCGCCCGGACCAGAGCGACCTGCTTCTGCATCCCCGTCACCAGGGCGCTGCGATCACGACCCCCGACCATTAGCGACTCGACCCGAGGCCGGAGGAGGCCGCCCTCGACCCGAAGCGCTGGCCGGGCGTTGCGGTACCGCTTGGCGTCCACCACCACGATGCCGGTGGGGCAGACCACCAGGTGGTCGATGTTTGCCCGAGTGCGCGGGATCCGTCGGTCATGCAAAGACGCGCAGCGAGTGCCCTGCCATGGAGGCCAGCATCTCGCTGAGCATCCGTTCGCCCTCCGCGCCGACGGACCAGGCACGGATGGACTGTGGATCGTCGAATACGGCGAGTAGGAAGCGGCCCATGCGCGGATGGTTGTTGAGGACGCGCTCGCGGCGGGCATCGTGGCGCCGTCGGTACTCTGCCGCCGCGGAAGCCCCTCCGTGCCCGTCGACAACTCCCAGGTTTGGGGGACCCTCGGCGTCCACCGGCTGAGCTGCCGGGTCGGGCGAAGTCTCCCGGGCTGGCGAGTCGGCATTTGCATCGTGAGCGAGCGGTCCCGTCCGGCCGATTGGAGGATGCACGCATGTCACGCACGTCACAGTCTTACTGTCGCGGTGGTAGTCCGCGATGACGCTGGCGCTCAACGACGTGCCGCAGAGCGCGCAGCAGCCTGCGTACCGCAGCCGCATCCGCTTGACGTCCATGACGGCCCCCGAATCTCCCTCCATGGCGATCAACGTATCGCTCAGCGGCGAGCAGGTCGCGGTGTGCTCACTGCTCTACTCTCGGGCCCTGGGGTGACTGGAAGGTCCTTGCCTGCGTCCGGCGGCGCCTTCGTCGTGTTGCGCACGACCAGGTGGGGTTGCACCACAACCTCTCGGGGCGGCTTCCCGTGAATCTGCTCGATGGCCAACTCCACGGCTCTTGCGGCCTGCTCGTGGGTGTCCTGCGAGATGGTGGTGAGCTGCACGTGGGTCCTGCGCGACAGCCTGGAATCGTCGTAGCCCATGAGCGAAATGTCGTCGGGGACCCGCAGCCCCGAGCGGACCGCGTACTCAAGCGCGCCCGCCGCGCACCGGTCGTTGAACGCGAGGACGGCGGTGGGTGGGATCGGCCGCGACAGCAACTCTTCTAGCCCCTGCGCGCCGTCCTCCTCCGTGGGGCCGCCCGGCACCACGTCGATGTGCGCGGCCAGGCCGAGGTGCTGCATCGACTTCCGATAGCTGGCGCGGCGATCCGCGCTGCCAGGCGCTCGTGCGCCGTCGATGTGCGCGATGCGCACATGCCCGAGCTCGGCCATGTGCTTGACGGCGAGCCGCATGCCTGCCCGGTCGTCGCCGCGGATGATGCCCATGGTTGGCGTCTTGAGCCGGCGGGCGACTGTCACCACAGGGAGCGTCTCGGCGATGGCCAAGAGATGCTCGGCGTCTGGTTGCAGGCTGAGCACGATCAGTGCCTCGCATCGTTCACGAATCAGTGACTCGACGGCTCTGACCTCGTCCCTCGACGGCGAGACAGCCGACAGGGCGACGTCGTAGCCGCGCTCTGCGGCTGCGAGATAGAGCTGCTCCACGACATCGCCGTGGAACGGGTGCTGCAGTTCGAACGCGATGCCGATCAGCTTCGACGACTTCTGGCGCAGCTTGCGCGCCCGCTCATCAGGGACGTACCCCATCTCTCGGGCGATTCGCTTGACGCGTTCGCGTGTGGCGTCGCTCGCGCCGGGTGCGTCTCGCATGACCATGGAGACCAGGGGCCGTGACACACCCGCAGCCTTGGCCACATCTCCCATGGTGGGCCGATGACCGCCGGAGGGCCGGGCTGCGTCGAGGGCGGAGCCCAGGGGCGTTTCGTTCACGACATCCTCCTTCCCGGCTAACGGAGCAGCGTCTGTGCTGCACGGACAATCTATCGGCACTCGGTCCACGAGACTCCGAAAGATGTTCGGACAAATTCTTGACTCTCGGTTGCGACTGTGCCAATCTAGCACGTGTAAGTAGCACGTGTTAGCCAAGGGAGACTGCACACCATGACCACTGACAACGAAGTCACGACAACCGAAGACCCGTGGGCTGTGAGGGTGGCCCTGCTCGGGGCCGGTCGCATCGGCGCCAGCCACGCCGAGCTTCTCGCCCACCGGGTACCCGGCGTCGAACTCGCCGCCATCTACGACCCCGTCGAGGGTGCCGCGGCTCGGCTCGCGACCGCCCTGCGGGTCCCCGTCGCCACCCAGAACGTCAACGACATCTGGGACAACCCCGGCATCGACGCCGTCGTCATCGCGGCCCCGGCCCGCTCGCATACTGAGCTCGTCGTCGCTGCCGCCCAGGCGGGCAAGCACGTCTTCGTGGAGAAGCCGATGGCCGTGACGCTCGAGGACGCGGACCGGGCGATCGCCGCCGCTGAACAGGCCGGGGTGGTTCTTCAGGTGGGCTTCAACCGCCGCTTCGCACCCGCCTTCGCCGCTGCGCGGGCCGCCGTCGACGCCGGCCGGATCGGGACGCCGCAGCTGCTGCGCTCCCTCACCCGGGATCCCGGCCCCTTCACGGGGGACCCGACGAGGATCCCCCAGTGGACCATCTTCTTCGAGACTCTGATCCACGACTTCGACACCCTGTGCTGGCTCAACCCCGGTGCTGCGCCGGTCCGCGTGACGGCCCTGGCCGACGCCCTTGTGCGGCCCGACGCCAAGGAGCTCGGCCACCTGGACACTGCCGTGGTCACCATCGAGTTCGACAACGCCGCCATCGCGGTGGCGGAGGCCAACTTCTCAGCCCTGTACGGCTACGACGTCCGCGGCGAGGTGTTCGGCTCCGCCGGCATGTGCACCGCCGGTGACGTGCGCACCACCAACATGACCGCCTACACCGCCGACGGCATCTCCGTCGACACCTCCAGGATGGACTCCGACCTGCTGCGCGATGCCTACCTTGGAGAGTTCGAGGCGTTCGCCGAGGCTGTTCGGAGCGGCGGGCCGTCGCCGGTGCCGGGCGCTGCGGCACGCGTGGCGCTGGGTATCGCCCTGGCCGCGATCAAGAGCGTTGAGGAGAAGCGGGCCGTGCTCGTCGAGGAGGTCGAGCGATGAGCTACCGCCTGGCCGCCAGCGCCGAGATGATCTACCTGGATCTGCCGTTCCTCGAGCGCGTCAAGCGTATCGACGAGCGCGGTCTGCTGGTCGAGATCTGGGACTGGTCCAACAAGGACATCGATGCCCTCGCGAAGAGCGGGGCCACCATCGTGTCGATGACGGGCTACCTGACCGGAACGCTGACCGACGACGACGGCATCGAGCAATTCCTTGCCACCGCCGAGAAGTCTGTCGAAGTGGCCAAGCGCCTGGGCTGCCCGAGCCTCAACGTGCATGGCACCGGCCTCGGCGAGGGCGGGCTCCCCGTCAAGCCGGTCCAGGTGGTCACGCCCACCATGTGGCTGCGGGCGGCGGACACGCTGCGTCGCCTCGCGGACCTCGGGGCACGCCACGACAAGGTCTTCACCCTGGAGAACCTCAATCTCCCCGTCGACCATCCAGGCACCCCCTTCGCGCTGGCGGCCGACACCCGCGCCCTCGTGGCAGCCGTCGACTCCCCGCACCTGCGCATGAACCTGGACCTCTATCACGCGCAGATCGGCGAGGGGAACCTCGTCGAGCTGGTGAGGGAGTGCCAGCCGTGGATCGGCGAGATCCAGGTGGCCGACGTGCCGGGGCGCTGTGAGCCCGGGACCGGTGAGATCCGCTACGAGGCCGTCGCGGCGGCCCTCAAGGCCATCGGATACGACGGGGTCGTCGCCATGGAGGCGTTCGCCAAGAGCGACTCAGACGCAGCCCTCGACGCCTTCCAGGCCGCATTCGCCTGAGCGGATGTGCGGCGGCCGCTGCAAGCTGAATATCGAGATGGGTCGAGCCGCCGGGCTGGCGGCCCACAGAGGTGACCGCCGCACCCCCGCCCCAGAAGGGGCCCACGGCCGGGCAACGACGCCAGGCGCAGCACACACCGGGCACTCCACCGCCTCAGGGCGGTGGAGGCGCCGAACCACGGCCCCCAGTATTCAGCGGGGCATCCACACAGCAAGGAGGCTGATGATGACGAACCTCATGACAGAGGTGAGGGCGGTCCCGCCCACCGGGCCAGGCGAGATCCTGCTCGAGGCACGGGGGGTTGGCAAGGTGTTTCCCGGTGTCCGGGCCCTGCACAACGTCGATTTCACCCTGCGCGGCGGTGAGGTTCACGCCCTGGTGGGCGAGAACGGCGCCGGCAAGTCGACCATGATGAAGATCTTCGCAGGCCTGTATCAGCCGGATTCCGGCGAGATCCGGCTCCGCGGGGAGAAGGTGACCCTGCCCACGCCGCTGTCCGCGCACCACTCGGGCATCAGCGTCATCCACCAGGAGTTCTTCCTGATGAACCACCTCACTGTGGCGCAGAACATCTTCATCGGCCGTGAGCCGAAGCTGCCCGGTGGAGTGATCAACGACGACCGTGCCCTCAACCGGAGGGCCGCCGAGCTGTTGGACCGGCTCGGCGTCGACATCGACCCGAAGGTCCCCGTCGGGCTGCTGACCGTGGCCCAGCAGCAGATGGTCGAGATTGCCAAGGCTCTGTCGTTCAACTCCTCCATCCTGATCATGGACGAGCCCACCGCGGCCCTGACCGACGCCGAAGTGGAGACGCTGTTCCGCATCATCGACAACTTCATCACCCCGTCGACCGCGGTTGTCTACATTTCCCACCGCATGGAGGAGATCCGCCGGCTCGCCACGCAGGTCACGGTGCTCCGCGATGGTGAGCTCGTCGGCACCAGGCCGGCGGCCGAGCTCACCATCCACGAGATCATCCAGCTGATGGTGGGCCGCACGATCGCCACGGACATCCGACCCAGCCCGCGGACCCCCACTGCCCCGGTCCTGGAGGTGGAGCACCTGTCCACGGCCGAGCTGTTGAAGGACGTCAGCTTCACCCTGGAGAAGGGTGAGATCCTCGGCTTCGCCGGGCTCATGGGCGCTGGCCGCACCGAGACGGCCCGTGCGCTCATCGGCGCCGACCGCAAGACGGCCGGAACCGTGAAGATCAACGGGCGGGTCGCCCGCATCGGTCACCCTGGCGACGCGGTGCGCCTAGGCATCGGCTACCTCTCGGAGGACCGCAAGCGGTACGGGCTGATCCTCCAGCAGAGCGTCGCCGCCAACACCGTCCTGGCGTCCATCGGCAAGTTCAGCCGGTTCGGCCTGCTGCAGGACGGAGCCATGCGCAAGGCGGGGGAGAAGTGGGCGGCCGCCCTGTCGACGAAGACCCCCACCGTCCGCCAACTGGTGCGCAACCTCTCCGGTGGCAACCAGCAGAAGGTGGTCCTCGCCAAGTGGCTGCTCAGGGACTGCGACGTCCTCATCTTCGACGAGCCCACGCGCGGGATCGACGTGGGCGCCAAGCAGGAGATCTACGAGCTGCTCGACCGCCTGACCAAGCAGGAGGGCAAGTCGATCATCATGATCTCCTCCGAGATGGAGGAAGTCCTGCGCATGTCAGACCGCGTCGTCGTCATGTGCGACGGACGCATCACCGGCGTCCTCACCAACGCCGAGGCCACCCAGGAAAAGATCATGGAGCTGGCCACGCGATTCAACCCGACCCAACACCAGATTGAGGCGTGAGCCATGAGCATCGACACCACCCTTCCCACAGTCCCCACCGCCACCACCGCAGCACCGAAGTGGGCGGTTCCCGACAGATACAAGGTGTTCATCCAGCAGGGCATGGTGCTGCTCGTCGTGGTGGGGCTGGGCGTGTTCTTCACGATCATGCAGCCCAACTTCGCCAGCTGGGCGAACATCTCCTCCCTGCTGCTGGCCTCCGTCGTCACCGGCGTCCAGGCGATCGGGCTGTGCTTCGTCATCGCCACCGGCGGCATCGACCTCACACCAGGCCTCGGCATGGCGTTCACCTCCGTCATCACCGCCCTCCTCATCGCTGAGAGCGGGCTGCAGCTGCCCATGTGGGCGGGCATTCTCGGTGGTCTGGCTGCCGGCGCACTTCTGGGCCTCATCAACGGCTCGTTGGTGGCCTACGTGAAGATGCAGCCGATGATCGCCACGCTGGCCATGATGATGGTGTGCGCCGGGGCCGCCCTGGTGCTGGCCGATGGCAAGACCGTCTCGCTGCGCTCCGTGGAGGGCTACGACCAGATCGCCATGGGCCAGGCCATCCCCGGCATCCCCAACGGTGTGGTGATCCTGATCCTGCTGGCCATCGTTGCCGGCGTGGTCATGAACAAGACCGTGGTGGGCAGGTACGCGCTCTCCATCGGCTCCAACAAGGAGGCCACGCGCATCTCGGGCGTCAACACCAAGCGCTACGAGGTGCTGGCGTACGTGATCTGCGGCGTCTTCACCGGCATCTCCGGCGTGCTGATGTCGTCGCGCCTCTCCGCAGCCCAGCCCACGCTGGGGCAGGGCTACGAGATGTACGCGATCGCCGCGGCCGTCATCGGCGGCACCTCGCTGCGTGGTGGACGCGCATCCATCTTCGGCGCTGTGATCGGCGCCGTCACCATCCAGACCATCTTCAACGGACTCACCGTCATGGGCGTCCCCGACCAATGGCAGAAGGTGGTCCTCGGCGTCGTCGTCCTCATCGCCGTCATCGTCGACATCATGCGCCGCGGCGGCAAAGAAGAGTGACCCATCCCCCCCATCGTGATCGGACAAGCGCCGATCCCGGAAACTCACCGTCCCTCAGGGACATCAAGAAGGAGAACTTCAATGAAGAAGCTGTTCACGTACTGCGCGGCCACCGCGCTCATGGCGACCGCCCTGGCCGGATGCGCCGACTCCACCGCATCCACTGGCGTGGCCGACTCGGGCGAAGCCAAGATCCGCATCTCGATCGTCGGCAAGGGCATCTCGGACTTCGGAACGCTGATCAAGAACGGGGCACTGGCCGCCGGCGAGGAATTCGGCGCTGACGTGACGTGGAACGCCCCCGACACCGAAAGCGAAGGCGACCGCCAGCTCAACATGCTGCAGACCGCCGTCAACGACAAGGTCGACGGCATCGGGTTCGCCCCCCAGGACGGGGCCCAGGACGGCGCTCCAACTATTCTCGAACAGGCTGAGGAGGCCGGCATTCCGATCGCCGTCTACGACACGCCTCTGTCGTCGTCTGAACTCCCGATCGTGACGATCGCGTCGGACAACACCGCGATCGGCGCCCTGGCGGCCGAGGAGACCGCAGCCCTCATCGGCAACAAGGGCAAGGTCGCTCTCGTCGTCAACGGCGTCGTCGGCACGGCAGCCCTCCGTCGCGACGGATTCGTCGAGTGGATGGAGGCCAACGCACCCGACATCGAGATCGTCGACATCCAGAACGGGGAGGCGGATCCGGCAAAGGCCCGCGACAAGGCCCAGGGCATCCTTCAGGCGAACCCGGACCTGGACGCACTCGTCGGCACCGGTGAGTACCCCACCATCGCGATCGCCGATCAGGTCGCCGCCATGGGCATGGACACCAGGGTGGTCGGAGTGGACTCGAATCCGGACGTCCTCACTCTCATCGCTGAGGGGAAGATCGACGGTGTGGTGACGCAGAACCCCTACAACATGGGCTACCAGACGGTGAAGTCACTCATCGAGGCCATCGAAGGAACCACGCCGTCGTCGGACAAGATCGTGTCTCCTTCGGCCTGGGTCACCGCGGAGAACATGGACGACCCGGAGATCAAGCAGATCACCGGCTGACCCGAATCCACCCCGCGTGAGGCCCGGCCAGAGTCAGCTCAGGACGGGCCTCACGCCATCCGAGAGGCGGTCCGTCGTGAGTGTCGCGTCGAATCATTCGAACCAAGTGCTCCGGATCCAGCCGCTCGAGGTTCCGGTATCGCTGGACCGGGAGAGCCCCATCCCTCTCTACCAACAGCTCTACGACCAGCTGGCCGCCGCCATCCTCGACGGCAGGCTGAGCCCCGGGGAACGGGTCGAGGCCGAGCTGTCCATGGCCGAACGCCTGGGCCTGTCCAGGCTCACCATCCGCCGCACCCTGGCCGAGCTCGTCAACCACGGCCTGCTGCTCAGGGGACGGGGGCTGGGCACCGTCGTGGCCCATCGTGAGCAGGAGCGCCCCGGGGGGCTGACCAGCCTCCACAGCGACCTCACGGCCGCCGGACACACCCCGACCACCACGCTGCTGGCCATGCACTACCCCGTCACGCGCGCCGACATAGCTCGGCGCATGGGGATGGGAAGCAAGACTCCGCTGCTCTACCTCGAGCGGCTCCGGCTTGCCGACGGCGCCCCGCTCGCCATCCTCCGCAACTGGCTGCCGCCGTCGAGTTCCTCGATGAGGTTCCTGGACCTGGAGAACCAGGGCCTGTACGCCTCGCTGCAACGCCATGGGATCGAACCGCACGTGGCGACCCAGACGATCGGGTCCCGGCACCCCACTCCGGTCGAGCGCGACCTGTTGAACATCGGCGCACTGGACCCGGTGCTGACCCTGATGCGGATGAGCGTCGACAGGATCGGCCGCGCCGTCGAATGCGGGGAACACACGTACCGGGCGGACCGCCACGAGTTCGACCTGACCGTTTGGGCTGGGCAAGGCGACGGCGGGTCCGGCCGGCCTGATGAGGGTCCACTTCGGGGGCCGTTCCGAAAGCCGCTCTGACTAGAGTCGTAGCCCTGACGTTCGACGTGTACAACCGCGCTCTCTCCGACTCGTCAGAGGGCGACGATGTCGACGAGATCCTCGAGCCCTGCGAAGTCCTCGATGTTGCGGGTGTAGAGGCGAGCGTCGTGGGCATGTGCGGTGGCTGCGATGAGCAGGTCCATCACCCGTCTGCGTGGTTGGCGGCCGGCATCGACGACGGCCGCCGCGAGTCGGCCATAGCTGACCGCTACTGCTTCGTCGACCGGCAGTGCGTCGAAATGTGTCTGCAGGATGCTGAGGCGGCGGAGTCGTTCAGCGCGAATGCCAGCTGTCTTGGCGACGAGCACGCCGAACTGCAACTCGGCCAGTGTGATCGTGCTGATGGCGAGAACGCCAGGGATGGGCGCAATAGCGCCGGCAATGATCACGCTGGTGTCGAGGATGCCTCGGTCGGGCGAATCGTTCTTGCCGTTCACCGGTGGGCCCAGGGGTCGCGCAGGTCGCCGTCGAGAAGTTCCCGATCCTGCTCCCAGTCACTGTCAGTGCCGCGGAACAGTTCGGCGATGTCGCTCCAGGATCGCCACTGTGTGGCGTGTGCTGGGACGAGCCGGGCGCTGGGCCGGCCGGACACCGTGATGGTGATCTCTTCGCCGGTCTGGACGCGGCGTACCAGGTCGGACGCGTCTTGGCGGAGTTCCCGCAAGCCCACTCTCGTCATGGAACCAGGGTAGCACTTGTGCTACTTCCGGGCGGTGGGCAGCCCGAAGCGTTCGCGGCGCGGCTCCGGGAGGTCCTGGACGCACAGGCCCGCTGACTGCGCCGACACCATGGGCTACTTTGCGGCGAAGCCTCCGTTGCTGTGCAGCAACTGCCCGGTGAGCCAGCCCCCAGCAGGGGAGAGCAGGAACCCCACGAAGTCGGCGGTATCCTGCGGCGTGCCCAGGCGGCCTGCCGGTGTCTGCCGGGTGAGGAGGTCGCGCAGCTCGTCGTCCATCCATCCGGTGTCGATGGGGCCGGGGTTGAGGGCGTTCGCGGAGATCCCGCGGTCGGCGAGCTCGATGGCCGCGGCGATGACGACGCGGTCAAGGGCGCCCTTGCTTGAGCCGTAGGGCAGATTGTGGGCGGTGTGGTCGCTGGTCAACGCGACGACGCGTCCGGCCCGGGCGGCGCGGACCTGCTCGGGGAGCTGCTCGGCGAACGCCTTGATGAGGAGCCACGACGCCCGGGCGTTGACCGCGTAGTGCCGGTCCCAGCTCGCGACGCTCGTGTCGAGGATGGAGGAGTCGACACTCTCGGTGTGGGAGAGCATGAGGGCGGTCAGGTCGTCGCGGCGGTTGGCCGCGGTGATGAGGTGAGCGGGCACGTCCGGGTCGGCCAGGTCCGCCGGCAGCAGGTCGACGGTGGCGCCGGCCGCACGGCAACGTTCGGCGATGTCGTGCGGGTCCTGGGGGTCGTGCTCGAGTCCGACGCGGTCGTCGTAGTCGGAGAGGTATCCCAGCGCGAGGTCCCAGCCCTGCTCGGCGAGGTGCAGCGCGATGCCGGCCCCGATCCCTCGCGCCCGGCCGACACCGGTCACCAGTACTGTGCCCTTGGCCATGTGGCCCACCCCTCCGACCCTGTACGACGTCTGTGCCATTCCATTATCACCGGGCCCCTGGTGAACCGCGATGACCGGCTCTTGTGCCCGTTCTCGGAAGGCGGGTAGAGGGCAATGGCAAGTCGCGCCCGTGCGTCGACTGCGATGGGGGACTCGTAGCCTGGTCCTGATATAGTAGAAACGTCAACTACTTTAAGGATCGAATCCCTGATGACTCCGCTGGCTGCCTCCGAGCACCTCACCGCCGACCGCATCTTCACCGACATGCACACCGCATACCGGTTCACCTCCGAGCCGGTCACCGACGAGGAGTTGGCCCGTGTGTACGACTTGGCGAAGTACACGCCGACAGCGATGAACAGCCAGCCTCTGCGGGTGACGTTCGTGCGGTCGGCGGAGGCCAAGGAGCGGCTGCTGCCGTTGATCGCCGAAGGGAATCGGGCCAAGTCGGCCTCGGCGCCCGTGGTGGCGATCCTTGCCGCGGACACCGACTTCCACGAGCACCTGGCCCTCGTCGCGCCGCAGCACTCGGGCGCCCGGGAGCGCTTCGCTGCGAACGTCGATCAGCGGCATGCCATGGCGGTGAACAACGCGTGGCTTCAGGCGGGCGGCTTCATCCTCGCCGTGCGCGCGGCCGGCCTCGACGCGGGACCCATGGGTGGGGTGGACCTCGCCGGCATCGATCGGGCGTTCTTCGCGGGCTCGTCTCTTCGCGCGATCATGGTGGTCAACATCGGCCACGCGGCCGAGGACGGAACCTATCCCCGCAACCCTCGGCTGACCTTTGACCAGGCGGTTGCTCTGGCCTGAGCCCCTGGCTCGGCCCGCGACGCACCCATTCGCGACTCCCGTCGGTGGTAGCGGGTGCCACGTTGTTGTCGGCGCAGTTGGACGCGTTGATGCCGGCAGGGCGGGGCAACGTGCCTAGCCAACGGCGTTTTGCTGTGTCCCTTCCATTATCGGTTGGTTGAGCCGGATCCGTTGCAGTCGGAGGAGTCGCAGTGGCGGGTGCACCTCGACGAGGTGACTGGGTTGCCGTGGTTCACCCCGCCGCGTCACATCGATCCTGCCCGCCGGCCGAGGCGGCATCAACGCCACCGGCTCCAGCAACTCGCACCCCGTGTCGGGGCACCACTCTGCCCACATGATCCCGACCCCCAGGCTGGGATGATCCGGACGCCCGCGGCGCCCGCGACAAGTACGCGGAGCACAGCCTCGACGAGCTGATCGAGCGCAGCGCCGCCATCTGGGCGCGCGCCGGCTAGCCGGCGGTTGCATTCTCAAGGTGGGCTTGGCGCAGCGCGTCGAGACGGGCCTGTCTCTCCTCGCCAGTGTCTCCGAGGTTGGGTGCAAAGCGACTGGTGGTGCGGTCGATGCGGGCGCCCAGGTGGCCGAGCTCCACCAGGAGCGGCACCGTCGACAGCCCGAGCTCGGTGAGGGAGTAGCGGCCCTGCTTGCCGCGCGCAACCGCCGTCTTGGTCAGGAACCCCGATGCGACCAGGTCGGCCAGTCGCCGCGACAGTACGGGGGCGCTGATGCCCTCGCCGCTGCCAGTGAGCAGGTCCCGGAACGAGCGACGGTCGTGCACGGCGATGTCGCGCAGGATCAGCAGGCTCCACTGGTCGCCAAGCATCTCGAGGCTGCGGTTGATGGGGCAGTCCGAGCGTGGATCGGGGATCATCGCACCTCCAGTTCAGTAGTTGCGTTCTGTTATCAGTGAGTCTACGCTGTCGAAGTAGTAACAAACAAGAACTACTTGGTTCGCAACGAGGAGCAGATCGTGAAGGCATTCGTCCTGGAGAAGTACGGCGCGCCCATGCGGGAGGTGTCGATCCCAGTGCCTGCTCCGGGCCCCCGGCAGGCGCTGGTGCGGATGGTTGCATCGGGCGTCAACCATGCGGACGAGCGGACCCGTGCGGGGGAGTTCAAGGCCGTGTTCCGGCTCGCGCTGCCCCAGGTGATGGGTGGGGAACTGTCCGGTGAGGTGGTCGCGGTCGGTGAGCAGGTGACGGAGGTCACCGTCGGGGACGAGGTCTACGCCTATACCGGCGTGATCGCGATGGGCACGTTCGCTGAGGTTGTTGCCGTCGATGTCGACGCCTTGGCCCCGAAGCCGGCGTCCACTGATCTGGTTGAGGCGGCGTCGCTGCCGGTGGTGGCGTTGACCGCCTGGCAGGCTCTGGTCGAGATCGGGCACCTGCAGCCTGGACAGCGGGTGCTGGTGCACGGCGGATCCGGCGGTGTCGGATCGGTGGCTATCCAACTGGCCAAGCACCTCGGCGCAACCGTGATCACCACCGCCTCGGCGGGCAATGCCGGGTTCGTGCGCGAACTGGGCGCTGATGAGGTGATCGACTACCGCACCGAAGACTTTGTCGCCCGCCTCGCGGGCAACCCCGTGGACCTCGTCCTGGACACCCAGGGCGGCGACACCACCGCCAAGTCGCTTCGGGTGCTGCGCCCCGGCGGCACCGTCATCGGGATCGCCGGCACCCCCGATCCCCACCTGGCCGACCAAGCCGGCGCGGGCAAGCTCGTCAAGCTGGTCCTGGCCGCCTTGAGCCTGCCGCTTCGCCGACGGGCCAGGAAACTCGGCGTCTCCTACCGCTTCCTGTTCATCCGGCCGGACGGCCAGGCGCTGCGCACGATCGCCGGCATGGTCGACGAGGGCGTCCTGCGGCCCATCGTCGACCGCGTCCTGCCGTTCGACGAGACACCCGAGGCGCTGAGGCAGGTCCTGGCGGGCGGAACCAGAGGGAAGGTCGTCGTCACGACCCGGCTCTGATGGGCGCTGGGCGGTCAGGCTGCCGTCGTCTGAAGTTGCGGCGCCCTTCCTCCGCGATCGGCACGCCAGGCGCCAGACTGGGGGCATGTCTCGTTTGTCGCTTGAACAGATCTGGCCACCGTTCGCGCTCGGGATCACTGCCGGGGACCTTCAGCTCACCGTCGTCCGCGAGGGTGATCTGCCAGAGCTCCTTGAACTCGTCCTGGACGGCGTCCATGACCCAACACAGATGCCGTTCCTGTTCCCGTGGACAGACGCACCGGCAGACGAGTTGCCCGCCAACTACGTGCGCTACTTCGGGCGCACTCTGGCCGGGCAGTCACGCGAGACCATCAGCCTTCAGCTGGTGGTCCGACGGTCGGGCCGGGTAGTCGGGATCCAGGCGCTCGAAGGACAGGGTTTTCCGGTGACCCGGACTCTGGAAACCGGTTCGTGGCTCGGCCGCCGCTTCCATGGCCAAGGCATCGGCACCCGGATGCGTCAGGCTGTGTGCGCCGTCGCGTTCGACCACCTCGGGGCTGAGCACATCACGTCCTCCGCCTTCCTCGACAACCCGGCGTCCCTGGCCGTCAGCCGCAAGGTGGGCTACCGGCCCAACGGGCGCCAGTGGGTGTCGCGGCGCGGGAAGGCCGCCGAGCAGGAACGGCTGCTGCTCACGCCCAGCACCTTCGTGCGTGGAGAGCCGGTCCACGTCGATGGCGCCGCCGCACTTAGGGTCTTCTGCGGCATCGCCTGAGGTGACAACCAGGCAGTCGGGGTCCACCGGGTACCTACGAGCGGCTGAGAATCGATGGGCTCCGAAGCCTCGCGAGAGTGGGCTTGTCAGCTGACGTTTCTTAGAGGCTTCGAGGCCGCTGGCGCGGCACCTCAGCCAGCGGTGGGGGACGCTGCATGCCGGAGCGAGCGACGGGTAGAGTTCTGGGCCTACAGGGCGATCACCACTGGAGGCGCGAGATGTCCCTGACGAGAGTGCACAACCTGTCTATCTCCCTGGACGGATTCGCCACCGGCGAGCCACAGTCGGCCGAGGCTCCCTTCGGCCATGCGGGCCAGCGGCTGCACACATGGATGATCGCTACGCGGTTCTGGGACCCCGCCGGGACCGCAGGGGTCGATGACGCTTTCGCTCAGCGACACAGCGTGGGCATCGGCGCCGAGATCATGGGGGCAAACAAGTTCGGGCCGCCGGGCTGGCAGGACTACCCTGAGTGGAGGGGCTGGTGGGGCCCCAACCCGCCGTTCCACACGCCGACGTTCGTGCTAACGCACCGCCCACAGCCGCCGATGTCGATGGAGGGCGGCACCACCTTCCACTTCCTCGACGCCGCCCCCGCCGTCGCGCTGCAGATGGCGCGCGAGGCGGCCGGCGGACTGGACGTGCGCATCGGCGGCGGCCCCACCGTCGTGCGCGACTTCCTCGCGGCAGGCCTGATCGACCACATGCACGTCGTCCAGGTGCCCGTCGTTCTGGGCCGCGGCGTCCGCCTCTGGGACGGGTTGGAGGGACTGGAGGAGTCCTTCGACATCGAGGCCGTCTCCTCACCCAGCGGGGTCACCCATCTCACGTTCACGCGCAGGGTCGACGCGTAGAAGGCGCGGCGTCGGCTGCATCACGTGCGGCTCTCCATGACGAGGAAGAGGAAGCTGATGAATCGCCTCGTTCCGGAGGGCGGCAGGAGTTCCTGGGGGGTGTCGTCGGCCACGGCCGGTTCATGGAGCGAGGCGATGCGCAGCCCGGACGCGTTGACTGCCTGATAGATGTCGTCGAGCGTGCGATGCCACATGAACAGGCTCGCCTCACGGCCGGCGAACGTGTGCGTGAACTCGTACTGCTCGATCCCGAAATACCTGTTCTCAGTCATGGCGAAGGCGAGAGGATGATTGACCGAGGCCACCAACCTTCCTCCAGGCCGAAGCACCCGTCGGATCTCGGACAGCGGGGGCACCCAGTCCCGCAGGTAGTGCAGCACCAGGGATGCGCACGCCACGTCGAAGCTGTCGTCGTCGTAGGGGAGGGGATCCGCCAGGTCCGCCACCCGCAGGTCGACGGCGTCTCCCAGCCTCCTGCGGGCGATCTCGACCATCGCTGCGCTCTGGTCGAACCCCGACACCCGAGCGCCGCGCTGCACGAACTTCTCCGATAATGGGCCTGCGCCGCAGCCGATGTCGAGCACATCCCTGTCGGCCACGTCCCCGGCGAGGTCCAGCATGGCCGGGCGCTCGTAGTAGGCGTTGAGGAGACTGCGCTCGTTCTCCTCGTTGTAGTGCGCGGCGAAGGCGTCATAGTCGGTCTGCATCGGTTCAGGCTCCAGTCTGATCGTCTGCGTCGAGCGTAACGCGCAAACGCGGCCGTCAGGCCGGTGTTGGCCCCACCTTCGGGGGGCCTTCAGTGACTCATCTGCCGATTGGCTCGGAAGGTTCGGCGGCGCCATGCTGACGGTCAATCGGCGCCACCGGGAGCACTTCTGGGGATCGAGACGTCACACTTGGATGCCGCCGAGCACTGCCCGCACGAGGGACTCGGCCTATGACTGTGTAGCCGGTCGTGAGGTCGCGACGGCCGCAGCAGGGTGGTTCTCATGCGTGCGCCCCAGCCTGCGGAGTCGTCGCAGGAGGGGCCGGGTCAGCCCTCGGCGCGGCCGTTGAGCCAGGCGACCATGGCCGGGTCGCGGTGGTCGAAGAAAAGCGAGGCGCCGGTGTCGAGCGCCGCGATCGCCTGCATCTGCTCGTCGGTGAGGTCGAAGCCGAAGATGTCGAGGTTCTGCGCCATCCGTTCCGGCCGGACCGACTTGGGGATCACCACCACCTCGCGTTGCACCAGCCACCGCAGCACAACCTGCGCGACCGACTTGCCGTGGGCGTCGCCGATCTCGGCCAGGGTCGGGTTGGTGAACAGATCGTTCCTGCCTTCCGCGAACGGGCCCCAGGACTCGATCTGCACGTCGCGTTCCCGCATCAGTTCCTGGTCGGCGAAGCGGGCATGGAAGGGGTGGGTCTCCACCTGGTTGACGGCCGGGGTGACCTCGTTGCGCTCGATCAGGTCGACGAGCCGGTCGCCGTGGAAGTTCGACACCCCGATGGCGCGGATGGCGCCCTCGCGGTTCAGGTCCTGCATCGCGCGCCACGCGCTGTAGTAGTCGCCGTAGGGCTGGTGGATCAGGTAGAGGTCGAGCTGACCGAGGCCCAGGCGTCGCATGGAGGCGTCGAAGGCGCGCTTGACCACGTCCTCGCCGGGCTTGGCCTGGATCCACAGTTTCGTGGTCACGAACAGGTCATCGCGGGCCAGGCCGCTGGCCTTGATGGCGAGGCCGACCGCCTCCTCGTTGCCGTACGAGGCCGCGGTGTCGAGGTGACGGTAGCCGGCGGCGAGGGCCTGCTCGACGGCCTGCTGCGTCTGCTCGGCCGGGATCTGGAAGACGCCGAAGCCGATGATCGGCATCTGCACGCCGTTGTTCAGTCTCACGGTCGGGATGGGTGTGTTCGTCAAGGTGCGCCCCTTTGTTTGCGGTGTGACCCCATCAAACCCGACGTTCGCCGCGCCTGGGAGTGCCTGCTGGAACAGGTACCGGGAGAACACCCTTCACTAGGCGGAGTCAGATTGTGACGGAGGATTCTGAGGCCGGGCTCAGGCTCGCGGCGAGGAAATCGTCGACCACATCGGCGAGGTCGTCGGTGAAGAACGACGGCCACACGCCGTGGCCGCCACCCTCGACCACCACGAGTTGGACCCGCTGGCCCGCCTCGGAAAGGGCCCGTGCGTACTCGACGCTCTGCTCAACCGGGACCACATCGTCGTCACTACCGTGGACCAGCAGCACGGGACTCAGGACTCGGCCAGGCGTCAGGTAGTGCGCGGGGCTGGCGGTGCGTGCCAGGTCTGGCACCTCGCTTGGACTGCGTCCACCGAACAGGAGGCGGACCGCCTCATCGTTCCCGATCTGCTCAAGATCGGTCGGCGCGTAGAACGCCACGGCGGCGCGCACGTCTGCCGGATCAGCGTCCGGGGCGTCGTCGAGCTCGGGAATGCCGTCCGTCGCGTGGACCAGCAGCGCCACGTGGCCACCCGAGGAGTCGCCGGAGATGGCGAGAAGGTGCGGATCGATCGAGTACGCGTCGGCGTTGCGTCGAAGCCAACGCACCGCGGCCTTGGCGTCGTGCACTTGAGCCGGATGAACGGCCACGCGGGAGGGTCGGTACTCGACGAGGGCAACCACATATCCGCGCTCGGCGAACCGGCTCCAGAAGGCGATGGCGCTGCCCATGGGTTGGTCCCGCCATCCGGAGCCCTGGACGAAGACCACGCACGGATAGCGGCGCGCGAAGGCGTCCTCCCAGCCCAGCAGCGCAGCGTCACCGCTGGGCTGGATGATGTGCAGACGCAGATCACGGTCCGCGCGCGAGGCGTATGTCACATCGAGATGCACGTAGACGTTGGTGCGGTCGGGTGCCGCCTGGATCACTCGGGTGCCGGCAGGCCAAGGTGCGCTCACCCACTCATCCCACCACAACGGGCGGCTCACCATCGCGCGGCCGGCGCAGCACGCGCGGGCGTCCCCGTCCCGGCACCTCAACCTGGTGTGGGGCGTCGTGTTGTCCTCAGTCACGTTGGCGAGGCTTGACCGACCTAAAGGTGGAGGTGCAGCCTGAGCGCCTCGTCGAGCTCGGCCATGAGGTGCAGGGGGACTCGTCCGATCGCAGGACCGAGCCTCTCGATCGAGACGGATCGCACCTGCTCGGCCTGCGCCTTGGAGTCGATGCTCGTTCCCGTGTCATCGGCCGGCAGTAGCACCTGGAATGGATACACGCGAGCGACGTTGCTTGTCAGGGGGACAACGGTGACGACTCCGCGGCCCAGTCGTGCGGCGACGGCGTTGGCGTGGTCATTGCTCACCACAACGGAGGGGCGGCGCTTGTTGGCCTCACCCGCCCAGGCCGGGTCGAGGTCCGTGAGACGGATCTCACCGCGCAGCATCGGTCAACCCGTCCGACGATGCGGGCTCCCAGTCCCGCGCGTCGCCCGACTCCTCCCATTCGCGCCATGCGGCTGCGTAGGCCTCTTCGAGTTCCTGGTCGCCCAACAACCTGATCGCCTGCTGGATAGCAGCGGAGCGTGACTTCAATCCAGCCCTCACGCTGTACTTGTCGAGGGCGGCGACGTCGTCCGCGGAGAGGCTGATACTCAACTTGACCTGCGTCATGCTACCACGGTAGCACTGTTGGTGGCTTCGCCCTCAGGCCGGCACGTAGCTCAGCCGGAGGATGTCGTCGTCCCTTCCGTCGGCACTCAGCAGGCGTAGCGGAGGACGAGGGCCGGCGAAGTACGGATCGCCGTGACCCAGCACGACGGGGTGGAGGTAGATCCGGTACTCGTCGATGAGGCCCAGACCGGTCAGGGCGTTCGCCAGGCGGGGGCCGGCGACGGCGATCTCGCCGTCGTACTCGGACTTCAGGCGGCGTACGGCGCTCTCCAGGTCCCCGTCGATGAGCTTGGCGTTTGGGCCTACCGAGGTCAACGTGTGGGAGGCTACCCACTTGGGCTGGCTTCTGTAGGCCATGGCGAAATCCCGCTCGTCGTCGTCCCAGGCCTGATCGTCCTCGTCCCAGTAGTTCATGATCTCGTAGATGCGCCGGCCGTAGATCGAGGCGGCCTGGGTCCTCGCCTCCTCGATGAAGTGGCGGAAGAGGGCGGGGGCGGGTGCGAACGCCTCGTGGTCGACGTAGCCGTCCAGCGACTGGTTCATCCCGAAGACAAGCTTGCCCATGCTCGGATCCTTCCCTGGTGTGCCCCTGTGGCGCCCACACCACAACTATGGCTGGGCATCGGTGCGCGGAACAGACCCACCTTCATCCACCTGCCGAGTGGGATGCGGCTGAGGCTGGCTGCATGGCAGCATCAGCGCATGATCACCCTGAGGTCCGTCGTGCTGTTCGTCCTCGCCGCCGTCGCCGAGATCGGCGGCGCGTGGCTGATCTGGCAAGGAGTCCGGGAACACAAGGGCTGGGTGTGGATGGGGGCCGGGGTGGTCGCCCTCGGCCTGTACGGCTTCGTTGCGACCCTCCAACCCGACGCGAACTTCGGCCGCATCCTCGCCGCGTACGGCGGGGTGTTCGTCGCCGGTTCTCTGGCCTGGGGAATGGTGGTCGACGGGTTCCGGCCGGACCGCTACGACGTTACGGGGGCGCTCGTGTGCCTCTTGGGAGTGGCCGTCATCATGTACGCGCCAAGGGCCGCCTGACTCGGGTCACCCGCCGGCGGGGCGCGTAGCGGTCACCGCGAACGCTGGGTGGCGGCCTCGATGGCTGCGGCAGCGTGGTCGACGTCGGCAAGGCTGGTCCAGCGGCCCAGGGAGAGCCGGATCGCGCTCAGCGCGCGGCCGGTCTCGATCCCCATGGCGCTGAGGACCGGCGACGGCGTGTCGTGCCCGGCGTGACACGCCGAGCCGGCGGAGGCCGCGATCCCCGTCGCCTCGCTGAGCACGGTGAGGGCTCGGGCGTCGTCGATGCTGACGTTGACCGTGTTCGGGAGCCGCAGGGTGCGGTGCCCGTTGAGCTGCACGCGGCCCGGGAGGAGCTGCTCGAGCGCGCGCTGGAGGTGGTCGCGGAGACCGGTCAGGCGCTCGGTCTCGCCGTCGCCGAGGGCCCGGCCCGCGAGGAGTGCGGCGTGCCCGAGTCCGGCGATGTAGGCGACGTTCTCAGTCCCGGCACGCAGGCCTCCCTCCTGGCCGCCACCGCCGACGAGGGGACGCAGCCTGACGCCGTCGCGGACCCACAGCGCGGCCACGCCCTTGGGGGCGTACATCTTGTGGCCGACGACGGTGAGGAGGTCGACGCCCAGCTCCTTGACGTCGACCCGCACCTTGCCCGCAGACTGCGCGGCGTCGCTGTGGACCAGGACCCCGCGTGCGTGGGCCACGCGGGCGATGTCTGCGACCGGCTGGATGGTGCCGGTCTCGTTGTTGGCGTGCATGACGGTGACCAGCACGGTGGCCTCGGTGATCGCGGCGGCGACGGCCTCGGGGTCGACGAGCCCGTGCCCGTCGACCCCGAGGATGGTCACATCGGCGTCGTGGAGCTCCGCGAGGTCGGCGCAGGCCGCGAGCACGGCGGGGTGCTCGGTGGCCTGGGTGATGACGTGCGGGCGCTGACCCGGGCGTCGGTTGGCCAGGACAGCGCCCTTGATGGCCATGGCGTCGGCCTCAGAGCCGCTCCCGGTGAACACCATCCGGCCGTGGCGCCCGCCGATGAGGTCGCTGACCTGCGCCCGTGCCACCTCGACCGCCGCACGTGCGGCCTGGCCGTAGGCGTGGCTGCTCGACGGGTTGCCGAATTCCCGGGACAGAAACGGCAGCATGACCTCGAGCACGTCCGGGTCGATGGGCGTGGTGCCGTTGTAGTCCAGGTAGACCGGGCGGCCCTCCGTGGCCGGGTGGACTGTGTTCATGGTTCTAGAACACCAGCACCTTGTCGGCCGCGAGGGTGTTGTCGGTGAGTTCCTCCATCGTGGAACGACGGGCGCCGTCGACCAGCATCTCGGTGGTGATGCCGCGGGCATCCATGCAGGTGCCGCAGCACAGGATCTCGCCGCCGTTGCGGGTGAGCGAACCCAGCATTCGGTCCAGCTTGTAGTACCCGTCGGGGGTCTTCTGACCCGCCATGGCGGCGGTCACGCCGTCACCCATGAGGAAGACGGTGGTGTCGACGCCGTCGCGCTTGGCCATGGAGGCGGCCAGCCGGATGGCGTTGTAGGTGGAGTCCAGCCCGTAGGCCGAGCCGTTGATGATGATGAGGGCCTTCATGGTGTCCTTTGAGGTCGGAGATATTCAAGGATCCGCTTGAATACGGAGGCTAGCAGGTCTGGCCCCGAGTTGCTCTACTATTCGCAGGAATCGTTGAGGAGGTGGGTAGATGGACGGTCGCGAGTTCAAGGACGAGGTGTTCGGCCACTTCGCCCGCATGGGGGCCGCCTTCGGGCACGCGAAGCGCGTCGAGATCATCGACGTGCTCTCGCAGGGGGAGCGCAACGTCGAATCACTGGCAGAGCAGATCTCCGCGAGCGTGGCCAACACGTCGCGCCACCTGCAGATCCTGTCGGCCGCCGGTCTGGTGTCGCGGCGGGTCGAGGGCACCGCACGGGTCTATCGGCTCGCCGATCCTGGTGTCGACACCGCCTACCGCACCCTGGTCTCACTGGCCGAGGACCGCGTGGCGGAGGTCGCCTCCCTGAGCGAGGCCTTCTTCAACGCCGCCGACGGCACGCGCCCCGTCGCGTTCGACGAGTTCGAGACGCTCTCCCGGTCCGGCGACGTGGTCCTCGTCGACGTCCGGCCCGCCAGCGAGTTCGCCACCGGCCACGTCGACGGCGCCCTCAACATTCCGCTGGCCGACCTGTCCGCGCGGATGTCCGAGTTGCCTGACGACGCCACCGTCGTGGCCTACTGTCGCGGCCCGTACTGCGTCATGGCCGCCACCGCCGTGACCCGGCTTCGCGAGGGTGGACGGGCCGCCGTGCGGCTGGAGGGCGGCTACCCCCAGTGGCGGGACGCTGGGCTCCCTGTTCGCTAGGGGTAGGTGTCGCCGTCGACATACATCCACCGGCCGGCACGGCGTTCGAACCGCGACCGCTCGCGCAGGCTGCCGCGGCGTCTGCCGTCCTGGAAGCGGGCCGCGAACTCGACGATCCCCTCGCGGTCGTGTTCGTCGCCGTCTACCACCTCGAGGATCTCCAGCCCCGTCCAGGTGGATGATCCGTCAAGGGTGATCCCCTCCGGCCGCGTGCGGGGATGCCAGGTGCGCCACAGGTAGAGCTCGAGCCCCAGCGCGAACGCCGAATACCGCGAGCGCATGAGGGCCTCCGCTGTAGGCGCCTCCGCCCGGCCGTGATGGAATGGTCCGCAGCACCGCGCGTATGGTCCGCTCCCACAGGGGCACTGATCCGGATCTGTCATCGTGGTTCCCTCCGTCGGGCGACGCTAGCACCAGGCGGCTCGGCTGACCGGCTGGGCGGACCTGGGCCCACGTCGCGGCAGATCTGGGACCGGGCAGCCTGAGCACCTCGTCGAGATGCTCGACGACGTGGCGGACTTTCGTGACCCGCACCCGCCGGGCGTCCTGAGCCGCGACCCTCAGTGATGCATGTCTCGCGAATCGGCTTCACCCCGCAGGGTGGTGGATCGGGTGGGCGCTAGGCCACGAGATCCTCCAGTAGTCTCATGCAGAAGAAGCTATGCAAGATTTCGCTGCAAAGGTGCCTCTGCGTCATGTGCGAGCGCAAGACCCATTCCCGTCCCGCGACGGCCCGGCAGATCAAGGCGTTTCCGCACCCCTGCGCCTGCAGCTCGCTGCCGGGGCGCTCCGCCGATGGAGAGGCCCGATGACCGACCAGGCCCCGACGGCAGGTCAGCCCGCGCCCACCCGTCGCATCGTCCGCGCCGGCGAGGCCGACGGGCCCCGCGTCGAGCGCGAGGGCACGCTGTGGCGGATCAGGTCACTCGGCGCGGCACAGCAGGTGCTCCGCGCCCGCCACGCCACCACCCAGGCCGGATTCACCGCCGAGGCCATCCCCAAGGGGCGCCTCACGCACCACCCCATCCTCATGTCGGACGGGCCGATGCACGACGAGCAGCGCAAGAAGGTTGCCCGCTTCTTCGCCCCGGTGGTGGTCACCAGGCGCTACGAGACGCAGATGGAGGAGTGTGCGGACAGGCTTCTCGACGAGGCGGGCCCGGAGATCACGCTCGACGAGCTCGCGCTCCACTACACAGTCGAGGTGACGGCCGAGGTGGTGGGGCTCACGGCGGCGCCACCGAAGAAGATGGCCAAACGGCTGGTGAGTTTCTTCAACCAGCCGCCGTTCGATATCACCAAGCCCGGCCTGGGACGCACCAACCTGCAGTGGGCGAAGGCGGCCTTCAACGGGCTGCTGCCCATCGCGCGCTTCCATCTCAGGGACGCCCGACCCGCCATCCGCGCGCGACGACGCGAGCCGCAGGACGACATCATCAGCCACCTCATCGCCGAGGGCTACTCCGACGTCGAGATCCTCATCGAGTGCGTCACCTACGGCACGGCCGGCATGGTGACCACGCGCGAGTTCATCTGCATGGCCGCCCTGCACCTGCTCAACCACGAGCCGTTGCGCGAGCGCTACCTGGCGGCCGGGCGCGCCGAGCGCCACGCCATCCTCAACGAGATCATCCGCCTCGAGCCCGTCGTCGGACACCTCTACCGGCGGGTGCAGGAGGAGATCGAGGTCACCGACCGCGGCCAGGCCTGCACCATGGCGCCCGGGGACCTGGTGGACATCCACGTGCGCCACGCCAACGCGGACCCCGACGCGGTGGGCGAGGACCCGCTCAGCCTGTGCCCGGGCCGCAGCACCGCCACCGGCGTCAACGAGGCAGGGCTCAGCTTCGGCGACGGCGCCCACAAGTGCCCCGGTCAGCCGCTGGCCATCCTGGAGTCCGACGTGCTCCTCACCCGCCTGCTCCGACGCGACCCCCGCATCCTGCGGGAGCCCGAAGTGGGCTGGGACGACCTCATCGCCGGATATTTCCTGCGCGGCTTCCGCGTGCGTGTCGACGGCTGAGGGCGGCCACCTGTCATGATGACCCAATGACGACACCGGTCACCGTCGAGAAGCCCTGGCGCCGCCCGCTGCGCGAGGTCAACCATGAGCCCGCACCGTGGGTCTACCACCTGATCGGCCGCCTCGCGCGGGCCGGCGTGCCGCTCTTCGCACGCCAGAAGTGGGGTGGGCAGGAGCACATCCCGCGCAGTGGAGCCGTCATCATCGTGGCCAACCACATCTCCAACTTCGACCCCATCATCCTGGGCAAGTACCTCATTTGGAGCGGCCGGTGGCCGCGGTTCCTGGGCAAGTCCGACATCTTCAAGACGCCGGTGCTGGGCTGGGTGGCCCGGCAGTGCGAACAGATCCCCGTCTACCGCAACACCTACCGGGCGGGGGACTCGCTCACCTACGCGGCCGAGGCGCTGGACAAGGGCAAGGCCGTGGCGATCTACCCGGAGGGCACCATCACGGGGGACCCGGACGCCTGGCCGATGACCGGGCGCCGCGGCGCCGCCAGGCTCGCCCTGACCTCGGGCGCCACCGTCGTCCCCGTCGCGCAGGTGGGGGCCAATCACATCCTCGGCCAGAAGAAGATCGAACTGGGCCGCATCTTCGGCCGCCGCAAGGACGTGGCGATCACCGCCGGCCCACCCATCGATCTGAGCCGCTACATGGGCATGAAGCCCACGCCGGACGTCCTCGACGCGGTCACCGACGAGATCCTCGACGTGCTGACCGGCATGGTGGGAACGCTGCGCGGAGAGACGCCCCCGGAGGACCGCTACGACATCAGGGTGCGCAGGCGCGTGCCGAAGAAGCCCCGGCCCGCCCAGTAGACTCGCGCACGCATCATCCCTAGGAGGACCCGTGAGCGAACGCATCCGCGTTGCCCTGATCTTCGGCGGCCAGTCATCGGAGCACGGCATCTCGTGCCTGACCGCCGCCAGCGTGCTCAACGCCATCGACCGCGCTCGCTTCGACGTGGTGGGCGTGGGTATCAGCAGGACGGGCCGCTGGACGCAGGTGCCCCTGGAGGTCATCGCGGGCTACCAGATCGCCGACGGCCAGGTCCCCGAGGTGCGGGACCCGGACCACGATGCCGTGTGGATGGTGGGTGAGCACGGCTGCGAGGTGGCCACCCGCACCGGTGAGAAGCTGGTGGACATCAACGGCGTCGACGTCGCGTTCGCGCTGCTGCACGGACCCTTCGGCGAGGACGGCACCATCCAGGGCATGTTCGAGCTCATGGGCATCAGGTACGTGGGCAGCGGAGTCACGGCGTCGGCCGTCGGCATGGACAAGCACTTCATGAAGGTGGCGTTCGAAGCGGCCGGGCTGCCGGTGTGGCCGTACGTGGCCGCGTCCGGGCACCGCCTCCGGCACGACAGGGCGGCAGTGATCCGAGAGATCAACGAGAAGCTGCGCTACCCGCTGTTCGTGAAGCCCGCCCGCGGCGGCTCGTCGCTCGGCATCGTCCGCGTCACGGACCCGGCGCACCTCGACGCCGCGATCGACGAGGCCCAGCGCTTCGACCCCAAGCTCGTGGTGGAGCAGGGCTTCGTGGGGGCGCGGGAGCTCGAGGTCGCGGTATTGGGCAACCCGGACTCCCCGGAGGGCTGCGACGCCTCTGGCGTCGGCGAGATCCGGGTCCAGGCCGACGACGGCTTCTACGACTTCGAGGCCAAGTACATCGACGAGGCCGGGGCGGCCCTCGACGCCTCGGCGGACGTCACCCCGGAGCTCGCCACCCGGCTTCAGGAACTGGCGCGCCGGGCCTACGCAGCCGTCGACGCCGAGGCCCTGGTGCGCGCGGACTTCTTCGTCACCGACGAGGGGGAGTGGATCAATGAAGTCAACACCATGCCGGGCTTCACCCGGATCTCCATGTACCCCACGCTATGGCAGGAGGCCGGCATGACCTACCCCGAGTTGGTGGGCCGGCTCATCGACCTGGCGCTCACGCGCCCGGTGGGGCTGCGCTGACGTGGCGGGAGAGTTCGAGCTCATCGAACGGATCACGGCAGACCTCGACGTCGGCGACGACGTGGTGCTCTCGGTAGGCGACGACGCCGCGGTCCTGGCGCTGTCTGGCCACGTGGTGGTCACCACCGACATGCTGATCGAGAACGTGCACTTCAGGCGGCAGTGGTCGCCCCCCCGGGCGGTGGGCCGCAAGGCGGTGGCGGTCAACATCTCCGACGTGGAGGCCATGGGCGCGCGCCCCAGCGCCATCGTGGTGGCGCTCGGCTTCCCGAAGGATCTGGATCAGCAGTGGGTGGTCGAGTTCGAGGCGGGCGCCAAGGACGAGTGCGCCAGGGCGGGCGTGAGCCTGGTGGGCGGGGACCTGTCGTCGTCGGCCCACATCGCCATCGCCGTGACGGCCCTCGGGGACCTGGGTGGCAGGGTCGCGGTGACCAGGGCAGGGGCGCGCCCGGGCGACGTCGTCGCGGTCTGCGGACGCCTCGGCTGGGCGGGCGCGGGCCTGGCGGTGCTGCAGCGCGGCTTCGGGTCACCCAAGGAACTGGTGGCGGAGCAGCTGACGCCCAGCGTGCCCTACGGCCAAGGCGTGGTGGCCGCGCGCGCCGGTGCCACCGCCATGCTGGACGTCTCGGACGGGCTCCTGGCGGACCTCGGCCACATCGCGGATCAGAGCGGAGTGCTCATCGACGTCGACACGTCCCGGATCGAGGTCCCCGACGCCATCGCCCGGGTGGCCGCCGCCACCGGAAAGCCCGCGCTGGGCTACATCCTGGCCGGCGGGGAGGACCACGCCCTCGCCGCGACCTTCCCGGCGGGCGCACGCCTGCCGGACGGCTGGTACCGGGTCGGTGAGGTGCGCGAGGGGCACGGAATTCTCGTCGACGGCGCCCCCTTCGACGGCGCCATGGGCTGGGACCACTTCGCCTGACGGGCGGATCGCAGAACGGCCGGGCCAAATACGGGCCATCCGCCCGCCCTGGGATAAGTTGGGCCCATGGCGTCCCGCGGTTCTTCCCCCACGCGGAGCGCCAGCACGAAGTCGACATCGTCGGCCACTGCTGCGCGTTCCAGCAAGACAACGGCTACCAAGAGGCCGGCCTCCCCGTCGAGGTCCGGCACGTCGTCGCGCCGTCCCGCAGCCGCCAAGGCGGCGCCCGCGAGGAGACCGGGCGGCTTCGGCCGGGCCGTGAGCGGCCTGCTCCGCGGTATCGGATCCGCGTTTCGCGGCCTGGCGGCCGGCGTCGGCTGGGTGGCGCGCAGCTTCGGCGGCGCGGCCCAGGAGGTGGATCCCAAGCTCCGCCGCGACGGGTGGGGCCTGCTGCTGCTGGCCCTCGGCATCGTCGTGGCCGCGCGATTCTGGTTCGTCTTGCCCGGGACGGTCGGCGAGGCACTCGATGCCGGCATCTCCACCGTCTTCGGATCGGTCTCCGTCGTCATCCCCGCAGTCCTGCTCTACGGCGCGTGGCGGGTGCTGCGCCACCCGCGTGACGTCGACGCGGCCCCGCGCACCGGGCTCGGCTGGGTGCTCATCACCGTGGGTGCCCTCGGCCTCATCCACATCAGCAAGGACATGCCCGCCCCCAGCGACATGGCTGCTCTGCGGGAGGCAGGCGGCATCATCGGTCACGTGGCCTCAAGCGTCCTGGTGGACCTGCTGACGGTCTGGGTGACCGTGCCGATCCTCACCCTGGTCACTTTGTTCGGCATCGTGGTGGTCATCGGGCGCCCCCTGCACGAACTGGCGGCCGGGGCGAAGGGCCTGCTGGGCGCGCTCGTCGAGCCCGACGGTGGCGCGCCGTCGAGGCAGCCCAGGCTGAAGCTCGGCGTCGACGTGCCCTACGACACCCCGATCATCGAGGACCCGGTGGACGACGTGTCCGAGGCCTACGACGTGGACGCCGCCGACGACTATCTGCTGCCCGCGGCCCCCCAGCCCGAGCGCGCCCCCGGCAAGCCCAAGGGCGAGAAGTCCCGCGAGCTCGACCCGCCGCCGCACACCCCCCCGCCAGTCAGGGCCGAGCAGCTGCAGCTGAGCGGAGACGTGGTCTACACGCTGCCGGACGACGGCACCCTCGCGGTGGGGTCGAAGCCCAAGGCGCGCACCGAGGCATCGGACAAGGTGGTGCGCCAACTCGGCGACGTGTTGCGCGAGTTCGAGATCGACGCCCGCGTCACCGGCTACACCCGCGGCCCCACCGTCACCCGCTACGAGGTGGAGCTCGGCTCGGCCATCAAGGTGAGCAAGGTCACGGGCCTGGCGGACAACATCGCCTACGCGGTGGGCTCCAACGAAATTCGCATCCTCACCCCCATCCCGGGCAAGTCCGCCATCGGCATCGAGATCCCCAACCTGGACAAGGAGGTGGTCTCCCTCGGCGACGTGCTGCGCTCCCCGAAGGCCAAGAACGACCACCACCCCCTCACGGTCGCGCTCGGCAAGGACGTCGAAGGCGGCTTCGTCGTGGCCAACATGGCCAAGATGCCGCACCTCCTCGTGGCCGGCGCAACCGGCTCCGGCAAGTCCAGCTTCATCAACTCGCTCATCACCTCCATCATGATGCGGGCCACGCCGGACGAGGTGCGCCTCCTGCTGGTGGACCCCAAGCGCGTGGAGCTCAACCACTACGAGGGCATCCCCCACCTCGTCACGCCCATCATCACCAACCCCAAGAAGGCCGCCGAGGCGCTCGCCTGGGCGGTGCGGGAGATGGATCTCCGCTACGACGACCTCGCGGCCTTCGGCTTCCGGCACGTCGACGACTTCAACAAGGCCGTGCGGGCCGGGCAGGTGAAGCTGCCCGAGGGCTCCGAACGTGTCCTGGCGCCCTACCCCTACCTGCTGATCGTCGTCGACGAGCTCGCCGACCTCATGATGGTGGCGCCGCGGGACGTGGAGGAGTCGGTGGTGCGGATCACCCAGCTGGCGCGCGCCGCCGGCATCCACCTGGTCCTCGCCACGCAGCGCCCGTCCACGGACGTGGTCACCGGCCTGATCAAGGCCAACGTGCCGTCCCGGCTGGCGTTCGCCACGTCGTCGATGACGGACTCCCGGGTCATCCTGGACCAGCCCGGCGCGGAGAAGCTCGTCGGCAAGGGCGACGGGCTCTTCCTTCCGATGGGCGCCGGCAAACCGATCCGCGTCCAGGGCGCCTGGGTCAACGAATCCGAGATCCGCGACGTGGTGACGTTCGTCTCCACGCAGCTGCAGCCCAACTACCGCGACGACGTCACGGTGGCCGGCGGGGGCGAGAAGAAGGTGGTCGACGACATCGGCGACGACCTGGACCTCGTGCTCGACGCGTGCCGCCTCGTCGTGGAGCTGCAGCTCGGCTCCACCTCCATGTTGCAGCGCAAGCTGCGTGTGGGCTTCGCCAAGGCCGGGCGGCTCATGGACATCCTGGAGAGCAGGGGTGTGGTCGGCCCCTCAGAGGGCTCCAAGGCGCGCGACGTGCTGGTCAAGCCCGAGGACCTGGACGAGGTATTGGCCAATCTCGCCGCTGCGTAGGGATAATGGGCGGGACATGACTGCCACACACTCCGTCCACATCGCCTCCCTCGGATGCGCCCGCAACGACGTCGACTCCGAGGAGCTCGCCGCCCGGCTCGAGGTGGGGGGGTTCGTCCTCGTCGACGACCCGGAGGCCGCGGAGACGGTGGTGGTCAACACCTGCGGGTTCGTCGAGCAGGCCAAGCAGGACTCCATCAACACGCTGCTGGAGGCGGCCGAGCTCAAGGGCGGTGGCACCGTCCGCTCCGTCGTCGCGGTGGGCTGCATGGCCGAGCGGTACGGCGTCCAACTGGCCGACGAGCTGCCCGAGGCGGACGCCGTCCTCGGGTTCGACGACTACGCCGACATCGCGGACCGGCTGCGTGGCATCCTCGACGGCGAGCGCCACATCTCTCACGTGCCGCGGGACCGCCGCACGCTGCTGCCGCTCACCCCGTCGGCCCGGCCGGCCGCCTCGGGTGGGGTCGCGGTCCCCGGGCACGCACCGCTGCCCGACGGCGTGGCGCCGTCGACCGGACCCCGCACGCTGCGGCGCCGCCTGGCCGGGGGACCCTCGGCGTCGCTGAAGATCGCCTCCGGCTGCGACCGTCGCTGCGCGTTCTGCGCCATCCCCGCGTTTCGCGGGAGCTACCTCTCCCGCCCCGCCGACGAGCTCGAGGCCGAGGCGCGGTGGCTCGTCGAACAGGGCGTCAAGGAAATCTTCCTCGTGTCGGAGAACACCTCCTCCTACGGCAAGGACCTGGGCGCTGAGCAGCGGCTCGAGTCACTGTTGTCGCGGCTGTCGCGGGTTGACGGGCTGGAGTGGATCCGGGTGTCCTACCTGCAGCCGGCAGAGATCCGGCCGGGGATGCTGGAGGCCATGCTGACCACGGACAAGGTGGTGCCGTACTTCGACCTCAGCTTCCAGCACGCGTCGCGCTCCGTACTGCGGGCCATGCGACGGTTCGGGGACCCGGACAGCTTCCTGGACCTCATCGGCCGCATCCGGGCGCACGCGCCGGCGGCCGGGATCCGCAGCAACGTGATCGCCGGGTTCCCCGGCGAGACGCAGGCGGACGTCGAGACCCTGCGCAGCTTCATCATCGACGCGAACCTGGACGTCATGGGCGTGTTCGGCTACTCCGACGAAGAGGGCACCGAGGGCGTCACCCTCGCGGACCATCTACCGGAGGACGAGATCGAGGCCAGACGGGCGATGTTGGCTGATCTCGCCCTGGAAGTCTGCGAGGCGCGCGCCGCGGACCGCATCGGTGAGGATATCGTCGTACTTGTGGAGAGCGTCGACGACGAGATCGTCGGCCGCGCGATGCACCAGGGCCCCGAGACCGACGGTGTGGTCACGCTCGATCATGACGCGTCTGTCGGTGATCTTGTGGCCGCGCGGGTGGTCGACTCGGCCGGAATCGATCTGATCGCGGAGGCGAAGTGAGCGAACCCAAGCGGGCCCTCGACAGGCCCAGCAACTTCAACGTGCCCAATGTCCTGACCGTGATCCGGATCCTGCTCGTCCCGGTGTACGTGGTGGTGCTGTTCGTCGCCCCGGCGGACTCCGGCTGGCGGCTGGCCGCGACGGCGATCTTCGTCGTGGCGATGCTGACGGACCTGGCAGACGGCTACATCGCCCGGAGATTCAACCTCATCACGGACTTCGGGAAGCTGTGGGACCCCGTCGCGGACAAGGCGCTCACGGGGGCGGCCTTCGTCTCGCTCAGCGTCCTGGACGGATTCTCCGGCCAGGTGGGCCTTCCGTGGTTCTTCACCATCATCATCCTCGTGCGCGAGTGGGGCATCACCTGGGTGCGGGCCGCCATCGCCAAGTACGGGATCATGGCCGCCAACAAGGGGGGCAAGGCGAAGACCCTCACCCAGACCGTGGCGCTCATCGCGTTCAGCCTCGGGTTGCAGTTCCTCCCCGGCGCGGTGCAGGTGGCGGCCTGGATCGTGATGTGGGCGGCGCTGATCCTCACCGTCGTGACCGGCGCCGACTACCTGCGACATGCCTGGAACATCCGGCGCCAGGCGAGGGCGGGCCAGGTAGGCTGACGGGACGTAACGGACGAGGAGGAGCCGCGATGACGCTGGCCGCCGATGTGATCAAGAAGATGACCCACCGCTCGGTGACGCTCGCCACGGCAGAGTCCCTCACCGGCGGGGGCATCGGTGCCGCCCTGACCTCCGTGCCCGGGGCATCGGCGGTGTACCGCGGTGGCCTCATCACCTATGCCCGTGACCTCAAGACCCGCCTCGCGGGGGTGGACCCCCAGCTGATCGACTCGGAGGGGGTCGTCAACGAACTCACCGCCCTCCAGATGGCCGTCGGGGCCAAGGCGCGGTGCGATTCCGACTGGGCGGTGGCCACCACGGGAGTGGCCGGGCCCACCGAGACCGACGGCGCCAAGGTGGGCACCGTCTGGTTCGCGGTGGTCGGGCCGCGGGTGGGCATGTCGCCCGCACCCCAGTACACCGAGCTCAGGCAGTTCGAGGGAGATCGGGAGGCGGTGCGCGCGGCTGCCGTCGAGCACGCCTTCGAGATGCTGCTGCGAGTTCTGTGAATTGTCCTGATTCGGGAACAAACGGCTACCAGTAACGGTTGACACCACCGAGGGCGGGCATACAGTTCGCCGGTTGGGTAGGTAGCCGTGAAGACGATTCTGATTCGCAAGGTGATGGGCGAGACGCTCCGGGAGTCCCGGATGTCTGCGGGCATGACCCTGCGTGAGGTCTCGATGGCCAGCATGGTCTCACTGGGGTACCTCTCCGAGATCGAACGAGGCCACAAGGAGGCCTCCAGCGAGGTGCTGTTCGCCATCGCCTCGGCCCTTGACTTGTCGCTGTCCGAGTTGATGATCGCGATCAGCGGGAAGCTGGCGGCGCTCGAGGCGCAGCGGATGCCGCGCGTGGCGGTGGCTGCCTGACCTGATCCCCGTCGGACGGCCCTGGCCGCTCAGCGGCTGGGCGGGCCGTCCACGACATGAACCTCGACGCCGGCGTCGCGGATGTGCTGCAGTTCGGCCTCCGGGGCGCCGGCGTCGGTGACGAGTGCGTGGATCTCGGAGATGTCGGCCATCTTGGCCAGGGTGGTGTGCCCGATCTTCGTGGAGTCGACGGCCACCACGACGCGTTCTGCGCGCTCGATCATCGCGTAGTTGGTGCGCGCCTCGATCTCGTCGTGCGTGGTGAGGCCGCCCGTGGCGCTCACCCCGTCGGCGCCCACCACGGCGGTGCCCACGTTGACCAGCTTCATGGTGGACTCGGCCAGGGAACCCACCAACTCCAGGGAACTCGGCCTGAGCACGCCTCCCGCGATGAGCACGCGCGCCTGCCCCTGCTCGGCGGCCTCCAGCCCGATGCTGATCGAGTTGGTGATGATCGTCAGGTCGCGGCGGTGGTGGAGGGCGCGCAGCACCTCGGCGGTGGTGGTGCCGCCGGTCAGCCCGATGGCGTGGCGCCCCTCGGGAATCAGGGCGGCGACGGCGAGCGCGATGCGCCGCTTGGCGTCCTGATTGCGCCCGTCCCGGAGCCGCACGGGCAGCTCCCTGCCGGTGACCGGACGCGCCCCGCCGTGCGTCCGCTCAAGTAGCCCCTGGGCCGCGAGCAGCGCGACGTCGCGCCGGATGGTGGCGGCCGAGGCGCCGAGGGACTGCGCAAGCTGGGAGAGCGGGAGAGGGCCGCGCTCGCTCAACATGGCCAGGAGCGCGACCATGCGATCCGCGCGCCCGTGGGAGGGCATGCCGGGCAGGTTCATTTTCTGGGGACTCCTTCGTCCGGTGGGTGAGCGATGTGCTCAGCCACTTGAGCGAGTCTACAAGGTTCGCTCACGCCCCGTGCGGTGCGTGGACCGGTTGCGTTCCGGGGTACCGTGGCGCTGTGCGTGAGGTCGAGCTGTGGCAGAGGATGGGCACCGTGCTGCCCGGAGGCTATGCGCCCGTCTGGGCGGACCAGGTGGTGCTGGCGGATCTCGGCGGACGCACCGTGCGCGAGGCGCTGGGCGCCGGCATGCCGTGTAAACGGATCTGGCGCGCAGTGTGGGCGCAACTCGAGCTTCCCGACGCTTACCGCTGAGCGTGTCGCGGTGCAATAGAACGCCTGTTCGCCTAGACTTGTGCGCAGCAGTTCTCCACAGGTGCCGCCACGGATGAGAAACCGTCAGTGGGGTTTCCTACAGTGATCCTGACACCACCACTGGCCGTTCGCGGTCCACTCCCGAGAGGAACATTTCATGGCCGTTGCGGACCGCAATAAGGCACTCGAGGCAGCCCTCGCCCAAATTGAGAAGGCCCATGGCAAGGGCTCCGTCATGCGCCTGGGTGAAGACAACCGTCAACCCATCGACGTGATTCCCACGGGCTCGGTCGCGCTGGACGTGGCCCTCGGCATCGGCGGCCTGCCCCGCGGGCGCGTCGTCGAGATCTACGGCCCGGAGTCGAGCGGCAAGACCACCGTGGCCCTGCACGCCATCGCCAACGCGCAACGCGAGGGCGGCATCTGCGCCTTCATCGACGCCGAGCATGCCCTGGATCCTGACTACGCGCAGCGGTTGGGCGTCAATACCGACGAGTTGCTGGTCTCCCAGCCGGACAACGGGGAGCAGGCCCTGGAGATCGCGGACACGCTGGTGCGCTCCGGCGCTCTGGCCCTCGTCGTCATCGACTCGGTGGCCGCGTTGACGCCCCGCGCGGAGATCGAGGGCGAGATGGGTGATTCGCACGTGGGGCTGCAGGCCCGCCTCATGTCGCAGGCGCTTCGCAAGATGACCGGCGCCCTGAAGACCACCAACACCACCGCGATCTTCATCAACCAGCTCCGCGAGAAGATCGGCGTGATGTTCGGCAGCCCGGAGACCACCACGGGCGGCCGGGCGTTGAAGTTCTACTCCTCCATCCGCCTCGACGTCCGTCGCATCGAGACACTGAAGGACGGCACGGAGATGGTGGGTAACCGCACCCGCGTGAAGGTGGTCAAGAACAAGGTGGCCCCGCCCTTCAAGCAGGCGGAATTCGACATCATCTACGGCGAGGGCATCTCCCGCGAAGGAAGCCTCATCGACATGGGTGTGGAGGCGGGCGTGATCCGGAAGGCCGGCGCCTGGTTCACCTACGAGGCGGACCAGCTGGGCCAGGGCAAGGAGAATGCCCGGACCTTCCTCAAGAACCACCCGGACGTGGCCGCAGAGATCGAGCGGCGCATCCGCCTGCATCTGGGCGTGGACAAGGAAGCGGTGCCGGAGGGGGTCAACCCGGAGACCGGTGAAGTTGACTTCTGACCCGTCTGCGGAGCGCGCCACCCAGGTGGAGGTGGCCCGCAAGATCGCTCTTGATCAGCTGGCGGTGCGTCAGCGTTCCGCCCATGAGTTGCGCGCGGCCATGGCCAAGCGCAACGTTCCGGAGGAGGTGGCCGACGAGATCCTCGAACGCTTCTCCGACGTCGGCCTCGTCGACGACGCAGCCTTCGCTGCCGCCCTCACCGCGTCACGTTCCGGCTTCGGGTTGCGGGGGAGAAGGAGAATCCAGCAGGAACTCTCGTCCAAGGGCATCGACCGTGAGACGGCCGAGGAGGCGCTGTCGGGCCTGAGCCGCGAGGACGAGCGGGAGGCCGCGCTCACCCTCGCGAAGCGGCGGATGCGCTCCCTGTCAGGGCTGGATCCGGTCGTCGGCAAGCGTCGCCTGTTCGGCGTGCTCGCCAGGCGTGGGTTTGCCAGCGGTGTGGTGGTCTCCGTCGTCGAGGAGGTCTTCGCAGACCATCCGGAACCGGACGCCGGCGATGAGCGTTGATCGTGCCAACTGTTGAGTTTTCCACAGGTCAGGCATAGGCTCGGGTCAAGGTTTTCGGACCCCGCATGAATCTCGCCGGTGACCCCGGCGAACCTGAACTGACATTCCACGGCGGCTCTGCCGCCGATTGACACCATCCGTGGATGGCGCTGGCGCCCTCCACGTCTTGCCGTCCTGTCTGGACGGTCGTGTCCGCCTGCAGCTCGTGCGGTGTCCGCAGACCACTGGTTTGTCTAGTGTGAAGGAGGCGCCGTGCCCCAGCTCGGTTGGATCATCGCAGGGCTTCTCCTGGTCGGCGTCCTGGTTCTGATGTGGCTCCTGTGGCGCGTCTCGCAGCAGTCCAAGGACGAGCGGGACTCCTGGGAGCTGCGTTCCCGCGCCGACATGGCGTCCATTCGGGAGTCCGCCCAGGTGGCGGCGAACTCGATCCGCGAGGACGCCGAACGCCTCCTGGCTCAGGCACAGGACCGTGCCCGCGAGGCCATGGAGGATGTCGAGCGCCGACGGGCCGAGATGGAGGCATCTCTGGTGGCTCAACGCACGGAGCTCCGCGAGGCCCGAGCGGCGCAGGAGCGCCGGGAATCCAGGCTGCATGAGCGTGAGGATCGCGTGTCGGCGGACGCCGAGGGTCTGGAGGCCCGCTCGCAGCGGATGGAGGCGCAGCGCGCCCAGCTCCGTGAGCACCGCGAACAGCTCCGGGCCGAGCGCGAGCAGGTCGACGCCGAGCTGGAACGCGTCGCCGGGCTGTCGGTGGCTGAGGCCCGGGCGGAGGTCGTCGCGGAGGCGGAGCGTCAGGCGAAGCTGACCGCCACGTCGCTCGCCCGCGACATCGAGGCCACGGCCAAGCGTGAGGCGGACAGGCTGGCCCGAACCATCATCGTCACCGCCATCCAGCGGGTGGCATCGGAGCAGACCAGCGAGTCGGTGGTCTCCACTGTGGACCTCCCCAGCGACGACATGAAGGGCCGGATCATCGGCCGCGAGGGGCGCAACATCCGGGCCTTCGAACAGATCACGGGTGTCAACGTCCTCATCGACGACACCCCCGAATCGGTGCTGTTGAGCAGCTTCGACCCGGTGCGCAGGGAGACGGCGCGCCTCACGCTGACCGATCTGGTGGCGGATGGCCGCATCCATCCGGCGCGCATCGAGGAGGTGTTCGAGCGCAGCCAACGCCGGATCCATGAGCGGATCGAGCGGGAGGCGGAGGACGCGCTCGCCGAGGTGGGGATCGTCGACCTGCACCCGGACCTCATCCCCGTGCTCGGCTCGCTGGCGTACCGGACGTCCTACGGACAGAACGTGCTGCGCCATCTGGTGGAGTGCGCCCACCTGGCCGGCGTGATGGCGGCGGAGTTGGGCCTGGATGTGGCCACGTGCAAGCGTGCCGCCTTCCTGCACGACATCGGCAAGGCGATCACCCACGAGGTGGAGGGCCCGCACGCGCTGATCGGGGCCGATCTGCTGCGCAAGCACGGTGAGCACGAGGACATCGTCCACGCCGTCGAGGCGCACCACAACGAGGTGGAGCCCCGCACCGTCGAGGCGGTTCTCACCCAGGCGGCGGACGCCATCTCCGGGTCGCGGCCCGGCGCGCGGCGGGAGTCGCTCGAGGCCTACGTGGAGCGCATGGAGAACCTCGAGGGCATCGCGATGGCCCATGAGGGCGTCATGCGCGCCTACGCCATGCAGGCGGGGCGCGAGGTGCGCATCATGGTGGCGCCGGACCACGTCGACGACGCAGGCGCGCACGCTCTGGCACGCGACATCGCCTCAGAAGTGGAGCACAACCTCAGCTACCCCGGCCAGATCCGGATCACCGTGGTGCGCGAGTCGCGCGCCACGGAGACCGCCCACTGATCAGCTGACCCGGAAACCCCACACGGAACGCGACGAACCGCCGGGCTCCAGGACGATGAGGCCGTCGTGGGTGGGGCCCTCGTTGAACGCGTCGGGCCCGCACGTCATCGGCTCCACGGCCAGGGCGATCCGCTCCGGGTGGGTGAACACCTGGCCCCAGGGGAGGGTCTCGTCGGCCCACAGGGTGACCGTGCGGCCACGGGACGTCAGGGTCAACTCCCACGGCCCGGCCGCTCCGGCCAGCGCCGTGTCGAACTCCGTGTCCCCGATGACCCTCGTCCGACGGAAGTCGTGCCGGGGTGTGACCTCTGCGATCTCGACCGGCAGGAGCCTCTCGGGATCGACCAGCAGTTCCTGGGCGAAGGGCAGGGTCAGCTCTGCCGTGGCCAGGTCGGCCGCCACGTAGGGGTGGGCGCCGTAGCCGTAGGGCGCGCTGGTGCCGCCTACGTTGGTGACCTCGACGGTGATCGTGAGCCCGTCGTCGCCGAGGCGGTGCCCGATGCTGGCCTCGAGCACGGCGTTCCAGCCGCGCTGCGGGTAGTAGCGGGCCGTGAGCACCACCTCGTCCTCCGTGTGCCGCACGACCTGCCAGGGCTTCCCCTCGTCCAGGCCGTGGAGGGCGGTGTGCCGCGGGACCTCCGTGATGGGGAGCTGGTAGGCGGTTCCCTGGAAGGTGTAGCGGCCGTCGCGGATGCGGTTGGGCCAGGGCAGGAGCTGACGCCCCATCGACCCCGTCGGCGGCTCGTCCTCAGCGAAGGTGTGCAGCACTTCCTGGCCGTCGAAGGTCAGGCTGCGTAGCGTCGCGCCGACCTCGGTGACGACGGCGCCGTAGCGTCCGTGCGCGATGGGGAACTGGGTGCCGGTGGGGTTGATCGTCATGGGTGCGAGCCTACGCCCAGCTGAGGATTCGGCGCCCCCCAGGAGGCCCATTACCATGGTGGGACCATGCCAGACCCACGCACCTATCACGTCATCACCTACGGCTGTCAGATGAACGTCCACGACTCGGAGCGCATCAGCGGCCTGCTCGAAGAGGCCGGCCTGTCGCGCGCTGCGGCCGAGGCGGACGCGGGCCTGGGGGCGGGCGCTGATGTGGTGGTGTTCAACACCTGTGCGGTCCGGGAGAACGCCGACAACCGGCTGTACGGCAACCTCGGCCACATGGCCAGTGTCAAGGCGCGGCACCCGGGGCTCCAGATCGCCGTCGGCGGGTGCATGGCGCAGAAGGACCGCGAGCTGATCCTGCGGAAGGCGCCCTGGGTGGACGTGGTGTTCGGCACACACAACGTGGGCGCGCTGCCGACGCTGCTGGAGCGCGCCCGCGTCGAGCGCGAGGCGCAGATCGAGATCAAAGAGGCACTGGAGACGTTCCCCAGCAACCTGCCCAGCCGGCGCGAGTCGCCGTACTCGGCATGGGTGTCGGTGTCTGTGGGCTGCAACAACACGTGCACGTTCTGCATCGTCCCTGCGCTGCGGGGCAAGGAGGCCGACCGGCGCCCCGGCGACATCCTCGCCGAGATCGAGATGCTCGTCTCCCAGGGCGTGCAGGAGATCACGCTGCTCGGTCAGAACGTCAACGCCTACGGCGTGGAATTCGGCGACAGGCACGCGTTCGCGACGCTGCTGCGCGCGTGCGGGGGAGTCGAGGGCCTTGAGCGGGTGCGGTTCACATCCCCCCACCCCAAGGACTTCACCGACGACGTCATCGAGGCCATGGCCGAGACTCACAACGTGATGCCCCAACTGCACATGCCGCTGCAGTCCGGCTCTGATCGGGTGCTGCGCGCCATGCGGCGCTCGTACCGCTCAGACCGCTTCCTGGGCATCCTGGACCGGGTGCGCCAGGTGATGCCCGAGGCGGCCATCACCACCGACATCATCGTCGGGTTCCCCGGCGAGACGGAGGAGGACTTCCTGGCCACCATGGACGTCGTGCGCCGTGCCCGGTTCTCCGCGGCGTTCACGTTCCAGTACTCCATCCGGCCCGGCACGCCCGCGGCCACCATGCCGGACCAGGTGCCCAAGGCCGTCACGCAGGAGCGCTATGAGCGCCTCGTCGAACTCGTCAACGAAACGTCCTGGGAGGAGAACCGGCGCTTCGCGGGCCGGGAGGTGGAGGTCATGTTCGCCACCGGCGAGGGCCGCAAGGACGCCGAGACCAACAGGATGAGCGGGCGGGCCAGGGACAACCGCCTCGTGCACGTGGCGGTGCCGGCGGACCCGGGGGCCCGGCCACGACCAGGAGACATCGCGATGGTGAGGGTCACCCACGCCGCGCCGCACCACCTCAACTCGGACGAACTCCCCACGCGGCTGCGTCGGACTCGCGGCGGTGACGCGTGGGAGGCCGCCACCACGCAGCCCGGGCCCGTGGGTGTGGGGCTCGGCATGCCCGCCATGGGGCAGCCGGCGCCCCTCGAGGTGAGCGCCGGCTGCCCCTGACGCGATTACTGCTGGGTGGCCCGCTGAGCCGGCGGATCCTGGTCCCCCGTCACGCTGTCGAGCCGGTCGTTGGCGAAGTCCTGCGCCTGATCCACGTGCGCGGCGTACTTGCCGCCGGTCTTCTCGTCGAGGATGTCGCCGGACTGGTCGATGCCCGCCTCGATGGTGTCCTCGTGCTGCTTGGCGAGATCGCCGATGTTGTCGAACAGTCCCATGATTGAACTCCTTCTGTCGTTGACCGCTCCATCATGCCCGGCCTCCCGCGCATGTGCCGGGAACGCGGGGTGGCACACTGGCGGAGTGTCGCTCCCGCTCATCGTGCTCGTCGGTCCCACGGCGACGGGGAAGTCCCGCCTCGCCGTCGAGCTCGCGGTCGAGCTCATCGCCTCCGGGCGTTCGGCGGAGGTGGTCAACGCGGACTCGATGCTGGTCTACCGCGGCATGGACATCGGCACCGCCAAGCCCACGGCGGAGGAACGGGCGGGCGTTCCCCACCACCTCCTCGACATCGCCGACGTCACCGAGCGGGCGTCCGTCGCCGACTTCCAGGTGCTGGCGCGAGAGCTGATCGCGGAGCTGCGGGGTCGCGGCGTGATTCCCATCGTGGTGGGCGGTTCCGCGCTCTACGTGCGCGCCATCATCGACCACTTCGACTTCCCAGGCTCCGACGACGAGGTCAGGGCCAGGTGGGAAGCGGAGTTGGAGCGCGTCGGCCCGCTGGAGCTCCACCGGCGCCTGGCAGAGCTCGCGCCCGACTCCGCGGCCAAGATCGAACCGGGCAACGGCCGCCGGACCGTTCGGGCGCTGGAGGTGGCCGAGCTCACGGGAGGCCACCGTCCGAACCTGCCCGAGTGGACCTACGAACTGACGGACGTGTACCAGTTCGGGTTGACGCTGGAACGGTCCCAGCTCGACGCACGCATCGATCAACGCGTCGATGACATGTGGGCTCAGGGCCTCGTCGACGAGGTGCGCCACCTCCTGACACTGGGGCTGCGCGACGGCGTGACCGCGCTGCGCGCCATCGGTTACCGACAGGTGGTCGACCACCTCGACGGGTTGTGCACGGAGGACGAGGCGCGAGCCGCGGTCAAGCGGTCGACCCGCAGGTACTTCCGCAAGCAGATGGGCTGGTACCGCCGCGATCCGCGCATCACATGGCTCGACGCAACGGACCGGACCAACGTGGCACGAGTCTTAGCGGGGCTAGGATTGACCCACCACTCTGGAGGAGGCAAGGATGCGCCGGTTCAGCTTCCATAAGGGGCACGGCACCAAGAACGACTTCATCGTGCTCGATGACTCCTACGGCATGCACGACATGAATCCGCAATTCATCCAGGCAGTGTGCGACAGGCACTCCGGCATCGGGGCCGACGGTGTGATCCGCGTGGTGCGCGCGGGCAGCGTGCGGGAGTGGGACGGTGAGCCGACGCTGTGGTTCATGGACTACTACAACGCCGACGGCTCGGTCGCGGAGATGTGCGGCAACGGGCTGAGGGTGTTCGCCCGGCATCTGATCAACGAACAACTGGTGGATTCCGGCTCCTTCGACGTGGCCACGAGAGCTGGCGTCAAGCACGTGGACGTGGCTCGCCACGGTCTAATCGGCACAGACATCGGCCAGGTCACGGTCACCGACGAGCAGGTCACCATCGTCCACGAGGGGAGTGAGTGGCCGGCCACCAAGGTGGACGTCGGCAATCCTCACGCCGTGGTCTTCGTCGAGGAGCAGGTCCTCGACGAGCTCGAGCTGCACCATGCGCCCGCATGGGATCCGGCCGAGGCGTATCCGGCGGGCGTCAACGTGGAGTTCGTCCACATCGACGGACCAGGCCGGCTGCGCATGCGGGTCCACGAGCGCGGGGTGGGGGAGACGATGAGCTGCGGGACGGGCGTGGTGGCTGCGGCCGCCGCCTACCGGGACCGCAGCGGGCACACCGGCACCACCGTCGTCACGGTGCCCGGCGGCGAGCTGTCCGTCGAGCTGACCGGAGACAGGGCGCGGCTCACGGGTCCCGCCGTCATCATCGGTCGCGGCGAGTTCTGGATCTGAGCCCCATCCTCCGGCTCCGGTTTTTCCACAGGCTTAGCACCGCGGCTTGGCTGGCTGCGCGTCGGCTGGGAGAATGGCTGAACGATGAATGACGAATTCCTGGACCAGCAGCCCGATCTCGACGACGGCGAACAGGAGGACCTGGCGGCCAGGCACTCCCTGCGGCGCGTCGACGGCCTGCGCACCGAGCTCGAGGACGTCACCGAGGTCGAGTACAGGCAGCTTCGCCTTGAGCGCGTAGTGCTCGTGAGCGTCTGGACGTCCGGCTCGCAGGAGGACGCGGACAACGCCATGGCCGAGCTGCGGCTCCTCGCCGAGACCGCCGGCTCCGAGGTGCTGGCGGAACTGGTGCAGCGGCGCAGCCACCCGGATCCTGCCACCTACATCGGAAGTGGCAAGGTGGAGGAGGTCCTGGAACTGGTGCGCGCCACCGGGGCGGACACGGTGATCTGCGACGGAGAGCTCGAGCCGGCGCAGCTACGCAACCTGGAAGACCGCGTGAAGGTCAAGGTGGTGGACCGGACCGCGCTCATCCTGGACATCTTCGCCCAGCACGCCAAGAGCGCCGAGGGCAAGGCCCAGGTGGAGATGGCGCAGCTGCAGTACCTCAAGCAGCGTCTGCGCGGATGGGGCGGCAATCTGTCGCGTCAGGCCGGCGGTCGGGCCGCGGGCGGGGCCGGTATCGGCGGCCGTGGTCCTGGCGAGACGAAGATCGAGACGGACCGCAGACGGATCCGCACCCGCATCTCCATCCTGAGGCGCAGGCTGCGGGACATGGACGCCACCCGCGAGGGCAAGCGCGCGGAGCGCCGGCGCAACCAGGTGCCGTCGGTGGCCATCGTGGGCTACACCAACGCCGGTAAGTCGTCGCTGCTCAACCGCCTCACCGGGGCGGGCGTGCTCGTCGAGGACTCCTTGTTCGCGACGTTGGATCCCACCACGCGGCGCACCGAGACCTCCGACGGCAGGGTTTTCACGCTCACGGACACGGTGGGCTTCGTCCGGCACCTGCCCCACGATCTGGTGGAGGCATTCCGGTCCACCCTCGAGGAGTCGGCACAGGCGGATCTACTCCTTCACGTGGTGGACGCCTCGGACCCCGACCCGGAGGGCCAGATCGCGGCGGTGCGGACCGTCCTGGGGGAGATCGGTGCCACGCAGGTGCCGGAGCTGCTGGTGCTGAACAAGGCAGACGCGGCGGACGAGGCCGCCATCCTCGCGTTGCGCGCCAACCATCCCGACGCCCTGGTGGTGTCCGCCCGCACCGGCCGCGGCTTCGACGAGCTTCGCGCCGTGGTGGACGAGCGGCTTCCCCGCCCGGAGATCCCGCTCACCGTGCTCGTCCCCTACGGTCGCGGTGACCTGGTGGACAAGGTACACAAGACCGCCGTGATCGATTCCCTGGAGCACACCGGCGAGGGCACCCTCATCACCGCCCGGGTCCGCGGTGACCTCGCCGACGAGCTGGCGGCCTTCGTCCGTGAGTGATCACTCCAGCATCCTGGCGGCCGCCGTCGGCGAGATCCACGGCCAGGCCCGCCCGGGGCAGGAGGCCATGGCGGACGCGGTCGCGGCATCGCTGGAGACCGGTGTCCACCTTCTTGTGCAGGCCGGCACCGGCACCGGTAAATCGCTGGGATACCTCGCTCCCGCGCTGGCGCGCTGTGTGGGCTCGGATCAGCGCATCGTCGTGGCCACCGCCACGCTCGCGCTGCAGGCGCAGCTGGCCACCAAGGACATCCCCACCGCTCTGGACGCGGTGGAGGAGGTCACCGGGACCCGTCCCAAGGCAGCCATCCTCAAGGGCCGCACCAACTACGCCTGCCTGTATCGGGCCCGTTCGGGCGGCCGCCCGGAGCAGGACTCGCTCGTCGGCAGCGCCGCGCTGGCTGAGGCCATCGCCCCCGGCGACGAAACCTCCAAGCTGGGTGCGGAGGTCCTCGCGCTCCGGGAGTGGGTGGAGGAGGAGGCGGAGCGGAAGGGTCTGGCAGATCGCGACGATGCGCCATCGCACACCGCACGAGGATGGGCGCAGGTCTCCATCCCCACCCGCGAGTGCCTGGGCGTCGCCACCTGTCCGTTCGGGTCCGAGTGCTTCGTCGAGGCCTCCCGCGAGGAGGCCCGCGGCGCGCAGCTGGTGGTCACCAACCACGCGCTCCTGGCCATCAACGCCATGCACGGCGGCACCGCCCTCCCGGAACACTCAGCCGTCATCATCGACGAGGCGCACGAGTTGGTGAGCCGCATCACCACGGCGGCCACGGACGAACTCACCCCGGGCATTGTCGAGCGCACGGCCCGCCGCGCGCTGGCCTGGCTCGACGACGACCTCGGAGTGGATTTCCTGGACCAGGCGGACGTGCTGCGCGAGGCTCTTGCGGAGTCGGAGCTCACCCGCATCACGGCAGGCTCAGCGCCGCTGGCCTATGCCGCGGCTCAACTGCGCGACGTCGCCCGCAAGGTGGTGAGTGCCCTCGGCAAGGTCACCGACGACCCGGAACGGATCCAGGCGTCCTCCGCGGTGAAGGAGATCTTCGACGTCGCCGAGCGGATCGCGAAGCTGTCCGAGGCGGACGTGGTCTGGGTGAGTGAATCCGACATTCTCGGCCGCGCCGCGTATGTGGCGCCGCTGAACGTGGCCGGGCTGCTGCGCAACCAGGTGTTCGCCGAGACCACCACGGTGCTCACCTCGGCCACACTGGAGCTCGGCGGCTCGTTCGAGGCCGCAGCCAGCTCCATGGGGCTCAACTACAACGACAGGCTCACGGGGGACGCGGAGCCGGACGACGAGTTCGCATGGCGTGGGGTGGACGTCGGATCACCGTTCGACTACTCCAGGCAGGGGATCCTCTACGTGGCCAGGCGGCTTCCGCCCCCCGGCCGGGACGGCATGAACCCAGAGACCCTGGCCGAGATCGCCCAGCTCATGTGGGCGGCCGGCGGCCGCACGCTGGGGCTCTTCGCCTCGCGTCGCGCCGCGGAACAGGCCGCTGAATACTGTCGCCGGGAGCTGCCGGACCTCACGCTCTTGTGCCAGGGGGAGGCCCAGCTGTCCGAGCTGACACGCACCTTCATCGCGGATCCCGCCACTTCGCTGTTCGGCACCATGTCACTGTGGCAGGGCGTGGATGTGCCGGGGGAGACGTGCCAGCTGGTCATCATCGACAAGCTCCCTTTCCCGCGTCCGGACGATCCGCTTATGCAGGCTCGGAAGAAGGCCGTCGACGACGCGGGCGGCAACGGATTCATGCGGGTGGCCGCGTCGCACGCGGCTCTCCTGCTGGCGCAGGGCGCCGGGCGGCTGATCCGCCGGACCGAGGATCGCGGCGTCGTGGCTGTGCTGGACCCGAGACTCGTCACGAAGCGCTACGGCGAGTTCCTCAAGTCCTCGCTTCCGGACTTCTGGATGACCACCGACGGCGATGTGGCGGTGCAGGCACTGCGCCGCCTCAGGGGTGCTGACTAGCGCACCACTAGAGCTTGCGAAGGACCGCCACGACCTTGCCCATGATGGTGGCGTGGGTGCCGTCGATGGGTGAGTAGTCGGGGTTGTGCGGGAGCAGCCACACCTTTCCGTCCTTGCGCTTGAAGGTCTTGACCGTGGCCTCGTCGTCCAGCAGCGCGGCCACGATGTCTCCGTTGTGGGCGTCCGACTGCTGGCGCACCACCACCCAGTCGCCGTTGCAGATGGCGGCGTCGATCATCGAATCCCCACGCACCTCCAGCAGGAAGACCTGGTCGTCTCCCACGAGCTGGCGCGGAAGCGCGAACACGTCCTCCACCTGCTCCTGGGCCAGGATGGGCCCACCGGCGGCGATGCGGCCGATCAGCGGGGCCGCGACGGACCTGGGCGCCTCGTCGAACGCCTGCGCCGAATCCATGCCCTCCTCACCCGGCATGGTGACCACCACAGCTCGGGGGCGGTTCGGGTCCCGGCGGAGGAATCCCTTCTCCTCCAGGACCTTGAGCTGGTAGGTGACGCTGGATGTGGAGGCCAGGCCGGCCCGCGTCGCCACTTCGCGGATGCTGGGCGGATATCCGAGTTCTTCGATGGATTGCTTCACCACGCGCAGAATGGCCAACTGGCGCGTGGTGAGGCCGTGCGCGTCCTCCGGACCGTCAGGGAACGAGGCCATGGTCCCGAGCTCGGCCTCGATGGAAGCGTTGGTGGGGCGGCCCCGTCGAGGGCGTTTCGTCTCTTCAACCATGGAACAAGATTAGCCGGTCCGCGAACGTGTGTTCGAAATCAACGTGGCGTGTCGCGCACTGTGGAGAAATTGTCAGTGGGTGCCGATGGACTACGTGTGTCGCCTACCGCGACACGCCAGGGTCGAACGGGTGTTTCATTCCGGAGGCGAAGGCGCTAGAGTTTATTTAGAACAAGCGTTCTACGGAGGAGAGAGGTTGTCATGACCGCTTCACGCGCACTGAGCTTCCGGGTTGTCGACGCCGGCGCCCGTCGGGTCGTCACGGTCTCGCCCGCTGGTCGGCCGGAGCTCGGAGGGCCGCTGGCTCGCCCGTCCCGCCCCGTCTCGCCCGGACGGGTCGGCGGCGTCGCCTCCTGCAGAGTCACCCGCCCAGTCCTACCCTTTCTCGCGCTGAAGGTGGTGGCTGTCGGGTTGCTGGCGTCCGTGGGTGCGGCCGTCTCTGCGGCCCAGTTTGTGGACATGTCGCAGGAGCCGGCCACCCGCTACGTGGCGGGGGATCCGGCCTGGGCGCACGTCGCCGCTCCCTGAAGACCGACTTGACGTGCATCGGCGATTCGCCCTTGAACATGGAGGCCCCCAGATCTAGGCTGTCCCTACATCTAGTAGTTACAGCGGTGTCTTTCCCCCATAAGTTGTGGTCCCGGCCATAGCGTGGCAAGGTTGGCCCTCCGCTGTTCACCAGGGAAGGCCCGCCGGTCATGCACTGCCCGTTCTGCCGCAACGAAGACACCAAGGTGTCTGACTCGCGCGCCACCGAGGACGGGTCCGCCATTCGCCGACGGAGGATGTGCCCTGTCTGCGAACGGAAGTTCACCACCGTCGAGCAGATCGTCCTCACCGTGGTGAAGCGTTCCGGAGTGGTGGAGTCCTTCACCAGGGACAAGGTCATCAAGGGCGTGTCCAAGGCATGCAAGGGTCGTCCCGTCACAGCCGCTCAACTGGCGGCGCTCGCCCAGCGGGTCGAGGAATCATTGAGGGCCTCAGGCCAGGCGGAGATCGCCGCCGAGCAGATCGGTGTGGCCATCCTCGGTCCACTCGAGGAGCTGGATTCGGTCGCCTACCTGCGGTTCGCCAGCGTGTACAAGAACTACGACTCGGTGGACGATTTCCAGCGCGAGATCGATCTGCTCCGGCTCAGCTCCGCCGAGAAGGAGCTCAGCCGTGAGTCCGCGGCCATCGGGGTCGCGTCGGCCCAGCAACCGCTCATCAGCTAGAGCATCAGCACAATAACCAGGAATAGATCGAGGGGAAGAACCATGACCGCGACAGCAGCACGCGCCACGCGAACGAAGGGCGCCGCACAGGGGAAGGGGCTCGTCATCGAGCGCGTCTTCACCAAGCAGGGGGTTCATCCCTACGACGAGGTGGAATGGGATCGCCGTGACGTCATCCAGACCAACTGGAAGACCGGCGTGAACGTCTTCGAGCAGCGTGGCGTCGAGTTCCCGGCGTCGTGGAGCGTCAACGCCTCTACCATCGTCACCACGAAGTACTTCCGCGGCGCGCTCGGCACCCCCCAGCGCGAGGACAGCCTCCGCACCCTGATCGACCGTGTCGTCAAGAGCTACGCGAAGGCCGGCCTGGACTACTCATACTTCGCCTCGGAGCAGGATGCGGAGATTTTCGAGCACGAGCTCACCTGGATGCTGATGAACCAGTTCTTCTCCTTCAACTCCCCGGTCTGGTTCAACGTCGGCACCCCCTCGCCGCAGCAGGTCAGCGCATGCTTCATCCTCAGTGTCGATGACTCGATGGACTCGATCCTCAACTGGTACAAGGAGGAGGGTTTCATCTTCAAGGGCGGCTCGGGTGCCGGCCTCAACCTGTCCCGGATCCGCTCGTCGAAGGAACTCCTGAGCTCCGGCGGCACCGCCTCCGGGCCCGTGTCCTTCATGCGGGGCGCCGATGCGTCCGCCGGCACCATCAAGTCGGGCGGCGCCACCCGTCGCGCGGCCAAGATGGTGGTCCTGGACGTCGACCACCCGGACATCGTGGAATTCGTGGAGACGAAGGCGCGTGAGGAGGACAAGATCCGCGCCCTGCGCGACGCCGGCTTCGACATGGACCTCGGCGGCAAGGACATCACCTCGGTGCAGTACCAGAACGCCAACAACTCGGTGAGAGTCACCGACGAGTTCATGGAGGCGGTGGAGGCGGGCAGCGCGTTCGGCCTGCGCTCGCGCACCGACGGCTCTGTCATCGAGGAGGTGGACGCCAACGAGCTCTTCCGCAAGATCTCCACCGCGGCGTGGGAGTGCGCTGACCCGGGCATCCAGTACCACGACACCATCAACGACTGGCACACCAACCCCGTCACGGGTCCCATCACGGCGTCGAACCCCTGCTCGGAGTACATGAGCCTGGACAACTCCTCGTGCAACCTGGCCTCGCTGAACCTGCTCAAGTTCCTCAAGGCCGACGGCACCTTCGACGCGGAGCTGTTCGTCAAGGCCGTCGAGCTGATCATCACCGCGATGGACATCTCGATCTGTTTCGCGGACTTCCCGACCGAGTCGATCGGCGAGACCACGCGCAACTTCCGCCAGCTGGGCATCGGCTACGCCAACCTCGGCGCGCTGCTCATGGCCATGGGCAAGGGCTACGACACCGAGGGCGGCCGCTCCACCGCGGCGGCCATCACCTCGATCATGACCGGCGCGTCCTACCGCCGCTCCGCTGAACTCGCGGCGATCGTCGGCACCTACAACGGGTACGCCGTCAACGCGGAGGCCCACCAGCGGGTGATGCGCAAGCACCAGGCCGCCAACGACGACCTCCGCGTGCTCCAGGAGGACCGTCCACTCCACACCGTCGCCACCCGCGAGTGGGATCGCGTGGTCACTCTGGGGGCCACGAACGGCTTCCGCAACGCCCAGGCGTCGGTGCTCGCCCCCACCGGCACCATCGGCTTCATGATGGACTGCGACACCACGGGCGTGGAGCCCGACTTCTCCCTGGTGAAGTTCAAGAAGCTCGTCGGCGGCGGATCCATGCAGATCGTCAACCAGACCATCCCGCGCGCGCTGAAGCGGCTCGGGTACAGCTCGGAGGAGATCGACGGCATCGTCGAGTTCATCGGCGTCAATGGGCACGTCATCGGCGCACCCGGCCTGGCCGCGGAACATTACGAGGTCTTCGACACCGCCATGGGCGCCCGCTCCATCAAGCCGATGGGCCACGTCCGGATGATGGCCGCGGTCCAGCCGTTCCTCTCCGGTGCCATCTCCAAGACGGTGAACCTGCCGGAGACCGCCACGGTCGAGGAGATCGAGGACGTCTACCTCCAAGGGTGGAAGCTCGGCCTCAAAGCGCTGGCGGTCTACCGCGACAACTGCAAGGTGGGCCAGCCGCTCTCCGAGGGCAACGGGGAGGCCAAGGAGGAGAAGAAGGCAGAGCCTGAGGTGCGGATCGAGTACCGTCCCAAGCGGCAGCGGCTCCCGAAGTCCCGCGCCTCGCGTACCACCAGTTTCTCCGTCAGCGGCGCTGAGGGCTACATGACCTCCAGCGCCTACGAGGACGGCGGCATCGGTGAGGTGTTCCTCAAGCTGGGCAAGCAGGGATCGACCCTCGCGGGCGTCATGGACGCCTTCTCCATCGCAGTGTCCATCGGCCTGCAGTACGGCGTGCCGCTGGAGAGTTTCGTGCAGAAGTTCACCAACCTGAAGTTCGAGCCCGCGGGCATGACCGATGACCCGGACATCCGGATCGCTCAGTCCTTCATGGACTACATCTTCCGACGCCTTGCACTGGACTACCTGACGTTCGACGATCGGGCCGAACTGGGTATCTACACCGCCTCGGAGCGGGCCCGCTACGTCGAGACCGGCTCCTACCTCTCGGAGGAGGACGAGGCGGCGATGCCGGAGGCGGTATCCCTCCGCAACGACGCCGGCGACAACTTCAAGGTCGACGGGGCCCGTCAGCCCTCGCTGATCGACGCGCCGTCGCCGTCGCACTTCGGCACCGCACAGACCACGGCGGAGTTGATGGAGTCGCTCACGGGCCGTGAGGTCGACGCGCCCCTGTGCATGACCTGCGGCACGAAGATGCGGCCCAGCGGGTCCTGCTACGTGTGCGAGGGGTGCGGCTCCACCAGCGGCTGCAGCTGACCGCACCGGCTGAGCTCCAGATGGGCCAGGCAGACGTTGACGCGTCGGCCTGGCCCATCTGGGATATCGTTCTGCCAGCGTCCAGCGGGGGCGCCCACAGAGAGGACACGAACTGTGAACAGGCTGAAGGTCAAGGCTCGTGTGCATCGGCTCTGGGCCGCCGTCGTGGCGCTCCTGGTGGTCGGCTTCCTGGCGGCACCCGCCGCGCTGGCTGAGCCCACGCCGGACCCGTCGCTGGTGGGCAGGACGTTCGCGATCGCCACGGACACGACGTTCGCGCCGTTCGAGTTCCGTGACACCGGCGGTGAACTGACCGGCATCGACATGGATCTCATCCGTGAAGTCGCCCGGCGAGGTGGGTTCACCGTCGACATCAAGTCCGTGGGCTTCGATGCCGCCCTGCAGTCGCTGCAGTCCGGACAGGTGGCCGGGGTGATCGCCGGCATGACCATCACCGACGTCCGCAAGGAGACGTTCGACTTCTCCGATCCGTACTTCGAATCCGGCATCCAGATGGCTGTCAAGGCTGACTCGGCCATCACGTCGTACGAGGATCTGCGCGGGCAGACCGTCGTGGCCAAGACCGGAGCGGAGGGGCTGAGGTTCGCTGAGTCGATCGCGGACCAGTACGGCTTCGCCGTGAAGGCCCTGCCGCAGGCGGACACGATGTACTCCGAGGTGAACTCCGGTAACGCGGCCGCCGTCTTCGACGACTACCCGGTGCTCGCCTACGGCATCAAGCAGGGCAACGGACTCAAGACTGTCACCGCCAAGGAGCCGGGCGGGTCCTACGGCTTCGCGGTGAGCAAGGGCCAGAATGGCGCTCTGTTGGCTGCGTTCAACGCCCAACTGGCCGCCATGAAGGAGGACGGCAGTTACCAGAAGATCCTCGACAGGTACCTGGACGCCGGGTCGACGGGTGGACAGCCGGTGTCGAGCATCGATCCCGCGGTGGCCGGCAAGACGTACTCGATCGCCACCGACACCACGTTCGCGCCGTTTGAGTTCCGCGACGCCAACGGCGAACTCACCGGCATCGACATCGACCTCATCACCGCCATCGCAGAACGAAAGGGTTTCACGGTCGACATCAAGTCGGTGGGCTTCGACGCGGCGCTCCAGGCCCTACAGTCGAACCAGGTGGCCGGCGTGATCGCCGGGATGTCCATCACCGACAAGCGCAAGGAGATCTTCGACTTCTCCGATCCGTACTTCGATTCCGGCATCCAGATGGCCGTGAAGGACGACTCGCCGATCACGTCGTACGAAGACCTCGATGGGCAGATCGTGGTGGCCAAGACGGGTGCAGAGGGCCTGGCCTTCGCCGAGTCGATCAAGGATCAGTACGGGTTCTCGGTCAAGGCACTGCCTCAGGCGGACACGATGTACTCCGAGGTCAACTCCGGCAACGCCGCAGCGGTCTTCGACGACTATCCGGTCCTCGCCTACGGCATCAAGCAGGGCAACGGACTCAAGGCCGTGACGCCCAAGGAGCCCGGGGGTCAGTACGGTTTCGCCGTCAACAAGGGTCAGAACCCCGAGCTGCTCGCGGCGTTCAACGCGGGCCTGGCCGAGATGAAGGCCGACGGCTCCTACCAGGCGCTGCTCGACACCTATCTCGAGGCCCCCACCGGCGCTGAACGCCAGGGCTTCTTCGACCTCCTGGCGTCGGCCCTCCCGGCGTTGAGCAAGGGCATGGTGATGACCATTGCGGCCACGGCACTCTCGCTGGTGTTCGCGTTGATCCTCGGTCTGGTCCTGGGATTCTTCAAGGTGGGTGGCAACCCCGTCCTCAACGTCATCGCGAGCATCTACGTGGACGTGTTCCGTGGGACCCCGCTGCTGGTGCAGGCGTTCTTCATCTACTTCGGCCTGCCCACGCTGACCGGGGTGAGGCTCGATGTCCTGACCGCCGGCATCCTCACGTTGGCGCTCAATGCCGGCGCCTACATGACCGAGATCGTGCGCGGTGGCATCCAGTCGGTGGACCCGGGCCAGCTCGAGGCCGCCCGGTCGCTGGGTCTGCCGTGGATGAAGTCCATGCAGATGGTGGTGGTTCCGCAGGCCGTGAAGATCATGACGCCGTCGTTCATCAACCAGTTCGTCATCACCTTGAAGGACACCTCTCTGCTGGCCGTTCTCGGTCTCGCCGAGCTCACGTACCAGGGCCAGCAGATCATCGCCAACAACTTCAGGTCCGCTGAAATCTGGCTGATCGTGGGCGCGTTGTACCTCATCGTCATCAAGGCCCTCACCATGCTCTCCAATGCCGTCGACCGGAGGTTCAACAAGTGAGCACGCAACCCAGTGGCCAGACGCTCCTCGAGGTCCAGGACCTGCGCAAGTCGTTCGGGCACCTCGAGGTGCTCAAGGGCCTCGACGTCGCGATCCGCGAGGGGGAGGTGGTCACGGTCATCGGGCCCTCCGGGTCCGGCAAGTCCACCTTCCTGCGCTGCCTCAACAAGCTCGAGGAGCCCACGAGCGGGCGCATCATCTTCGAAGGCCAGGACCTGACGGATCCGAAGACGGACATCGACGTTGTGCGTCAGCGCATCGGGATGGTGTTCCAGCACTTCAACCTGTTTCCCCACATGACCGTTGCCGAGAACATCATGCTGGCCCCGGTGCAGCTGAAGAAGATGTCGCGATCCGAGGCCCGCGACGCTGCCCTCGAGCTCCTCAACCGCGTCCAGCTCGCGGACAAGGTGGACGCCCGGCCCGCCCAGCTGTCCGGCGGCCAGAAGCAGCGCGTGGCGATCGCCCGGGCATTGGCGATGAAGCCCGACGTGATGCTGTTCGACGAGGCCACCAGCGCCCTGGACCCCGAAATGGTGGGTGAGGTGCTGGCCGTCATCAGGACCCTGGCGGGTGAGGGGATGACCATGGTGATCGTCACGCACGAGATGGGATTCGCGCGGGAGGTGTGCGATCGGGTGCTGTTCATGGCCGATGGCACCGTCGTGGAGCAGGGACCGCCCGCCGAGTTGTTCGGTTCACCGCGGGAGGATCGCACGAAGGACTTCCTGAGCAAGATCCTCTAGCGGCTCAGCAGGTGCGAGGAGGCACGAGATGATCTCAGTGACAACCGCGGAGCGGTTGGCCCAGGCCGGTGTGGTGTGGCATCCGGGTGAGGGTGACCGCTTCGTCGTGCGTGCCATGGACCTGGAGGACGAGGTCTTCACCCTCGCCAACATGGTGGTGGAGGCGCGGGATCACCCCACCGGGACGCTGCTGGCGTTCAACGGCACCACCGAATGGGCGCTGGACTCCGTGCCGGCGGAGAAGGCGCTGTGGCTCCCGCGCGAGGAACAGCTGCGCGAGCTGCTCGGCGGCACCTTCCGCTCGCTAGGCAGGTCCCAGACCGGTGAGTTCGCCGTCGTGATCGAGATCCCCAGCCAGCCGGCGCGTTCCTTCATCGCCGAGGATGCGGCCGAGGCCTACGCCGCCGCGCTGCTCGCCCTCATCAGCGCCGCGCGGTAGCCCGGTCCCGGCTCATCGTTTCCCCACGGAAGCCGTGTCAGGCTCAACCCCCCTCCCCAGCCAGGACAGCGGCGGCATAGGCTGGTGACGTGATTCCTCCGGTGGTTGACCAGACCTGGCTCGCGGCGCATCCCGACGCGGTCGTCGCGGACGTGCGGCACTACCTCGACGGGCGATCCGGCGCCGACGCCTATGCGGCCGGTCACCTTCCCGGCGCGGTGTTCGTGCCGATGGACGACGTCCTGGCCGACCCACCGTCGCCCGCCCGCGGCCGGCACCCACTGCCTGATCACGACACCTTCGCCGAGGGTATGAGCCACCTCGGCATCGGTGAGCGCGACACCGTCGTGGCCTACGACGACGCAGGAGGCGCCATGGCCGGGCGCCTCGTGTGGTTGCTGCGCATCCTCGGCCGGGACGCGGCCCTTCTCGACGGCGGGATCCAGGCCTGGGACGGTGAGCTCACCACAGAGGTGCGGCGCCGGCCCCGTGCCGAGTTCCCGCCCGCCTCCTGGCCCGACGCCGCGCTCGCCGACATCGAAGAGGCGGCAGCGGGCGAGTTCGTGATCGACGCCCGCAGCGAGGAGCGCTTCCGCGGCGAGAACGAGCCGATCGACCCCAAGGCCGGCCATATCCCGGGAGCGCGCAACTATCCGCTGCCAGGCAATCTCACCGAGGACGGGCGGTTCAGGACGCCGGAGGCGCTGCGGGAGCGGTTCGCGGGGGTCGACGACGCCTCGCGCGTCATCTCCTACTGCGGGTCCGGGATCACCGCCTGCCACAACCTGATCGCCCTCGAGTACGCCGGGCTCGGGCGGGGTCGGTTGTATCCCGGGTCCTGGTCGCAATACAGCCACACCTCCAGACCCGTCGCGACGGGGGAGTAGGGCTCGGACGGCCACGGGCGAGGAGACGGCCGGCGGGTATCCTGGCCGGGTACGTCGCTAGCCCTTGGAGGTTCCCCATGCCGGCACTCCGGTCCCGCACCACCACCCACGGCCGAAACATGGCGGGCGCCCGCGCCCTCTGGCGCGCCACGGGCATCACGGACTCGGACTGGGGCAAGCCGATCATCGCCGTGGCCAACTCGTTCACGCAGTTCGTGCCCGGCCACGTGCATCTCCGTGACATGGGCAAGCTCGTCTCCGAGTCCATCGCCGAGGCCGGCGGCATCGGCCGCGAGTTCAACACCATCGCCGTGGACGACGGCATCGCGATGGGTCACGGCGGCATGCTCTACTCGCTGCCCAGCCGTGAGCTGATCGCCGACTCGGTGGAATACATGGTCAACGCGCACTGCGCGGATGCGCTGGTGTGCATCTCCAACTGCGACAAGATCACCCCCGGCATGTTCCTGGCCGCCCTCCGGCTGAACATCCCGGCCGTCTTCGTCTCCGGCGGACCCATGGAGGCCGGCAAGGCGGTGGTGAAGGAGGGCGGGGTCGTGACCTCGCTGGACCTGGTCGACGCCATGGTCTCGGCGGTGGATCCATCCGTCACCGACGACGAGCTGGGCCGGATCGAGGCCAACGCGTGCCCCACGTGCGGCTCCTGCTCGGGCATGTTCACCGCCAACTCCATGAACTGTCTCCTCGAGGCGGTGGGGCTGGCGCTCCCGGGCAACGGCTCGACGCTGGCCACGGCGTCGGCCCGCAAGGGCCTGTTCCAGGAGGCCGGCCGGCTCGTCGTCGAGCTGTGCCGCCGCTGGTACGACGAGGAGGACGCGTCCGTCCTCCCGCTCTCCATCGCGACCAAGGCAGCGTTCTCCAACGCCATGAAGCTCGACGTGGCGATGGGCGGCTCGACCAACACCGTCCTCCACCTGCTCGCCGCCGCCCAGGAGGCCGGCGTGGACTTCACCATGGACGACATCGACGCCATCTCCCGCATCACCCCGTGCCTGGCCAAGGTGGCGCCCAACTCCCCGAAGTACTACATGGAGGACGTTCACCGGGCCGGAGGCGTCCCCGCGATCCTCGGTGAGCTGTACCGCGGCGGCAAGCTCGACGACGCCGTCTCGACCGTCCACTCCCGCACGATGCAGGAGTGGCTCGACGACTGGGACATCCGCAGCGGCAAGGCCCGCCCAGAGGCCGTCGAGCTGTTCCACGCCGCTCCCGGCGGCGTTCGCACCACCGAAGCCTTCTCGTCGACCAACCGCTGGGACACGCTTGACACCGATGCCGAGGGCGGCTGCATCCGCTCCGTGGAGCACCCGTACACCCTCGACGGTGGCCTCGCCGTGCTCAGCGGCAACCTCGCGCCCGACGGCGCCATCGTCAAGACCGCCGGCGTGCCGGAGGCCCAGTGGGAGTTCACTGGGCGTGCCGTGGTCACGGAGTCGCAGGACGACGCGGTGGAGGCCATCCTCGGCAAGCGGATCCAGCCCGGCGACATCGTCGTGGTGCGCTACGAGGGCCCCAAGGGCGGCCCCGGCATGCAGGAGATGCTGTACCCCACCTCCTACCTCAAGGCGCTGGGCCTCGGCCCGCAGTGCGCACTGATCACCGACGGACGCTTCTCGGGCGGCTCCTCGGGGCTGTCCATCGGGCACGTGTCGCCGGAGGCTGCCTCCGGCGGCGCGATCGGGCTCATCGAGGACGGGGACACCATCACCATCTCCATCCCCAACCGCTCCCTGACGCTCAACGTGGACGACGACACCCTCGCGGCTCGGCGCGCCGCGCGGGACGCCGCCGGGTGGGCGCCGAAGAACCGCGTGCGCGAGGTGTCGACCGCCCTGAAGATCTTCGGGATGCTGGCGCAGTCCGCGGACAAGGGCGCGGCCCGCAAGCTGTCCTGAGGGTTCGGGAGGGCTACAGCCAGCCCTTGAGCTTGAACACTGTGTACATCCCCACCCCGGTGACCAGCATCAGCACAAGGGCGAAGGGGTAGCCCCACACCCAGTCGAGTTCGGGCATGTAGGCGAAATTCATGCCGTAGGTGCCCGTGACCAGACTGGGCACGAACAGGACGCCGGCCCACGCGGCGATCCGCCGGGTCTCCTCCGCCTGCTTCAAGCTGGAGGCGGTCATGTTGCTGATCTCCTCGTTCTGTCGCTGCGCCTGGAGCGAGATGTTGAGGTCCAGGGTGCCCTTGAGCGTCTCGCGGAGGATGTCGACCCGCTCGATCATGGCGATGGCGTGGTCCTCGATGTCGCGCAGCTCCTGGCGGCGGCGCTCCCCGGCGGAGGCGAACACCCGGTCACCCCGCACTCCCTCGATGATCTGTTTGAGGGGCCGCACGGCCCGCTGGAAGTCGATCACCTCGCGGGAGAGCTGATAGATGCGCCGCGACACCCGGGAACTCCCGGTGAACACCTGCGTCTCGATCTCGTCGATGTCGTTCTCGATGCCCATCGCGACGGGGGTGTAGTCGTCGACGATGCCGTCGAGCAGCCGCAGCAGGACCACGCTGGGCCCCTTCGCCAGAACCGTCGGCGTTGACTCCAGCTGCTGCCGCACGCGGGTGAGGTCCGGGGTCTCCGAGTGGCGCACGGTCACCACGAACCTGTCGCCGACGAAGGCGTGCACCTCGCCGAAGTCCACCGTCTCGCTGCGATCGACGTAGTGGGCGGCGCGCAGCACGAGGAACAGCACGTCCTCGTATCGCTCGAACTTGGGCCGCTGGTGGGCGGTGATCGTGTCCTCGACGGCGAGGGGACTGAGCCGGAACTCCTCGGCCAGGAGGGCCATGTCCGAGTGCCTCGGGCGGTACAGCCCGATCCAGGCGAAGCCGTCCGGCTGCTGGTCGAGGAGCCGGAAGGCCTCCTCGAACGTCTCCGGGGTGGCGACCCGCCTGCCGTCGGCGTAGATGCCCGCGTCCACGATGGAGGTGACACGAGCAGGGACGGTGCTCGGTGTGGGGGCAGGTTCCGTGGAGGGAGCCTCGGCGGAGGCGGGCAGTGTGGGCTTGAGCCGCAGCGAACGCAGCAGCCGGTCTGCGCGGCGCTGATCCGCCATGGGTGCCTCCTTGGGCAGGTACGGGCGGCAGCCTACTCCGCGGGGACGGGTTCCGGTGACGGATCGCGGCGGGCGACGGCCCAGAGGATGCCCGCCGCGGCCAGCGCCAGGAGGGCGACGGTGAGAAGCGGCGAACGGTCCCACAGGGCGAGCACCGCGACCCACCCGATGAACCCCACAGTGCCGTACATGAAGGCCCACATGAGGCAGCCGACGGCCACGGCCGGAAGGTAGCGGCGTAGCGGCATCCGCGCCACTCCCGCAGCCAGATTCACCATGGTCTGGATCCCGATGGTGAGGAACGAGAGCGAGACCGCCGGCGCGCCCCATCTGGTCAGCCAACGCGCTCCGGTGGCGTAGTGCCGCGATGCCAGAAGCCGCTCCCACCGGGTGCGACGGGCACCCGCGGCCAGCGCCCGCCCGAGCCAGTAGGCGCCGTTGGCGCGCAGCATGACGATGACGAACAGTGCCGACACCACGACAACGAACGGCGCGTCCCAGGAAGTGGGATCGAACATGGCGCTCCAAGGTGCTGCGGGCGGGCCGCCAGCTTAGCGGCTTCAGTGCAGCAGCGCCCCGGCCGCGACGATGACGGGGACGCTCAGCAGCGTGGACCACAGCGTCGTCGCCTGCACCAGGCGGAGCCCCACCTGATAGCGGACGGAGTGCACGAACACCACCTGCGCCGTCGGCAGCGCGGCCAGCACGACGGCGGCGCGCAGCGGGGTGCCGGTGAGGCCGATCGCGAGGGCGATGAGTAGCGCCAGCGCCGGCACGACGAACGACTTCGTCACGATCGCCGCCACGATGCGCCGCGACAATCGGCGGGGCAGGGGGCTGGAGTGCAGCGACATGCCGAACGCCAGGAGCATCGCGGGGATCGCGAGGTCTGCCAGGAGGGTGAGTGGCGCCCACAGCGCCGTCGGGGCCTGCCAGCCGCTGAGGTTGACCGCCAGGCCGATGAGGCCGCCGATGACGAGCGGGTGGGTGGCGAAGCTGCGCACGACAGAGCGTCCGCGCCCCGCCGTCGACGACTCCAGGACCGCGACGGCGCTCGGCTGCAGGATCAGCACCTGCAGCAGCATCGCCGGGGCCGCCCAGGCGGCGTCGCCCAGGACGAAGGCCGCGATGGGCATCCCGAGATTGCCGGCGTTGACGTAGCTCGTGGCCAGGTAGCCGATGGCGGCCTCGGCGCGGCCCGTCCGCCACCGCCGGGCCATGAGCAGCGCGAACGTCGACCCGGCCAGCACGCAGGCCCCACCGAAGGCCACGACGTGCCAGCCGACGAGCAGCCGCACGTCCGCGCCGGCGACCGCCACCAGGACCAGCGCGGGCTGGCCGACGTAGAAGGCCACGTCGCCCAGCGCACGCTGCGCCGACCGGCCCACCAGCCGCGCGCGGGCGAGGACGAAGCCGACGGCCACCACCAGACCGATCGTGCTGAACCCCTCGAGCGCCTCCCACATGCCGCCCAGCCTAGGGTTTGCGGGGTGGCCTGCAGCCCAGCGGGGTTTGCTAGGTTGATCCGCGAGGAGGTACTCCAGTGGCCGACTACCGCGATTTCGACTTCGACGCCACCCAGCGGCATGCCTGGGAGGAGTTCACCCTCCGCCTGGGCGAGGTGCTGTCCGTCATGGACGGGACAGAGGACCTCACCATCTCCGTGGCTGATCCGGACGCCGCGGCGCTGCGTCCCGGCCTCAGGTTTTCCATGGTGGCGCCGCTGGTGGTGGCGGGCTACGTGCTGGGTTCCGACGCCGGGCAGCCCACTCCCGAGGAGGCGGAGGCGCTGCGGGGCCTCGGGTGGACCGAGGGCGACGGGGTGCTGCGCTTCCACGCCGAGGTGGACCAGGAGGCGTCGTCGACGCTGGCCGAACTCGCCACCAGCACCCTGACGGGCGTCTTCGGGGTCCTGCACCCCGTATTCCTCCATCCGGATCAGCTGGCCGAGATCCTGCAGGGAGAGGCGCCGTGGGCGCCACTGACGCCGCGGAAGCTCTCGCGCGAGGAGACCGCCGTCATGCCTGGCTCCCGCGCCGAGCTGGACTCGCTGGTCGACGACGAACTGCGCCGGCTGTACCGCCACCCCACGCTGCGCAACGAGCTGGGCGACGTCGCCATCCGCGTGGGCTCCACGATGGTGTTCCTGCGGTCCACCCCGGACGGCGCCGAGTTGGTGCTGTTCTCGGCCCTGGTGCACGACGTCATCGGCAGGTCCCGCGCCTGCGAGGTGCTTAACGACCTCAACGTGGAATCGCGATATGGCCGGTTCGCCCTCCACCGCGACCGCGTCTTCGTGCAGTTGTCGGTGGCGGCGCAGCCGTTCGTGCCGGCGCACCTGCACCAGGCACTGTTCGCGCTCAGCCAGATCGCCGACGGCATCGACGACGAGCTCGCCACCAAGCTCGGCGGCCGCACCACGTTCTGACCTCCCCGGACGCCGCGCGAGCACTACAGTGGAGGCATGACCACCGAGCCTCAGCCCGTGACCTATTTCTCTCGGCTCGACGCCGACGAATGCTGGGCGCTCCTCACCGAGGCCGTCGTGGGACGCGTCGCGTGGATGGCCCCGGACGGCATCGCCGTCGTGCCGGTCAACTTCCGTGTGGTGGACGGCGCCATCGTGTTCCACACGTCCCCGCAGTCGTTCCTCGCGGGGCTCACCCAGCGCACCGATGTCGCGTTCCAGGTGGACGAGATCGATCAGGAGACCGCCACAGGTTGGTCCGTGCTCGTGCGCGGGATCAGCGGCCCGGCGGATGCGGACGTGGCCAGCAGCAGCTGGCTCGAAGGCAACAGGCCGGTGGGGCTGGCCGTGACCGCGAGCACCATCGCCGGGCGCGTCGTTTCCGGCGTCATCCAACAGTGAGGAGTCCAGACATGAGCGAACGCACCACACCCCTGGTGGTCGTCGGCGTCGACGGCAGCGACGACGGCCTCCGCGCCGTCCGCTTCGGCACGGGCACAGTGCTGCGCTACGGCGGCGAGCTTCTCCTGGTCAACGCCGTCGACGACACCCTCATGGCGGGCGCGTGGGGCGTGGTCTACGACCCCGAGGTGCTCCAGTCCGCCGGTGTCACCGCCAACGAACAGGCCAAGGACGTGGCCCTGGGGATGGGCCTCACGGAGGACCGGATCAAGACCGAGGTGGTGATGGGCTCCCCAGGCGGCGTCATGGCCCGCCTCAGCGAGATCGCGAGCCTCGTGGTGGTCGGCCGGCGCGCCGCCACCGGCCTGGAGCGCATGTTCGTGGGCTCCACGTCGGTGGCCGTGGTGGCCAATGCCGCCTGCCCCGTCGTCGTCATCTCCGCGGCCGCCCACCCCGACCCCGTCGGGCAGAAGGGTGTGGTGGGGGTGGGCCTCACCACCAGCCCTGGGTCCGAGCAGATTCTTGAGGCCGGATTCCTCCAGGCCGAGCGGCTGGGCGCCCGTCTCGAGATCGTCCACGCCATTCAGCCCCCGGTGGGTCTGTTCGCGAAGCGGCTCAGCCCCTCAGACCTCGACCAGCAGGTGCGGTTCGCCAAGGGCGGTATCGAGGCCATCGCAGCCACCGTGGCGGCCCGCCATCCCGGCGTGGAGTACGAGGTGCTGGTGGCCGCGGACACCCCCATCAACGAACTGGTCAGCCGCAGTGCCGGCTACGACCTCCTGGTGCTGGGCGTGGGGCAGTCCCACATTCCCGGCTTCAGCCTCGGCGGCCTGATGCGTGGCCTGATGGCCCACGCGGAGTGCCCGCTGTTCATCACTCGATGAGCCCGGACCCTTCCACGCGTCCCCCCGACGTCGAGGTCGTCGCCTCCCTGCCCATCGCGGCGGAGGCGGAGCGCATCGCGGGCCTGATCCGCGACCACCAGGTGGTGGTGGTGGCCGGGGAGACCGGCTCGGGCAAGACCACGCAGCTGCCCAAGATCTGCCTCCTGGCGGGCCGGGAGCGCATCGCGCACACCCAGCCGCGACGCATCGCGGCCCGCACCGTCGCGCAGCGCATCGCGGAGGAGTGCGGCGTCGAGCTGGGCGCGTTCGTCGGCTACCAGGTGCGTTTCACGCGCAAGGTCACGGCCCAGACCCGGATCAAGGTGATGACGGACGGCATCCTGCTCTCCGAGCTCACCCACGACCGACTGCTCAGCCGCTACGACACGATCATCATCGACGAGGCCCACGAACGCAGCCTCAACATCGACTTCCTCCTCGGCTACCTCAAGCAACTGCTGCCGCAGCGGCCCGAACTGCGCATCATCGTCACCTCCGCCACCATCGACACCGCCCGCTTCTCGGAGCACTTCGACGGCGCACCCGTCGTCGAAGTGTCGGGGCGCACCTTCCCGGTGGAGACCCGCTACCGCCCCCTGGGAGAGGACCAGGACGAGATCGACGGCATCGCCGGCGCGGTGGAGGAGATCGTCACGGAGTCCTCCACCGGCGACATCCTCGTCTTCCTCAGCGGTGAACGCGAGATCCGCGACGCGGCCGAGGCCATCGACAAGCTCAAGACCGGCCTCGACGTGCTGCCGTTGTACGCCCGGCTCTCCTCAGCCGAGCAGCAGCGCGTGTTCCAGCCGCACAGCGGCCGACGGGTGGTGCTCGCCACGAACGTGGCGGAGACCTCGATCACCGTGCCCGGGATCCGCTACGTGGTGGACGTGGGCACGGCCCGCATCTCGCGCTACTCCGCGCGCACCAAGGTGCAACGGCTGCCCATCGAGCCGGTGTCCCAGGCCTCGGCGAACCAGCGGGCGGGGCGCTGCGGCCGCCTCGGCCCCGGCATCGCCGTGCGCCTCTACAGCGAGGAGGACTTCGACTCCCGCCCGCTGTATTCCGAGCCCGAGATCCTGCGCACCAACCTGGCCACCGTCATCCTCCTCATGGCGCAGGCCGGGCTCGGTGACGTGGAGTCCTTCCCCTTCGTCGAGGCGCCCGTGATCTCACAGATCAACGACGGCGTCCGAGTGCTGACCGAGCTCGGCGCCCTGCATCCCCGCAAGCGCCATGACCACGTCCGGCTCACCCGCACCGGCCGCATGCTGGCCAGGCTGCCGGTGGACCCGCGGCTCGGCCGGATGCTGATCGAAGGCGCACGCCGCAAGACGCTCGGCACGGTGCTGGTGCTGGTGGCCGGACTCACGGTGCCCGACATCCGCGAACGGCCCACCGAGTTCCAGGCGAAGGCCGACGAGCTGCACCGCAGGTTCTGGGGCACGGACGTCCCGGCCGCGGTGGAACCCGACGGCGCGCCGCTGCGCCACACCGCACACACGGGCACCCGGCAGGAGAAGGCGGCCAGAACCAGCCTCGAGGGTGGAGACTTCGAGGTGCTGCTCAACGTCTGGACCTACCTGCGAAGGCGCCGTCGGGAGCTGTCCGGCAACGCTTTCCGGCGCATGTGCCGCGAGGAGTACCTCAACTTCGTCCGGTTCCGCGAGTGGGAGGACCTCGTCTCCCAGCTGCGCGAGGCGGTCAAGGAGCTGGACCTCGACGCCACCGGCGACGCACCGATGCCCGAGGTGCTGACCTGCCTGCTGACGGGGCTCCTGTCCAACGTCGGTCTCGCAGAGCAGGAGAAGACGAAGGGCCAGCCCGGGAGGCGGCGTCCCCTCACGCTGTACCAGGGGGCGCGCGGCGCCCGGTTCGCGATCCAGCCCGGGTCGTCGCTGGCGCGCTCCACGCCGCCTCTGGTGGTGGCCTTCGAGTTGGTGGAGACCTCTCAGCTGTGGGCCCGCACCGTGGCCGAGGTGCGGCCGGAGTGGATCGAGCAGGTCGGCGGCCACGTGCTGACGCGCACGCTGTCCGAGCCGCGCTGGTCGGGTCGCTCCGGGACCGTCGTGGCAAGCGAGACCGTCAGCCTGTTCGGCGTCCCCATCATCGCCGGCCGGCGCACCAACTACGCCGCGACCCACCCCGTCGAGGCCCGCGAGATCTTCCTGCGCAGCGCGCTCGTGGAGGGGGACTGGGAGACCAGGCAGCGCCTCGTCGTGGCCAACCGGGCCGTGCTCGACGAGGCCATGAAGATGACCGACCGGATGCGCCGGCCGGATCTCCTCATCTCCGACGACGCGCTGTACGCCTTCTACGACGAGCGCATCCCGGCGGACGTGGTCTCGGCCGCCACCCTCGACGCGTGGCTGCGCTCCATCCCTGAGGAGCAGTGGCCCAGGCTGATGATCGACGACGCCGTCGTCGACGCCAGGCAGCTGCGGCCCTCGGACTTCCCGGACCGGTGGCGGGCCGGGCCGCACACACTGCCGATCCACTATGTCTTCGACCCGGGATCCGGCAGCGACGGCGTGACCATCACGGTCCGGCTGGAACTCCTCAACCAACTCGACGGCGCCCGCTTCAGCTGGCAGGTCCCCGGTCTGCGCCGCGAACTCGCCACCGAGCTCATCCGCTCGCTGCCCAAGGCGCTGCGCACCAGCTTCGTCCCGGCCCCGGACTACGCCGCGCGGGCGCTGGCCTGGCTCGAGGGTCGCGGCGAGGTCGGCGAGGGCAGCTTTCCCGAGGCGCTCGCGCGGGCACTCACGGCGCTGACCGGCGTCGTCGTCGGGCCGGACAGCTTCGCCCCGACGACGATCGGCGGCCACCTCCGTCCCACCTTCGTCGTCGTCGACAACGGACGAGAAGTGGCACGCGGAGACGACCTGGACATGTTGGCGGTGACCCTCGCCCCCAGGGTCGCGGCGAAGCTCACCGCCTCCGCGGGAGACCTGGTGAGTTCCGGTCAGCGGAGCTGGACCTTCGGCACCGTCCCGCGGGAGAGCGCCGTCGCCAAGGGCGTGCTGGGCTACCCCGCGCTCGTGGACGAGGGCAGGACGGTGGGCGTGCAGGTGCTGGACTCGCCGCAGAAGGCCGCCCGCTCCCACACGCTCGGGGTCCGCAGGCTCCTCACGCTGACCAACCCGGATCCGACGAAGTGGGTGGTGGGGCACCTCGGCCGGCACGAGAAGCTCTCGCTGGCGGACTCGGCGTACCCGAGCGTGCCGGAGCTTCTGGCCGACGCCTGGCTCAAGGCGGGGGAGCAGCTCGCCGCCGAGCAGGGCCCGATCGTGGACGTTCGCTCGGAGGCCGACTACGCGAGGGTCGCGCTGGCGGTCCGGCAGGAGTGCCCCGGGCGCACCCGGCAGGTGGTGTCCATCGCCGCCCAGGCCCTGGCCTCCGTCACGCAGGCCCGGCTTCTCCTCGCGGGATTCGCCGCCGCCAGCCCGGTGCGCCGCGACGTCAGCGCCCAGCTCGACAACCTCTTCTTCGCGCGGTTCATCTCGGCCACCCCCGACCCGTGGCTGACGCACCTTCCCCGGTACGCCGAGGCCGCCGTCGCGCGGCTGCAGGCCGCCGCCTCCCAGCCCGAGCGTGACGCCCGTCTCCAGGCGGAGATCGACGACGTGGAGGATGCGTACGCCGAGCTGACCGACGCGCAGCCGCCAGGGCCGCTGCCGCCCGAGGTGGAGGAAATCGCCTTCCTCCTCGAGGAGTTTCGGGTCAGCCTGTTCGCGCAACAGCTGCGCACAGCGGTGCCGATCTCGGCCAAGCGCATCAGGCAGGCGATCCGTCAGGCCCGTTGAGTGGCACGATGGTCCTCGTGCCCAAGGACGTTACGGAACTGATCGCGTTGTTCGACCTGCACGCCACCGGTGAGAACCGGTTCCGCGGGCCGCACCCCACCACGCTGCTGCAGCGCCTCTTCGGCGGTCAGGTGCTCGGTCAGACCCTCGTCGCGGCCGCGCGGACCGTGCCCGCGGACCGGGTGGTCCACTCGCTCAACGCCTACTTCCTGCGCCCCGGGGCCATCGATCAGCCCCTTGACTTCGAGGTGGAGGTGATGCGCGACGGCGCCACCTTCAGCAACCGTCGAGTGGTCACCAGGCAGGGGGGCTCGGTGATCTTCCAGATGACCGCCTCGTTCCAGCAACCGGAAGAGGGGCTCACCCATTCCGTGGCGCCACCGGTCGACGTGTCGGTGCCGGAGTCCTGCCCATCGCTGCACGACGTGCTGGAGCGGCGCTTCGGGGCCAGCGTTCGGCTGGTCGCGGAGTGGGACGCGCTGGACGTGCGGCTTGCGGCGCGACCGGAGATGGTCGACGGTGGCGGCAGCATGCGGGCCTGGGTACGCACGAGGGAGCCCATGCCCGACGACCCGCTGCTGCACGCGGCGGTGCTGGCCTACCTGTCGGACATCACGCTGCTCAGCGTCTCGACGGTGCCCCACCCCGTGGAGTTCCTGTCACCGTCGATGCAGGCCGCGTCCATCGACCACGCCATGTGGTTCCACCGCCCGGTGCGCGTGGACCAGTGGCTGCTCTACGACATGACGTCGCCGTCGGCCTCACACGCGCGTGGTTTCGCCATGGGCAGGCTGTTCCAGGGCGGCGTGGCGGTGGCGTCGTGCGCGCAGGAGGGGCTCATCCGCGTCTTGTCGTGACACCGCCCCGGACACAGACCGCGGCCCGCTTCCCGGGGGAGGGGGAGCGGGCCGCGGTGCTCAGGGGACGCAGCGGGTGGTCAGGCGGCGAGCCCTTGACCGGCGCGCAGCGTGGCGAGCGCCTGCCGCTCGATCTGGCGCACCCGCTCCGCCGTGATGCCCCAGTGCACACCGATGTCGGCGAGCTTGGCCTGGCGGCCGTCGAGGAGGCCGTAGCGGCGACGCACCACGTCCTGGGAGCGCTCGTCCAGGCCCGCCAGCATCCCCTCGAGCCGCGCGCGCTCCTCCGCGTCCAGGACCATCTCATCCGGCCCGGGCGAGGTCTCGCGTGCGATGAGGTCGCCCAGTGCGGTGTCCCCGTCCGCCTCGACGGGTGCGTCGAGCGAGACGTGGTCCCTGGAGTAGCGGATGAGATCCACGATCTTGCTCTCCTCGATGCCGAGCTCGTCGGCGATCTCGGAGAGTTCCGGATCCCGGCCCAGCTGACGCTCCAGGTTGCGGCGCACCGCGGAGACCTGGTTGACCTGCTCGGCGACGTGCACCGGGAGGCGGACGATGCGTGCCTGCTGGGCGATACCGCGCGAGATCGCCTGCCGCACCCACCATGTGGCGTAGGTGGAGAACTTGAAACCCTTGGCGTAGTCGAACTTCTCGACCGCGCGGATGAGACCGGTGTTGCCTTCCTGGACGAGGTCCAGCATGGGCATCTGGGCGCGCCCGTACTTGCGGGCGACGGACACCACGAGGCGCAGGTTGGCCTGGATGAAGCGCTGCATGGCCCGCTCGCCGTCTGCGGCGACCTCCTGCAGTTCCTCGTCGGTGGCCGGCACCGCCGACTCGATCTCGCCGTCGAGGATCTTGCGGGCGTAGAGCCCGGCTTCGATCGCCCGCGCCAACTCCACCTCGTCGAGGGCGTTGAGCAGCGGCGTCTTGGCGATGGCGTCGAGGTACAGCCCCACCGCGTCCTTGCCGTCGATGCCGTCATTGGTTCGTGTACGCACAGTAGTGTTCATATCTCTGGCAACCTTTCGTACTCGTCATCTCCAACAACGCATGGGGTGCGAAAAGGGTTCCCGCGCGCGGGCAGCCGGTTGAGAATTGCGACCCAGATCGTACGGGACGACCCTGACGGGTGTTCGTTTGAGTGGTCGCCCGGCGCGTGCAAGAATGGGGGGCGCGTCACCCTTGACTAAGGCGGGGCGACGCACGCGCTGAAACCAGTAGATGCCCGCGAGAGGACCAATGTGACGCAGGACGCTGAAGGAACCGGCAAGCCGACACGAACCCGCCGGGCAGCCGTTCGCACCCGCGCCGCGCAGCCGGCCGCCGCCGGCGAATCCACTGTCAAAGCCGCCCCGCGCACGCGGGCCAAGGCAGCCGCCAAGGCGGAAGTGCCCACCGTCGCCCAGGCATCCACCGGCGAAGTCGAAGTCCAGTTCAAGCGCGAGGGGGACGACGTGGTCCTCACTGTTGGCGGGAAGAAGCGTTCCCTCGACGAGGTTGACGACTCCTCATTCAACGAAGCCAGCGAGGCGCCGCTGGTGAAGCAGCTCGTCGAGGAGGAGGGCTTCGCGCTCTCTGATTCCGACGACGCCGACGAGCCGGAGCAGCAGGTCGTCTCCGCCGGGGCCACGGCTGACCCGGTCAAGGACTACCTCAAGCAGATCGGCAAGGTGGCGCTGCTCAACGCCGTCCAGGAGGTGGAGCTGGCCAAGCGGATCGAGGCCGGCCTCTTCGCCGACGAGCGCATCCACACCACGGACAAGCTCAAGCAGGACGAGCGCGAGGACCTGGAGTGGATCGCCGAAGACGGGCGCCGAGCCAAGAACCACCTCCTCGAGGCCAACCTGCGCCTCGTGGTCTCGCTCGCGAAGCGCTACACCGGCCGCGGCATGCTGTTCCTGGACCTCATCCAGGAGGGCAACCTGGGCCTCATCCGCGCGGTGGAGAAGTTCGATTACACCAAGGGCTACAAGTTCTCCACCTACGCCACCTGGTGGATCAAGCAGGCCATCACGCGCGCCATGGCGGACCAGGCCCGCACCATCCGCATCCCGGTGCACATGGTGGAGGTCATCAACAAGCTGGCCCGCGTGCAGCGCCAGATGCTGCAGGACCTGGGACGTGAGCCCACCCCTGAGGAGCTCGCCGTCGAGCTGGACATGACGCCGGAGAAGGTCGTCGAGGTCCAGAAGTACGGCCGCGAGCCCATCTCGCTGCACACCCCGCTGGGCGAGGACGGCGATTCCGAGTTCGGTGACCTGATCGAGGACTCAGAGGCCGTCGTCCCCGCGGACGCGGTCAACTTCACGCTCCTGCAGGAGCAGCTCAACGACGTGCTGGACACGCTCAGCGAGCGCGAGGCGGGTGTGGTGTCGATGCGATTCGGCCTCACGGATGGTCAACCGAAGACCCTTGACGAGATCGGCAAGGTCTACGGGGTCACGCGCGAGCGCATCCGGCAGATCGAGTCCAAGACCATGTCGAAGCTGCGCCACCCGTCGCGCTCCCAGGTCCTCCGGGACTACCTCGACTGACCGTCGCGCTCGCGGGCCAGGCCCACGAAGTTGCGCAGCATGCCGTGGACGGCGTGCGTGATCGTCGACGATTCCGCCAGGGCCACCAGATCCTCGGTGTCGGCCGGGTCGAAGTAGCCGGCGTCGCGGTAGATGCGGATGCGGGCCGCCAGCCCGGCGGAGTCCAGTTCGGGGTGGAACTGGGTGGCGTAGACGCGCTTCCCCAGGCGGAAAGCCTGCACCGGGCAGGTCACTCCCGTGGCCAGGAGCGCGGCTCCCGGGGCCAGGATCCGGCAGCCCTCCTTGTGGGCGGTGAACGCGTGGAACTGATCCGGCACGCCGTCGAAGATGGGATCCGCGCGGCCCTCGTCGGTGAGTGTGGCGGTGACCACTCCCACGTCCTCGCCGACGCTGCGGTCCACCACCCCGCCCATCCGGCCGGCCAGCGCTCCCACCCCGTAGCAGAGGCCGAAGAAGGGGAAGTCGCGCTCCACCACCTCGGTGATGATCCGGTCCAGGTCCGCCTCCACCCGCACCTGCAGGGCGGACTTGTGCGTGTCGCTGGAGTTGAAGGGCCCCCCACCGAGGAACACGCCCGAGTACGAGTCGAGGTCGACCACCGGCGCGGGAGCGGCCTCGACGCGCACCTGCACCACGTCGTCCGCGGCGAGGCCCGCAAGCCGCGCCACGGCCTCCAGCTCGCCCGCCGCCGCGTCGTCCTCGGGCCGCGTGCTGAGCAGAAGGAAGGGTTTCACCTGGACTCCTTGAACGATGGCTGACCGGCGCGGAGCTCCGCGGCGATGGCCCGGGTGACCGCCACGGGGTCCCCGTCGTGGGCGCCCGCCACGCGCCGCTGCCGAAGGTAGCTCGGACCCAGCCGCACGAGGTCCTCGACGTGGGCCAGGCTCTCCGCGCACCCCAGCTCCTCGGCGATGGGCGTGAGCTCCACCACCCAGCGGAGGATGCCGTCGCTGACGTGGATGAGGTATTCGTCCTTGCGGGGAGTGATGATGTCCGCGGAGAGCCCGTAGCGCGCCGCCCGCCACTTGTTCTCCCGCATGAACCAGAAGGGTAGGCGGTGGATGGGCTCGTTCAGGGCCAACGCCCGTGACATCCGCTCGACGAGGCACTGGTTGAAGGCGGTCAACGCACCGATCTCCATCAACGTGGGCACCGAGTCCATCGTGCGGTTCTCCACCGTCCCCCACGTCGAGGGCCGCACGTCCCACCGGATCTCCGAGGGGTTCTGGATCAACCCGACCCCCTCGAGCTGCGACGCGTAGCGCTCCAGCTCCGCCCAATCGCTCATGTGATAGGGCAGGCCGTTGGTGGGTAGCTGCTGGAAGATCATCGTGCGCTGCGAGGCGAACCTGGTGTCCTCCCCGATCCAGAACGGCGACGAGGCCGACAACGCGATGAAGTACGGCGCGAACCGGGCCATGCCGTAGACGATCGGCAACGCCTTGTCGCGGTGGTCGATGCCGGTGTGGATGTGGAGGCCGTTGATGGCCATCTGTTGACCCCACCACCCGTTGCGCTCCGTGACGCGGCGGTACTGCGGCTTGTCGCCGGGAAGCTGGCGGGCCGGATCACCGAAAGGGTGGGCCCCCGCGCCGAGCAGCGTGAAACCCCGCGGCTCGAGGAGCGCCAGGGCGCGCTCCAGGTGCCCGCGCATCTCCTTCACCGCAGACGGCACGGTGGCGTGCACGCCGGAGACGATCTCGATCATGCTGGTCAGGTACTCGGAGCGGATGGGGCCGTTGACCGGATCGTCGACCCGGGACAGCACCACGTCGGCCGCCGGCACCTGCTCCATGGTGTGCGCGTCGACGACGGCGAGCTCCCACTCGATCCCGATCGTCGACTGCCTGGACTGACCGAACTTGATCCTCATGAGGTCCCTCCGTCGGTGGCGTGGTCGCGGCGACACTGAGAAGTCTGGCACCTCGCCGATCCCGGTGGCGCGTGTCGGATGGGTATCTGGACACCCGGCCGCAGGGCATTAGGCTGGGCCACCGAGGAAAGAGGTGCCCCCATGTCGCTGTTCGATCGTGTCCAGCTCGCCCCCGCAGACCCCATTCTCGGACTCACCGAGGCTTTCGTGGCCGACCAGCGGCCGGGGAAGGTGAACCTGGGCGTCGGCGTCTACCTGGACGAGGACGGCAGAATTCCGCTGCTCGGCTGTGTCAGCACGGCGGAGCAGCGGCTCGCTGCCGAGTCCAAGCCGAAGGGCTACCTCGGCATCGACGGCCTGCCTGCCTACCGCGAGGCCGTGCGGTCACTGGTGTTCGGCGCTGACGCGGAGGTGCTGGCCGAGGGTCGCGTCGTCACGGTTCAGACGCTCGGCGGCACCGGCGGGCTGAAGGTGGGGGCGGACCTCCTCAAGCAGATCGAGCCCTCGGCCACCGTGATGATCTCCTCACCCAGCTGGGAGAACCACCGCGCGCTGTTCACCAGGGCCGGGTTCGCGGTGAAGGACTACCGCTACTACGAGCCGGCGCTGCAGGGCATCGACGTCGACGGCATGCTGGCGGACCTCGGCCAGGCGGATGCCGGCACCATCGTGGTCCTCCACGCGTGCTGCCACAACCCCACGGGCTACGACCTCAGCCCGGACCAGTGGGACAGGGTCATCGAGGTGTTGCGCGAACGTGACCTCATGCCGTTCCTGGACATGGCTTACCAAGGCTTCGGGTTCGGCATCGAGGAGGACGGGGCGGTGGTGGCGAAGTTCGTCGCCTCCGGCCTGGAGTTCTTCATCGCCACCTCCTTCTCCAAGTCGTTCAGCCTCTACGGAGAGCGCATCGGCTCGCTGTCGGTGGTCACCTCGACGGCGGACGCGGCGCGGCGGGTCCTGTCCCAGCTCAAGGTTTGCATCCGCACCAACTACTCCAACCCGTCGACGCACGGCGCGGCCCTGGTCACCGCGGTGCTGTCGGATCCGGATCTGCGGCGCGGATGGGAGCAGGAGCTGGCCGCGATGCGTGACCGGATCAAGCAGCTACGCCGTGGCCTGGTGGCCGCTCTGGAGGCGAGGGGGGTCCAGGACATGGGCTTCATCGCGCAGCAGATGGGCATGTTCAGCTACTCCGGCCTCACCAAGCCGCAGATGGTGGCGCTGCGGGCGGACCACGGGATCTACGGCACCGACGCGGGGCGCATGTGCGTGGCCGCCCTGAACAACGACAACCTCGTCCATGTGGCAGAGGCCATCGCGGAGGTGCGGACCGCCGGGTGAGGGGTCAGCGCCGGCCGAGCCCGCTCGCCCGGCGCACCGGGGTGGAGATGGCCTCTGCCAGCGTGTCCCACGTGCCGTAGATCCGGACCGTGTCCTGGGCGCGCGTCACCGCCGTGTAGAGCAACTCCCGGGTCAGCAGCGCTGATCCGGCCGGGGGCAGCACCACGGACACTGCCCCGAACTGGCTGCCCTGGGACTTGTGGATGGTCATGGCGTGCAGATCCGCGGCGTCGTCCAGCAGCCACGGCGACACCCACAGCGGGCGGTTGGGCAGGTCCACGACCGCCATGAGCTCACCGTCGCCGGGACGCCGCACAACGACCGCGGTGTCACCGTTGTTGTAGAGATCCGTGTTGCGCTGGATGAGGAGGGGCTGGCCCGCGTAGGGCCGGGACTCGAAGCCGTATCCGTCGATCTGACTGGACAGCCAGGCCCGTACGGTCCGGGCCCAATGGCCGGCGCCGAACGGGCCCTCGCGGTGCCCGCAGAGAATCCGGTGGGCGTTCATCGCCAGCCCGGCGCCCTGCCCGTCACCGGACAGGGCGTGATCCACCACGGCCCGGGCCGCCGGCAGCACATCATCGCGCAGGCTGGGCAACGAGGCCGGGTCCGGCGTGCCGTCGAAGTTCACCAGGTGCAGCACGGATGATGCCTCCAGCAGGCCCCTGGCCGTCTCCGCATCCCCGGCGAGGATGGCCTGGGCCAGCAGGTTGATCTCCTGGTTGGAGCGGAAGTTGGTGAGCAGCCGCACCAGCCGGCCTCCTGGTGCGGTGACGAGATCCGCCGCCTGTTCGATGTCGGCGAGCACCGCGCCCGCCTCCACCGACCGGAGCTGGTGTGGGTCACCCAGCAGGATGAGCCTGGTGGTGGGATCCAGCGCCGCCATGAGCGCCCCCATCATCTCCAAGGACACCATGGAGGTTTCGTCGACCACCACGACGTCGAACGGGAGGGGGTTGGCCGGCCCATGCTCCAGCCTGCTGGTACGCGGCCGGGCCCCGAGGAGCTTGTGGAGCGTACCGCCCCACAGCTCCGACCCGGGAGGGATCCTGCCGGCCACAGCCGACTGCAGCCGGGCGGCGGCCTTCCCGGTGGGGGCGGCCAGGGCGATCCTCGGCCCCGCCGGGGCGAGGGCCGTGAGGATCCGGGCCACGATGGTGGTCTTGCCGGTGCCGGGGCCACCGGTGATGACGGTGGTGGAATGGCTCAGGGCGGCGGCCACGGCAGCCTCCTGGTGGGTGTCGGCGGTGTCCACCGGCGAGGGCGGCGGGGCCGCCGGCCCGGGTGCGGGCATCAGGGCGCTGCGGCGGCGGAGGTGCACGGCCAGACCTCGCTCCTGACGCCAGTAGCGATCAAGGTAGAGCAGTGTGCCCTCCAACCTGAAGGGCTTACCGGGGTCCTCGGGCCCGGCCACGGCAGGCGATAGCGCGATGCGTTGCAGCCACCCCTCCGGCTCCGGCCAGTCCAGGGCGGCCCATGCCTCGTCGTCGAGTCCGTCGTCGAGGTCCGTCTCGGGGAGCAGATCCTTCGCGGCGGTGTGGAGGTCCACGCACACGGAGCCCAGCCGCAGCTCACGCGCGGCGATGGCGAAGGCGAGCTGAACCTCCGGGTCCGCCTCACCGGCGAGCGAGCCCAGCCGGCGGGCGACGTGAAAGTCGATGGGGCGCAGCATTCCCGCCTCGCAGAAGTGACGCAGCACCCCCGTGGCGGCGATCGGGATCTCAGGCATGGTGGCCTTCCAGCAGGTCTGAAACGGCCTCGACGAGGGGCGCCGGTGGGTGCCAGGCCATCACGCCGCACGCCGTGCCGGCCACCACGGGGGTGTCCGGCCCGGCCATCCCGCGCACGAAGAGGTAGCCCACGCCGCCCAGGTGCGCGGACGCCGAGTATCCCGGAAGCCGGGTGGAGAGGTACCGGTGGAGGGCCACGCAGTAGAGCATGGCCTGCAGGGGATAGTGCGCCTGCATCATGGCCTCCGCCATGGCCGGCACGATGTAGTGCCCGACGGTGACCCCCGTCTCACCGGCCGGTGCGAGACGGTTGGTCTTGTAGTCCACCACCAGGAAGCGCCCGTCATCGAGCTGCAGCACGGCGTCGATGGACCCGGTCAGGAAGCCGTTGAGCACGGCGTCGGCCGCCTCCGAGGCCGCCAGCCGCGCCGGGTACTCGGCGAGCGGGTCCGACGCGGGCAGGTGCGCGGCCATGAGCGCGGCGAGTTGGGCCAGCGTGACGGCCGCCCCGCGGTCCGCCAGGGGCAGATCGAAATCCAGCTCGGGAAGGCGGCGCGCCAGGGGGATGTCGGTAAGGGCGTTGGCGGTGAGGGGGAGCAGCGGCGTGGTGCAGACCGCCACCAGTGCCGACGCCAGGACGGCTCCACGCTCCGGGTCGAGGCCGTGCTGCGGAGCCAGCTCGTCCATCACCTCCTGCGCATGAGGCGCCAACCTCCCGGGTGTCCAGTCCAGGAGCTCGAGGGCCTCGTGTACCAGCGTGCCGAATGCGGGTCCGGCCGGGAGCGCGGTCATCGGTGAGGGGGCGTCCAGCGCCGGGTCCGACGCTGCCGGAGGGGCGACGTCGACCTCCGCGGCCTCGTCCGACAGCAGGTGAGCCGGCGCCTGCTCGTGGAGGCTCTGGGTGAGACCGGAATAGGAGGTCCGGCGCCACGTGGTGTCGATGGAACGACTCAGGGTCGCCAGCCGCAGGGCCGGCTCCTCGCGCGCGATCACGGGGCGTTGGAGCTCCTGCCTGTCCGAGATGGGTGAGCGGTGCACCCACAGCACGGGCGCCGCCGTCGCACCGTTCGAGCGGCGGTCCAGCCGATCCAGCAGCAGTGCCATGGGCCGCTTCGCGACGGAGGGCGCGCGCTCGGGGGCGACGTGCCAGGCGACGCTCAGGTGCCGTGCCCGGGTCAGGCCCACGTAGAGCAGCCGGAGCTCCTCGGCCAGGTTCTGGGCGTCGAGATCCTGCGCCAGCTCGTCGCGCCAGTCCGGCGCGGGGCCGACGTAGAGATGGCGACGCCCGCCGGTAACGATGCTGAACGGCTTCTTTCGCGAAGCCTGGACGCCCTCTGTCTCCGGGAGGAGCACAAGCGGAAACTCCAGCCCCTTGGCGGCGTGGATGGTCATGACGCGGATGGCCTGCTCATCGCCGGCCACCCGGATGGCGTCACCGCCCTCCTCCGGCAGAAGCGGCCGTTCGCACAGCGCGATGAGGGCGCTGAGCGTCGACTCGCCGCTCCCGTCCAGCAGCTCTGCGATGTGGGCGAGATCCGCCAGGTGCCGCTCGCCGTCCCGCTCTCCCAGGACCCTGGCGTCGAGATGCTCGCTGGTGCGGAGCGCGGTGAACACCCCGGCCACCCCGCTGTCAGCGAAGCGGCGGGCCAGCGCGCGGACCAGCACGCTCACCCGGGCGGGCTCGACGCTGCCGTCCGTGAGCATGTCCGCCAGGTCCGAGCCGATGAGGGAGGTGAGGGCCGCCAGGCGGATGGTGGCCTGCGTCGGCTCCGCCATGGCGCGCAGGAGGGTGGCCCACTCCGCGGCGGCCGGCTGCTCCCACACGGACTGGCTTCCGGTGAGGACCGCCGGATAGCCGGCGGCCTCCAGGACGGTGCGCAGCTGATGTGCCCGCGCGCCCCGACGAACCAGCACCGCGATGTCCGACAGCTCCACCGCGCGGGTTCCCCCGGCACCGTCCGGGAGACGCGCCAGCTCGAGGAGCCTGCTGATGGTGAGCACGAGGTCCTCGTCGATGGCGGCGGCGGGTGAACGGCCGTCCAGCCGGCCGGCCTTGCCTTCGCGGATCCAGAGCCTCGCCTGCCCCGCCAGGCCGCTCATCCGGGAACCGTGCTGGGAGCCCACCGGCAGCACCGTGACCGAGGCGTCGCCCAGTGGTGCGGCGCCGAACAGCTCGACGACCCCGTCCACCAGTGGCCGGTCCGACCGCCGGTTACAGGTGAGGGTGTGCACCGTGGCGGCCCCCTTCGCTGCAAGGTAGCTCTGGAGGTCTGCGCCGCGGAAGGCGTAGATGGACTGCTTGGGATCCCCGATGAGCACGGTGGGTGTGCCACCGGAGACGAAGGCCCGGTCCAGGATGGCCCACTGGTCCGGATCCGTGTCCTGGAACTCGTCGACCAGCACCACCGCGAAGCGACGGTGCAGGGCGTCCGCGACCGCGGGCCCGGTGCCGGGGCTCTCGAGGAGCGCGCGGAGCCGGCCGACGATGTCGTTGTAGGTGCACAGGCCCTGGACGGTCTTGCGGTGGCTGTAGATCTGGCGCACCCGCGTCGCGAACTCGACGTGTGGCCCGGCCGAGGGCGCCAGGGGAAGGGTGGTCTCGCAGGCGGCTCTGCCGATCTGCAGCGCCTCCTTGGGCGTCACGGCGGGGGAGCTGTCGGTGAGGTAGCGCTGCAGGTAGGCGTCCGTGGTGCACTGGGTCATGAGCTCCGCCGGGTCCGGCCCCACAGCCTCGGACGGATCCCAGTCACCGAGGATGCCCAGCTCGGAGAGCATCGCCTGGCAGAAGGAGTGGGTGGTGAGGACGGTGGCCTCGTTGAACCGGGCGACGGCCTCCGCGAGCCGGTCCCGGTGCACGGCCGCGTCCGTCCCGGCCAGGAGCGCGGAGACCTCGTCGTGCGGATCCGGCAGCGCGTGGCCCGCCAGGACGGCGTCGAGGGCCGCGATGGTCTGGGTGAGCCGCCCGAAGATGCGCGCCCGCAGCTCGCTGGCGGCGTGGCGGCCGAACGTGACCAGAAGCAACCGGCTGACGTCCAGGCCCTCCTCGGCGATGTATCTCGCTGTGAGCGCCGCGATGGTGTAGGTCTTCCCGGTGCCGGCGCTGGCCTCCAGCAGGGTGCTGCCCGTGGGGAGGGGGCCGGCGAGATCGAAGGGCGACGGTGCGGTCATCGGAAACCTCCGAGCATCGGGGTGTAGAGCGCGAGCGCCCACTGTTCGAAGGCCGACCCGCGCGGCGGGCCCGGGTCCTCGGGCAGCGGCGCGTCGGTGAACAGTTCCGCGACGTCCGAATCGTAGAACAGCTGCCACGCCCGACCGGGCCAGCTCCACTTGGGGTGGTAGCTCCGGAAGCTTCCGGTCCATGCTGCGCGGTCCGCCCCCCCGTGCAGTTCGTCCTGCGCGTAGGCGATCGCCGCGGCCGCCGGCACGGGTAGGAGCCGCCTCTGCCCCAGCACGTACGCGCGGACGACGAGCTCCAGCACGGCCCGGGCCTGTGCCACGTCCTCCGTGGCCAGCGTGCGGGACTCCGGCACGACGGTCCCGTTGTAGCCGGGCCGGATCAGCCGGTGGACGCGGGAGACGGCCGGCCCGCCACCGGAGGCTGCCAACGCCAGGGACTCCAGCCACGGACCGATGAGCTTGTCCTCGCCCGAACTCGCGGTGAGCGCCACCGCCACCCCGCCGCGGGTGCGGATCTCATCCACCAGAGCCACCTCACCCAGGCCGTCGAGGCAGAGGCGGAGGTGCACCTGATGGCTTGCCAGCTCCGCGTTCCAGTCCGGTTCGGCGGCGCGCCAGAGCTCCTCGGCGTCTGCGCGGGCCTGGGCGAAACCCAGGCGGCCGATGGCCAGCGGCGGGTGCTGTTCACGCTGCCGGAAGGCCTCCTCGGCCGCCCGCCCGTCCGTGCCGGCCTTCCACGACTCCAGGAGGTCGTCGATGATGGCCCACCGGCTCAGTCCCTTGGTCTCCAGATCGATCTCGTCTGTGAGCTGGGCGTCCTGGTACTGGGTGATGCCGGCGGCCGACTGCAGGAAGCTCTTGGCCGGATCCGCCAGGAACCTCGACAGCTGCGCGAGCGTCACCGGCCCCGGGATCGATGCGACGGGGAGGGTGCGCGCAGCGAGCCGACGCCTGGCGTGGCGTCCGAGGAGAGAGCTTCGGCGTCGCCGCGCCAGGACGCCGGCGAGGGCTGGGGCGTCGAAGCTGGGCGCCGTGCCCTCGAAGTTGGACTCGGAGGATGCGATGGGCGGGTGGGTCACGGCCCGGTGGCTCCCGCCGAGCTGATCCAGCAGCCAGCTCAGAGCCACGGGGACGGGCATCTCGTCGTTGGTGCGCTGCGAGCGCCGCTGGCGCACGATGAGCACCCGCTCGGCGGAGCGGGCGTGGGTGAGGAGCTGCTCGAGCCGGCGGGCTCGCGGGTCCGGTGCCAGGTCTCCGAGGGCGATGCTGTCCGGCGGCAGCCCCACGCGCCCGGGCACCACGTCGTCGGTGACGCCCAGCAGCGCGACCAGGCGGAACTCCACGTGCATGAGTTCACCGAGCCCCACCACCATGAGTGAGCCGTTGCCTGCGGCGGCCCGGGTGCGCCGCGTGGAGGCGGCCTCCTCCAGCATGAGGGCGAACTCGTGGCGGGTGAGGAGGGTCTCGTCGGTGCGGTGGTCCGAGGCGAGCCGGGCGAGCGTCCGCGCCGTCACGGTGAGCTGCCAATCCTCGGTGCGCGGAAGTCCCACAAGGGTCTCCATCGCCTCGCGGCAGCGGCCCACCCACGAGGCGATGGTGGCCGGGGAATCAGTGACCGCGACGAGCCTGCGCAGCCTGGAGACGATCTCGCACAGTGCGCCGACGGTGTCCATGTCCGAGGCAGAGACGGCATCGGCGCCCGACAGGCCGACGCCGGCCTCGTGGCCGGGGGCGACGGCGAGGCCGACGAGCAGCCGGTCAAGGCCCCGCAGCCAGGTGTTCTGCCCCACCTCCGGCAGGCCGAACGCCGCCCGGTGCGTGAGGTCCATGCCCCACCGGATGCCTGCGCCGCTGACCAGCTCCGTGACGGCGGCGCGATCCGTGAGCCGCCAGCGATGCGCGATGGCAGGCCGGAGCAGGAGCTCGACGACGGCGCTGGCGGTGGCGCGGGACTCGCCCAGCCGCAGGAGCTCCACGAGGAGCTCCACCAGACCCACCGAGGGGGCTGACTCGACCCGCTGCACACGGAGCGTCCGCCCGGGATGCGTGGTGGGATCCCCTGGGGCGAACGCGGCATCCAGGAGGTCCGCGTAGCGTTCCGGCTGCGGACAGACGATCGCCACGTGGCGCGGCTCGAGGGTGGGGTCCTTCGCGAAGGCGCGGGTGAGTTCGTCGCGCAGCACCTCCACCTGCCGGGCCTCGCCGTGGGACTCGTGGATCTCCACCTCGGGCGCCGGGTCCGTGGCGCCCGGCAGGTCCACGATCCGCGTGGCGAGGGCCTGAGCCCAGACAGCGCCTGGGGAGCCCGAGATCTGCAGCGCGGTGACGCCGACGCCGGCAGCCAGGGCGTCGAAGACCCCGGCCTGCGGGACGGTGACGTGGTCCACGGCGAGGACCACTGTGGGGGTGGGGTCCGTGGCGGCGGCCTCGGTGATGGCCGCGAGGATGTGCAGCGGATCCACCTCCAGGCTGGCGGTGGCGGCCCGCAACAGGGGCGGCTGCCACGCGGTGGCCTCGGGGAGGGGGTGCCCGTCCGCGCCGTCGCCGGCTCCCTCCATCCAGGCGCCGATCACCTCCGGTGCCACGTCGACGTAGCCGCGCAGGAGCCGGGCGAGCCTGATGGCGGTGGCGCGGCGGCGCCCTGGGCGCCCGGCGTCCGCCTCCAATGCGGCCGCGAGGAGCGGATGGTCCTGGGCCACCTCGTCCAAGGCGCCCCAGACCGCGAGATCCAGCGGTGAACCGAGCCACCGCGCCCGATCCTGCGCGACGCCCGCCCGCTCGGCCAGCTCGCGCAGGAGAGCGGCCGGCGTCACGTACGCGATCCCGGCGGAGATCCCGAGGCGGGCGGCCACGCCCTGCCCGGCGAGCCGGCCCGTCTCCCGGGACGCCACCACCACCCTTGCCCGGTCGAACGGGCCGAGGCCCAGCGCCTGCAGGTGCGCGGCCGCATGGTCCACCAGAGGGCCCCATCGGGTACCCCGAACCAGCGTCAGCGCCATGAGCCCCAGACTCCTCTCCACGTCGCCAGCAACCATACTGGCGGGCACCGACACTTCGTCGGGGCCGGCCGTGCGAGTAGGAACTGTCGGCGGCGGCGTCCACAATGGGCGGGTGAGTGACCCCATCCTGGATGCCCTGGACCCCGAGCAGCGCCGCGTCGCCACGCTCCTCGAGTCGCCCGTGGTCGTGCTCGCGGGGGCCGGCACGGGCAAGACCCGTGCCATCACGCACCGCATCGCGTACGCCGTCAGCCAGGGCCGGTACCAGCCCGGTGCCACCCTGGCGGTCACCTTCACCACACGCGCCGCGGGGGAGATGCGGGCCCGCCTCTCCGCCCTCGGGGTACGTGGCGCGCAGGCCCGGACGATCCACTCCGCGGCGCTGCGGCAGTGCCAGTTCTTCTGGCCGCACGCCTACGGTGTGGAGTTCCCCCGGGTCGCGGAGAACACCTACGGCCTGGTCGCGCGCGCCGCCCATCAGGTGCTCGGGAAGTCCGAATCGGCGCTGGTGCGGGACCTGGACAGCGAGATCTCCTGGGCCAAGACCAGCAATGTCTCGGCCAGCCGCTACCCGGAGGTGGCGGGAGCCCGCTCGGTGGCCGGGGCCTCGGCGGCGCAGGTCTCGGCGGTGATGACGATCTACGAGAAGCAGAAGACCGGCGAGGGCAGCGTGGACTTCAACGACATCCTGATGTGCAACGCGGTGCTGCTCACCGAGCATCCGGAGATCGCGACAACCATCCGGCAGACGTACCGGCACTTCGTTGTCGACGAGTATCAGGACGTCTCGGCGCTGCAGCACCGCCTCATCACCCTCTGGGTGGACGGCCGCCAGGACGTGTGCGTGGTGGGGGATCCCAACCAGGCCATCCACTCCTTCGCCGGAGCGGACGCCTCGTATCTTCGCGGCTTCGCCACCGCTGTCGACGGCGCAGAGACGGTGCGCCTGTTCCGCAACTACCGCTCGACGCCGGAGGTGCTGTCGTCGGCGAACAAGGTGCTCCGGGTCCGGGCCGGGGGGCCGGGAGCCCTCACGCCCACGAAGGCCTCCGGTCCCAGGCCGACTTTCGCCGGCTACCCGGACGAGGCGGCGGAGGCCTCGGCCGTCGCGGACTGGTTGCGGGACGTGCACGCCCGCGGGTCCCGGTGGTCCGAGTTGGCGGTCCTGTACCGGATCAACGCCCAGTCACCCTCACTTGAAGCCGCCCTCAGCGAGCGGGGCATCCCGTACTCCGTGCGGGGCACTGAGAAGTTCTACGACAGGGCCGAGGTCCGTCAGGCCATGCTGGAGTTCGGCCGCCACACCGAGCGGGCGGCGGACTCCCCAGCGGTGGACACCATGGAGGCGGTGCTGACCGGCCTCGGATGGCGGACGGAGGCGCCGTCGGGTCAGGGTCGGCAGCGGGAACGCTGGGAATCCCTCACGGCGCTGCGAACCATGGTGGCCGAGGAGGCCGCCAAGCATGACACATGGCCCGCTGAGCGCGCCACGGAATGGTTGCGGGAGCGCGCCTCGTGGCAGTCGGCTCCCGTGGCGGATGCGGTGACGCTGACCACTCTTCACGGCGCCAAGGGCCTGGAGTGGGATGGGGTGGCCATCGTCGGGGTGCGCGAGGGCATGATCCCCTTCGTCCTCAGCCAGGAGGAGCCGGCGCTGTCCGAGGAGCGTCGGCTGCTCTACGTCGGCTTCACCCGAGCCAAGAAGGAGCTGCGCGTGAGCTGGGCGGCCGGCCGGGGGAGCGCCACGCGCTCCCGGTTCATCGCGGACCAGGTCTCCGGACCCGCCACGGTCAGCAGGGCGCCGAAGCAGAGGACCACCTCGGTACGTTCCCGCACCTGCAGAGTCTGTGGATCCCAGCTGCACACCCCGGCGGAGCGGAAGCTCAGCCGGCACGAGGGATGCGAGGTCAACTACGACGAAGGCCTGTTCGAGGCGCTCCGCGCGTGGCGCAAGCTGACCGCCGAGGAGGCGTCCGTGCCCGCCTTCGTGGTGTTCACCGACGCCACGCTGCAGGCCATCGCCGAGGCCGCGCCCTCCTCCGAGGGGGAGCTGCTGCGGCTGCCGGGGATCGGGAAGGTGAAGGCGGAGCGTTACGGCGGAGGGGCCCTGGAGGTCATCCGGGGGCATCAGGGCTGAGCGCATCCCGCCGCCCGGCAGTCCGGCAGCCGCTGCCAGCCCACGAGACTGAGCCCGGGCCGGCCGAGCTGCCAGGCCCAGCTCAACGCCACCAGGTCCGTGCTCCCGCGGACGATGGCGTGCGCCTGGAGGGCCGCCCAAGAACTCGCCCAGCTGACCAGTGCCCGGTGGGCGCCGGGCGCCTGAGGCCCACTCCGGTGGGCGAGGCAGGCGGGGCAGGGACCGAGCCCGGGCGACACGAAGGGGCCCACCGCGGCCGCGGCGGCGTCCCACGCCACGTGCAGCGCACCGGTTCCGGCCGCGTACGCTTCCGCCTCGAGCGGCAGCTGGGCGCCCGGTGGGGAGGCGAAGACGATGAGCCGCGCGTCGAGCGTCACCCCAGGGTTCCGCAGGGCATCCTCAGGGGCGACCGGAACGGGCCGCAGGTGCGCGCGGCGCAGGGCGACGGAGAGGGGGTGGATGGCTTGCGGCGCACCCACCACCGAAACGAGGGGATCGGACACGTCACCAGCCTCATGGTCGAGACGATCCTCAGCCAGTCCGGGCCGGGTCACGACGACACCTGGGGTGAAGCGGACAACATCGTCCCGGGAGTGGACAACACAATGGGGCGGTGCCGATGGCGACCGCCCCATTGGAAGCCCGCATGGGGGCCAGTGGTGACCTTGCTCAGGCCTTGCCGAGGATGCGGTTGAGGTTCGTGCCGCACTCGGGGCACTTGCCCTTGGCCATCTTGGTGCCCTTGGCATTAACGACGACCTCGCCCTTGGCGTCGCGCTTCTCCTTGCACTTGACGCAGTAGAAGGAGCCTTCCCAGATCTCCGTAGCCATGTTTTCCTCCTTGTTGGGGTGGCTGCCCAAATCGGCAGCCGCGGTTTCACTCTAGGCGCAGCCCGGTGCACTCACAACGAGACACTCCGGCTGAACGCGTGGAGTCCCGGCCGCTCGATCCGCCTTCCCCTGCGTAACGAGCCACCGGGACTCACGCGCCCCAGTTAAGCGCTCCGGGCGCTGCCGCGTCAAGAACCGCTGGAAGGGATCAGGCCCCGGGGCCCTCGAGCAGCCTGCGCAGTTCCCTGTCCATGGCATCCTCGACGGGCTCCACGGGCGCCACCCCCGTGGCGAAGGACAAGGGGTCGGCGAGGTGGGCTGCGGTGGGAAGCATGTCCGGGTGGTCCCAGACGGCGTCGCGACCCTCGAGCCCGCGGTGGTGCTCCACGGCGGCCCAGAGGTTCTTGGCGTCCCGCACCAGCCTGGGCCGCAGGTCCAGCCCCAGCAGCTCGGCGAACACTCCCGTGACGGGCGTGTTGGAGGCGCGGCGGCGGTGCATGACCTCCTCCAACTGTGCGGCGTTGGGCATCCAGGGGCCCGCCGCCCTGGCCACGACGTGGTCCACCCAGCCCTCCACCAGCGCCAGCAGCACTTCGAGCCGGTGCAGGATCTCCACCTGGGTGGGGGTGCTGGCCGGCTGGAAGAACGACCCGCGCACGGATTCGCCGACCGCGACGACATCTTCGATGGAGAGGTTCTGCAGGTTCTCGGGCTGGAACTGGCTCGCGATGGAGTCGAAGTCGATGCTGATCTCGCGGGCGAAGTGCGCCAGTAGCGCGCTCAGCTGCGGAGACAGCCATCCGACGTGGTGGAACAGGCGTTGCCGCGCGGCCTCACGGAGCAGGAGGAACAGCGTCACGTCACGCTCGCTGGCGTCGAGGTCTGCCGTGAAAGCGGCCACGTTGGCGGGGATGAGCACCACGTCCGGTGAGCCGAGCAGGTTGAACCCGATCTCGGTGCCGGTGAGGATGTCGCCTGCCACCTTCGCCAACTCGCGCTTGAGCCTGTCGCGGTAGATCAGGGACGCCGACTGCTTCATCATGGGCGCGAGGAAGGCCCCCATGGGCTCCATCTCCTTGCCGGCGTCGTCGACGGTGCCGCGCTTGAGTGCCTCGGCGAGTCCGTCGATGATGGGTTCGATCACAGCGCGCCAGCCGGGGCCCGTCTCGTCCAGCCAGGCGCCGCGGGTGAGGCCGCGGGCCGGGCGGCCCGTCTCGGGGAAGGACGTCTGCGGTGTCAGCCACGCCTGGGCGAGGCGCTCGGTGTCCGCGATGAGGGTCTTCTCCTCAGGACGCAGCTCGGGGTCCGACCCCGCCGGCGAGGCCAGCTGCCTGGCGGCCGTCAGTGTGGTGCGCCACGCGGCGTCCGGGTCCCGGTCCGCGTTGGTCAGCCCGAACATGGCGCCGCCGCCGGATTGTTGAAGACGCTGGACGTGGGCGAGCAACTCGTCGAGGTTGAGCTGGTCGGCGTCGCCGAAACCCATCTGTTCGAGCATCTTGCGCAACTGCTCGAAGTCGAAGGATCCGAACGGGTCAGGGTTGGACATCAAGTGACCTCCTCCTGGTCCATTCTTCCGCATGGAGCAAGCGCCGCGCGACGGCTTGCCGCCCCTTGCTAGGGTGATCTGGTAGCTGCAGGAGGGAGTGTCGGTGTCGCGCAACGCTGTGGCGATCGTGTCCTCGCTCCTGTTCGTGGCCCTGGCGGCGCTGCTGGTGGTGCTGCCCGTGCCTTATGTCGCCTGGCGGCCCGGCCAGACCATCGACGTCCTCGGCTCCGCGGAGGACGTCCCCGTCATCGAGGTGTCCGGGCTTCCGACGTTCGAGACGGACGGCAGCCTGCTCATGACGACGGTGTCCACCACCCGGGCGGACTCCTCCCTGAGCCTGCCCGAGGCCGTGTTCGTCTACCTCTCCAACGACTCCGACGCCATGCCGCGCGAGGTCATCTACCCTCCGGGCAAGACCACGGACCAGGTGCGCAACGAAGCCGTGGCCATGATGGACAAGTCCAGGATCAACGCGACGGTGGCCGCGCTCCGCGCCGCCGGCGTCGCCGTGACGGAGCTGCCGCGCGTTGAGAGCGTTGTGCTCTCCGGACCCAGCGCGGACCGGCTCGAGCCAGGTGACCTGCTCACGGCCGTCGACGACATCGCCATGAAGACCCGCGAGGACGTGATCGCTCAGGTCGGGACGCACGCGGTGGGCGACGTCATCGTCTTCACGGTGCTGCGCGACGGGCAGGAGGTCACCGTCAGCGTCACCGCCAGTGCCAGCCCCACGGACTCCCGCCGCGCCGTCGTCGGCGTCAGCCTGGACACGGGCTACCGGTACTCGCCGCAGATCCAGTTCGGCGTGGACCAGTCCGTCACCGGCCCGAGCGCAGGCTTGGTGTTCGCCCTGGGCCTTTACGAGCGCATCACCGAGGGCCACCTGATCAACGACGCCGTGGTGGCGGGCACCGGCGAGATCGATCCGAACGGCCGTGTGACGAAGATCGGCGCCGTGCGCGAGAAGATCAAGGGTGCGGAGCGGGACGGCGGCACCGTCTTCCTCGTGCCCGAGGGGAACTGCGCGGATGTGGGCAACCTGGACACCGACGTGCTGCTGGTGACCGTGAGCACGCTCAAGGACGCCATCGCGGCGCTCCAACTCATCAACGAAGGAAACACCGCGGAGGTGCCCACCTGTGGCTGACTCGTCCAAGCTCATCGCCTGCCTCATGGATGTGGAACGCCATGTATCCACCTCGGGGTGGGACCAGCCGGCGCGGCTGTTCGCCCTCGTCACCACCCAGACGCTGCTGGAGGTGGAGCCCCAGCTGCGGGGGCGGGTCCCCGAGGGCTCTGACGATGCGCTGACGGCCATCGAGCAGGAGGACTTCCAGGCCACGGACAACGTGGTCAAGCGCCTGTCGAGTATCTTCTGGCCGGACACCGTCGAGGGCTGCGCGCTGGCGATGGAACGCGCCTTCCTCGCCCCGGAGCATGAGGGCGAACTGCCCGATGATGCGGAGGAGGCCGCAGCGTTCGTGGCCGCCCATCCGGAGAAGACCGATGTGCGGATCGTGGTGGGCGTCCTGCGCGACGGGACCCGCCACGGGCTCGCCCGCCTCGTGACCAATCCAGAGGACCTCCTCGGCGCGGAGGACCTCGTCCCCGGGCTCACGGAGGCCCTCGTCGACACGTTCAGGAGTGAACAAGCGTGACCGCTCATCCCTTGGATCCCGATGCCCCCGCGGGCCGCGGCCCCCTCCTGTGGACCATCCTGATCGTCGGCGCGCTGGCGCTGGCGGGCGTCATCTCGGCCCGGGTGGTCACGGACTACCTGTGGTTCCGCAGCTTCAACTTCCAGACGGTGTTCACGACGCAGTTGGCCGCACGCGTCGGCCTGCTCGTCGTGTTCGGCCTGCTCCTGGCCGCCGTCGTGTTCTTCAGCCAGGTGATCGCCTACCGGCTGCGCCCGAAGGTGCGCCGGGCCAACCTGGACTCGGAGTTCCTGATCCAGCTGCGCGACGCTCTGGACCGCAGATCGAAGATGTTGATGGCCGTGCCCGCCGTGGTGCTGGGCATCCTGGGCGGCATGACGGCGTCGGGGATGACGGACACGTTCCTGGCCTGGTGGCACGCCACCGATTTCGGGTGGGACGACCCGTACTTCGGGCTGGACGCGGGCTACTACGTGTTCACTCAGCCGTGGCTGAGGTTCGTCGTCGGCTATCTGCTCTTCGCGCTGATCGCCGGAGCGTTCGCCGCGGGTGCCGTGCACTTCATGACGGGTGCGTTGAACTCCTCTGCCATGCGCGGCCGCGGCAACTCGGCCGCCGGTGTGGGGGCGCAGCGCCACCTGTCCATCATGCTCGGCATCATCATGCTGCTCATCGCGGCCAACGCCGTGCTGGACAGGTTCGGCCTCAGCCTCGTGGCCAACAAGAATTTCACGGGCCTCGGCTACACGGATTTCACCACCCGGGTGCCCGTGGCCGCGATCATCGCCATGATCTGCGTGATCGTGGCCGTTCTCGCCTTCGTCAACGCCTGGCTGCTGCGTTGGAGCATCCCGGGCGCGGGCATCGCGCTGCTGGTGGTGTCCTCGCTGCTCCTGTCCATGCTCTACCCGTGGATCGTGCAGAGCTTCGAGGTGACTCCCGACGAGGCGGAGAAGGAACGTCCCTACATCGCCAACAACATCGACGCCACGCGCTTCGCGTACGGCATCGAGGACGTGGAGATCGAGGACTACGAGGCCACCACGCTGGCCGGCGCGGGGCAGCTGCGGCAGGATGCGGAGGCGCTCCCGGCCATCAGGCTGATCGACCCCACCGTCGTTCCGGCGGCCTTCGAGCAGCTCCAGCAGGTGCGCGGCTACTACACGTTCCCCGACACCCTGGACATCGACCGCTACGTCATCGGGGGCAAGGCCACTGACTCCGTGGTGGCGGTGCGTGAGCTGGACCTCAATTCGGTCGAGTCCGGTGACACGTGGAACAACCGCCGCACCGTCTACACCCACGGCTACGGCATGGTGGCGGCCTACGGTAACCAGCGCAAGGCCAACGGCGAGCCCGTGTTCTTCTCCGGGGGCATCCCCACCGTCGGCACGCTGCCGGAGCACGAGCCCCGCATCTACTTCGGCGAGGCCACCAACTACTACGTCGTCGTCGGTGCGCCGGAGGGTCTGGATCCCGTCGAGCTGGACACCCCGTCGGGCGGCGAGGGACGCACCGAATCCCTGTATACCTACACGGGGGACGGCGGCGTGCCGATCGGGAACCCGCTGGTGCGCACGGCCTTCGCCATCCGCTTCGGCGACATCAACCTGATGCTCTCGGACCGGGTCAACGACGAGTCGCGGATCCTGCACGACCGGATTCCGGTTCAGCGCGTGCAGGAGGCGGCGCCGTGGCTGACGGTGGATTCGGATCCGTTCCCCAGCGTCGTCGACGGCCGCATCGTGTGGATCATCGACGCCTACACCACCACCGACAACTTCCCCAACTCGATGCGCAGCGACTGGACGCAGTCCATCTCCGATTCGCGCACCTCGGCCGACCGGCTGCTCATGGGCCAGCAGGTCAACTACGTCCGCAACTCGGTCAAGGCCACTGTCGACGCCTACGACGGCACCGTCACGCTCTACGAGTGGGACGAGGAAGACCCCATCCTCAAGACGTGGGAGAAGGTGTATCCGGGGGTCATCACACCGAAGGACCAGATCTCCCAGGAGCTGCTGGAGCACCTGCGCTACCCGCAGGACCTGTTCAAGGCGCAGCGGGAGATCCTCGGCCGGTACCACACCACCAGCGCCAACACCTGGTACCGCCAGACGGACATCTGGCAGGTCCCCAACGACCCGGTGCGCGCCGGCCAGCAGGGGCTGAAGGAGCCGCCGTACTTCCTCACCATCCGGTGGCCGAACGACGAGGCTCCCCACTTCGCCAACACCACCGTGTTCGTGCCGAAGGACCGCGAGAACCTCAGCGTGTACATGTCCGTCAACGCGGATGCCACCACGGAGGACTACGGGCGCATGAGGGTGCTGAAGCTCTCGGATGCCGAACAGATCGCCGGCCCCGGCCAGACGTACAACTTCATCGCGACCAATCCACTGGTCGCGGACAAGCTGCTGCCGTTCAACAGGCAGGGCGCGTCGGCGGCGGCCATCTACGGCAACCTGCTGACGCTGCCGTTGGGTGGCGGGCTGCTGTACGTGCAGCCCATCTTCACGCAGACCACGGGGACCACGGGCGCCTACCCGGCGCTGCGCTTCATCGTGGTGCGATTCGGTGAGCAGATCGGCATCGGCGAGACGCTGCAGTCGGCGCTGGACCAGGTGTTCCAGGGCGACGCGGGCGCCGATACCGGCGAGCAGCCGGTCGACGAGCCGGCGATCGACCCGGGCGAGCCGTCGTCGCCGGAGGACGCACAGGTGCGGGCGCGCAACTTCCTCAACGAGGCGCAGGCGTTGTTCGCCTCGGCGGACCAGGCGTTGCGCGACGGCGACCTGGCGGTCTTCCAGGCGAAGATGAGGGCCGCCGAGGCGAAGATCGAGGAGGCCGCCGACGCGCTGGGCTGATCGGCCTCAGCCGCGCAGATCCACGATCTCGGCGTCCAGGCCGATGGCCGCCAGAGCCGGCACCAGGGCGTCCGCGTCCCCCGCGATCGCGACTGTGGTGCCCGAGGGTGTCACCTCCGCGCGGAAGGCCGCCGTCGACTCCTCGGCGGTCACGACCGCCAGGTCGGCGTAGTGGTCGTTGAGATAGCCGGGCCGCAGGCCCGCGGCGGCCAGAGCTGAGGCCTGGTCCACGATGTCGGCGGACGTCTCGTTGGCGAGCGGGGCCACACCGATCAGGTAGCGCCGGGCGTCGTCGATCTCCTCGGCGCTGAACGGTTCACGCACGGCCAGACCGTCGAGGAGGCGGGCGACGGAGTCCGCCGCGACCTCCGTGCGGACGCTTCCCCCCACGGTGAAGAGTCCCTCGTCCGTGCCGGGGGAGAAGCCGCCCCCGATGCCGTAGGTGTAGCCGAGGCGCTCCCGCAGCTCAAGGTTGAGCCGGCTGGCGAATGCGCCCACCAGCGCGTGGCCGGCCAGGCGCAGCGGCGCCCAGCGGGGATCCTGCCGGGTGACGCTCCGGCGACCCATGACCACCGTGGCCTGCACGGCGTCCGGCTGGTCCACCACGACGATGCGTGGCGCCTGTGAGGGCGCGGGCGCGACGGGGACCTGCTGGCCACCGGCGGCGGCCCAGGACCCCAGCGCCGTGATGGCTTCGGCCGAGGTGAAGTCTCCGGCGATGATGAGGGTGGCGCCTGCTGGCGAGAAGTGCGCGGCGTGCCACAGCCGGGCGTGCTCGGGGGTGATGGCCGTGAGGGTCGTCGGGGTTCCGGCGGCCGGCCGGCCGTCTCGATGCTCCGGGCCGAACAGCTCGCGCCGCAGCGCCAGCCGGGCCGCGGACGACGGTGAGGCGAGTTTCGACTCGTAGTCGGCCACCTGTGCCTCCACGTGGTGGGCCACGTCGCGCTCCGCGAAGGCGGGCTCGCTGAGCACCTCCGTGAACAACGGCAGCACCCGGGCGAGCCTGCGCGAGGGTGCCTGGCCGCCCAGGGTGGTGTAGCGCTGGCGGGCCGTGCCGTGCAGGGTGGCGCCCTGGTCCTCCAGGAGCTCCCCGATGGCACCGTCCGGGTGCGTGCGGGTGCCCTCGTCGATGGCGTGGAGCGCCACCGTCGCGACCCCCTCCAGGTTCCGCGGCTCGGCGGTCAGGGGGGCGGGCAGGACCACCTCGAAGGTGGCGATGTGCTGCCCCGGCAGGTGGAAGTGCCACACGGTCATCCCCGAGTCCAAGGTGGTGATGGTGGGGGTGGGGAACTGCCAGGGCAGGCCGAGGGTGACGTCTGGGCGGTTCATCGGGAGGCCTCCGCGGCGTAGTGGAGATGGTGGGCCGACGGGGGCGCGAGCCAGCGCCCGGCCGCGGCCGCGATGTCGGCGCCGGTGAGCGCCACGACGTCGGCGAGATGGGTGTTGACGTCCTCGGGTGAGCCGTGGATGAGCCAGGCCTCGTTGATCGCGTCCGCGCGTCCGCCGGTGGTGGCCAGGTCCCAGAGCCAGTCCCGCTCGTACTGGGCGACGGCGCGGGCGAGCTCCTCGTCAGTGGGGCCCTCGGCGGCGAACCTGGCCACCTCGTCGTTGATGGCACGGGACAGCTGGCCCAGGCTCACGCCCTCGGCGGGGCGGCCGAGCAGCGCCGCGATGGACGGCGCGGAGCGGTGCGTCAGGGACGCGCTGTGCACCTCGTGGGCCACGTCGCCGTGCCGGACGAGGGCGCGGTGCAGGCGGGACGTGTGTCCCTCGGCGAGCACCGACAGCGCGAGGTCGATGGCGGGCTGGTCGACGTGCGCCGCCGGTGGGGTGGCCCAGGAGAGGTAGGCCAGGGAGTGGGGCACGTGGCGCGTGACCTCCACCGTCGAGGGTTCTCCCCGAGACGGGTCGGTGACGTCGGCCCGTCGGGCGGCGGCCCTGCTGGGCAGGCGGCCGAAGTGCTTCTCCGCCAGCTCGATCCCTTCGGCGGCGGTGAGGGGGCCACACAGCACCAGGCGCACGTTGGCCGGCCGGTACCAGGCGTCGAAGAACTCGGCCACGTCCGCCAGGGAGGCGGCGTCGAGGTCCGCCATGGACCCGATGGTGAGGTGCCCGTACGGATGCTCGGCCGGGAAGTGCTGTGCGGTCAGCAGCTCCAGGAGGTCGCCGTAGGGCTGGTTGTCGTAGCGCTGCCGCTTCTCCTCCTTGACCACCTGCCGCTGGGCCTCGAAATTGGCCGGCGTGATGGCGAGGGACGCGAACCGGTCCGCCTCCAGCCACAGCGCAAGGTCCAGGGCGCCTCGTGGAACCGTCTCGAAGTAGTTGGTGCGGTCCGTGGAGGTGGTGGCGTTGACCGTGCCGCCCAGGGACTCGACGGTGGACATGTGCTCGCCGCTGGCCACGTTGGCCGATCCCTGGAACATGAGGTGCTCGAAGAGGTGCGCGAATCCGGTCTTGCCGGGGCTCTCATCCGCCGAGCCCACCTCCACCCACAGGTTCACCGCGACCCCGGGAGCTCCGGGATCCGGTGCGACGACGACCTGAAGGCCGTTGTCGAGGCGGGCTTGGGTGAGCTCGTACTGCAGGGCGGCCTCGGTCATGCGCGCAAGGCTAGCCCACGGCGTCGGGCCGGCCAGGCGCTCAATGGAGGGCGCCGTCGGCTGGGCCGACGGTCCATTCGTGGAAGCGCACGACCAGCCCCGCCCTCGTCGGCGCGCATGTGAACGGGCCGGCCGCCGCGCGGGCGTCGCGCGGGAAGGGAGCCACCCGTACCAGCAGCAGTTCCTCGCCGTCGAGGCCGGCGCGTACCGTCAGGGCGTCACCCGAGCGGGAGACGCGCACCCTCACCCGCCGGTCGTGCCACGCGTCCATCGGGGCGGTCGACCAGTCCGAGACCGGGTTGGTCACGACGGCGCCGAGCTGTGGGTGGCCGTCGGCGAACTCGACGCCGGCCTTGACCCAGCAGTCCGCGGCGGCCATTACGAAGAGGCCGGCCTGGTCGAACTGCTCCGCGTAGTCCGCGGTGAACACGACCTCCATGGCGGTGTCCTGCCGGAAGGGGGCGACGAGGGCGTGCTCGTTGTCGTGGATGAAGCCGTAGGAGGTGACCCGCCAGGCGTCGGATCCCTGCACCGCGGCCACCACCAGGTCGGTGCCGTCCTCGCGCGAGTCCGCGGGGGGTGTGGTCCAGGTCCCGGAAGCCCAGGCCAGCTCGGTTTTCTCCATGGACGTCACGGTAGCGGCGCGCGGGCGTCGCCGGAGCGGAGTAGGTTTTGTTGCATGAAGTATCGCTATCTGGGTAACTCGGGCCTGAAGATCACCGAGCTGACGTACGGCAACTGGCTGACCCACGGCTCGCAGGTGGAGGCGGACACCGCCACGGCCTGCGTGCGCGCCGCGCTGGAGCACGGCATCACGTCGTTCGACACCGCAGACGTCTATGCCAACACGGCGGCCGAGGTGGTGCTCGGCGAGGCGTTGAAGGGTGAGCGCCGCGAATCGCTGGAGATTTTCACGAAGGTCTACTGGCCGGTGGGTCCGAAGGGGCCCAACGACACGGGGCTGTCCCGCAAGCACATCATGGAGGGCATCAACGGCTCCCTCGAACGCCTGCAGACGGACTACGTGGATCTCTACCAGGCTCACCGCTACGACGTGGAGACGCCGTTGGAGGAGACGATGGTGGCCTTCGCCGATGTCGTCCGCCAGGGCAAGGCGCTCTACATCGGTGTGTCCGAGTGGCCGGCGGACAAGATCCGTGAGGCGGCCCGGTTCGCCAAGGAACTCAAGATCCCGTTCGTGTCCAACCAGCCGCAGTACTCGATGCTGTGGCGGGTCATCGAGGACGAGGTGGTGCCCGCGTCGCAGGAGGTGGGCGTCTCGCAGATCGTGTGGTCGCCCATCGCGCAGGGCGTGCTGACCGGCAAGTACCTGCCCGGCCAGCCGGCGCCGGAGGGTTCGCGGGCCACCGACACCAAGGGCGGCCAGAGCATGATCAGTCGTTGGATGCGCGACGACGTCCTCACCCGGGTGCAGGGCCTCAAGCCGATCGCCGACGAGCTGGGCCTCAGCATGGCGCAGATGGCGGTGGCGTGGGTGCTGCAGAACGACAACGTGGCGGCTGCCATCATCGGCGCCTCCCGCCCCGAGCAGATCGCCGAGAACGTCAAGGCAAGCGGGGTGGAGATCCCCGACGAGCTGATGACGCGGATCGACGACGTGCTGGGTGACCTCGTCGAGCGTGACCCGGCCAAGACGTCCGTCCCCGAGGCGCGGCCGGCCTGACTTCCGCCCCCGCGTCGCTCGCGATTCGTGGTGCCTCACTGTCAAGTCCCCGGATAGTGGGGGGCCGTGCCTCACATAGTTTTCCCCGTGTAACGGGTTAGCTGGCTCGGGTCTTGAGGACACCGGGGGTGGGTGCTTTCCAGGTGATCTGGTCTTGGAGTCGCCGTGTTTTCCCGGCGGCGAGTCGGGTGAGTTCGTGTTGGATCTCGGTGATGGCGCGGGCGATCGCGGCGGGTTGCAGGGTGGCTTTGTAGGCGGCGAGTTCGGCTTCTTGGGCGGAGCTGAGGACGCCGGCGGCCAGCAGCCGCTGATACGGGGAGCGGGGCTGGTCGTAGAGCCTCTTGCGTCGCCCGATGGTGTCGGTGGACCAGCCGACGGGTTTCTTGGTCGGGGTGAAGAAGTTGAGTCGGTCGTTGACCAGGGTCCAGAGCTGGTTGAGCAGCGTCAGCTCGGTAGGGGTGTCGTAGCGGTGGTAGAAGCCGTAGCGGCGCACGAGGTGGTTGTTCTTCGACTCGATGGTGGCCTGGTCGTTCTTCTTGTAGGGCCTTGAGCGGGTGAAGAACACGTCGCGTTGGCCGGCCCAGTCGATGAGTTGGTGGTTGATGAACTCAGAGCCGTTGTCGCTGTCGATGCCGGTCACGGCGAACGGTACCTGGTCGATGAGCAGGTCGAACGCGCTCCGGATGTGGATGTGGGCGTTGTTGCGGATCGCGTGGGTGAAGGTCCAGCCGGTGTGCATGTCGGTGAAGTTGACGCTGCGGGCGAACTCTCCTTGCAGGGTGGGGCCGCAGTGGGCGACGGTGTCGACCTCGAAGAACCCGGGTTCGGCTTCGACCTCGTCACCGGCTTTGCGGATCTGGATCGAGTTGCGAAGCAGGCTTCCCTGCCTCGTGGCGGACTTCCCGCGGAGTGGGTCTGTGGCTCGGGCAGGGGCCAGGTAGCGGTCGATCGTGGCCGGCGACATCGACTCGAGTTCGGCTCTGACCTCAGCGCTGTACCGATCCTGGCCGGAGACCAGGGAGCCTTCGGTTTCCATTGCGTCGAGCCAGTCGGTCATCGCAACAGCGAGGTACTTGCCGCAGCTGCCCCCGGCAGTGGCCCAGACCAGTTGAAGGACCTTGATCGCATCGTAGGAGTACTTCCGCGGTTTGGTCTTGCGGCGGTCGATCACTGCGACGGTGGCAACCGCCCGACCGGGGGCCTGTTTCAGCCGGGCGACCAGCTGTTGACGGGCGTGATCACGGTTCCAGCCGGTGACCTCGACCACGTGGTCCAGGATCACGCTCTTGCCCTTCCTCGGGGCCGCGGCGTAGGCCTGGGCGTACTTCTTCGTGACTTCGAACCGGGCTGCCATCGACAGCTTCTCCTCAACCTCCACACCCCATCGTGGCCAGCCTCCACGTTCGCGGGGAAAAGTGTGTGAGGCACGGCCCCTACGTACGCGGGGACTATGTGTGAGTCTCGTCGC